>NZ_JANLOF010000078.1:0-233094 GCF_025466135.1 Pseudomonas sp. 14P_5.3_Bac1 | reverse complement strand
GCGTTTGGTGATGTCTTCAAAGGGGATGACGTCGTTTACCAAGGGCTGATCGCACACGAAGCGCAGGCGGTTAATCCGCTTGCCGTTACCGGCGAAAAAGATGGGCTTGGCGAGGATGGAAAGCCCCGCGTTCAGCAGCTCGAACCGATGGCGCTGATCACTGACTTGATGGGAGCTGTCAAAGAATTGCGCGCAGAGCTCGCTGCGTTGAAGGCTGCACAGGTTTAAGCAGAGCCCGCCACAAAGAAGCACACCGATGCCGCCTTGAGCGGTTTTTTTTCGCTTGGAGAAAAGCTATGCCCATCACTGAAACCCGCGGTGTTCGCAACCGCAACCCCGGCAACATCGACTACAACCCAGCCAACCAGTGGCAAGGCCAGCTCAAGCCCGCTCCGCAGATCGAGAAACGGTTCGCCCGGTTCGATACGCCCGAGAACGGCATCCGCGCCCTGGGCAAGGTGCTGTTGACCTACCAGCGAAAGCATGGCTTGAAGACGGTAAAGGCGATCATCAGTCGCTGGGCGCCGGCCGTGGAGAACGACACCGCAGCCTACGTGCGTGCCGTCGAGGCGAACACCGGCACCCGCTCTGGCGCCGAGGTGGACCTTTCGCAGCCGTCGGTGATGTCCGGATTCGTCAAGGCGATTATCCACCATGAAAACGCCGGGTATGCATATCCCGATGCTGTGCTGGCGGAAGGCGTGCGGCGGGCGCTGGCATGACGCCGGTGCAGAAACTGGCGAGTCTGGTGCTGCTGATCCTGGTGCTGATGGCCGTCGCCGCGTGCGTGACCTGGCAGGTGCAGGACTGGCGGTATGACGGGAAGCTTGCAAAGCAGGCGGCGCAATTTCAGACGGACCTCGACACGATCGGCAACGCCGCTACCACCCAGGCCCGCGCCGAGCAGGACAAGCGCCTGGCTGCCGAGCAGAGAGCAACCGCCGCAGACCAACAACACTCCAAGGAATTATCAGATGTCCAGCGCAACCAGGCTCTGCTGCGTGACCGCC
Source organism: Pseudomonas sp. 14P_5.3_Bac1 (assembly GCF_025466135.1). Lineage (NCBI taxonomy): Bacteria > Pseudomonadati > Pseudomonadota > Gammaproteobacteria > Pseudomonadales > Pseudomonadaceae > Pseudomonas > Pseudomonas sp. 14P_5.3_Bac1. Next base: position 232,084 of record NZ_JANLOF010000078.1, on the reverse strand, counting down.
TCGCTACTGCTGATGTGCGGCTGTCAGTCCTTCTCGACGCCACGGATTCAGCCAGTGGCTGCAACGTGCCTGCCGCCGCCGGCGCCGTCAGCGTGGTTCATGCAGCCCGTCGAGCCAAACTTGACCCAGCGCATGCGCAACGAATTATCGCCATCACCGACGATGGGGATAACGGATTGATAGCGCTGCGCGCGTGCCAGGCGTATGTTCGCGCCATTGCGCGATGAGTACACTGAACTACTCTTTTCGGGTGCGCTCTGACTTCGATCATTTAGAGAACTGAAAGGGCACCATGGACAAGCGGCTTGCGGGTCTGTCAATACTGCTGACCTCGGCTGGGTCATCACAGTGGCGACTGTCATTTGGTACTTCTACCCCAATTAATCTAAAGGCCGAATCAATTCTGGCCCCTTATTCCTCACGTTCCCCACGGCCGTATCGACTTTGAACCACTCGAAGACCTCCGACGGCTCTCCCTGATGCAGCACCATCTGCTCGGCGCGCTCCTTGGGCGTGGCCGGGTCAAGCCATTCACGAGCCAGGTCGGGCGTCAGCACCACCGGCCGCCGGTCGTGGATGTCCACCATGCCGCCTGCGCTGTCGGCGGTGATGATCACGAATCCGTCATGCTCGCCCGGGCCCTCATCGGTGTCGGGCAGTTGGCCAATGGCGGCGCACAGCACGGGTGCACCGTCCCGCCGGCGGATCAGGTAGGGCTGCTTCTTCGGTCCGCCTTCGTCCACCCACTCAAACCAGTTGTCGACCGGCGTGATGGCGCGGTGCGGCCAGATCGCCCGGAAGAACGGGCCGTGGGCCACCTTCTCAACACGGGCATTGATCGGCGCGGCGCGGTCCTTGGCCCAGTGCGGCCGCCATCCCCAGCGCACCAGGTCGGCGTGCAGCAGGTCACCCTGCAGGTGGAGCAGGGCGACTTGGGTTGTCGGGGCGACGTTGTAGCGTTCGAGCGGCAATTCGCCGACGGAGTTCGCCAGGGCATTAGGCATGTTCAACGCTGCCACGAAGTCGTGAATCCCCCGGTACTGGGTAAGTCTTCCGCACATAATCTTCTCCGCTCGTCCGGCTTGATGGAACGTCTGATCAGCAGGTGGCCTCTACACTGCAGGCACTTATCCAGAGCATTCGTCATGGCGATCAAAATTGAGCTTGAAGCGTTAGAGCTATCAGTCACGCCGAGTCCTGACACAGCGCGTAGATTCCAATCTTCGCGAGAGCGATATCAAGCCAGTGAACATGCTGCGAATATCTTCAAGGATCACGGACTTATTGACAGCGCGCAGTGGGGTAAGTTGGTAAATGATGCCCTGACGGCATATGCCGACGACTTAGGTTGAGGGAGCCTCGGCGCGCTTGAGCTCCGACATTAGCCGCTGATTCTCCCTGAGAAGATAGTCGCGCTGCTCCGTAACCAGTTTCATGCTGAGGATGGCAGGCTCTGAGCATTTTTCCTTGAGCAGCGCGACTTCCACCTGAGCCATTTTTAGGACTTCCTTTACTTCGGCTAAACGTGTAGCCAGCACATCGTTCATCTGCACCAGGCCAGCAATGTTCCACCGTGCTTTGCGCAGGAGGGCCTGAGTCTGTGTGATCTCGTCCTCGAGCAGGGCGCACTGGTGCTTGTACATTTCCAGAGGCGTAGGGCAGCCAAGCCACGCTGAGGTGTCTTCGTCAATAGAGTGCATGGTGAATCAATCCGATAGCTGTATGTTCATACAGTAATGGAGATCTAAGCACGACGCGATTTCAGGCGACGAGAGGCGTTCAGTCCGGAGCCAGGAGGACTGCCAAGGTCATCTTTATAAAGTCTTGGTTGTGATCGAGGGTGTATAAGGCGCCGCGTACGTTTTCAGCCACTTCGGCGGAGCCGCGCTGCTCCACCCATTTCGATATCTCCATGATGGAAGCCTCAAGGGCCAGCTGGTTTTCGTAGAGCTTCGAGAGAAGGGGCGGTATCAGGTCTGAGTTGGGCATCGGTGTTCCTCCAAGGAGGGCACAGCGTAGTAGTGGGCGTGTCTTTTGGGTAGTTTTGTTCTGTCGGCAGGACGCCGGTGGAATTGTATTGCGGTGCAATGTATCAAATTGCGGAGCATAAATGATAAGGGCCTGCATGAAATTCCCCATGCAAGCCCTTGATATCTATGGTGCCCGAACCCGGAATCGAACCGGGACGCCCTTACGAGCGGGGGATTTTAAGTCCCATGCGTCTACCAGTTTCGCCATTCGGGCGGTAGCGCGGTGCAGCAGGGTTGGGAATATATAGACCCAGGCGCTGGGATGCAAGGTCGAAGGTTGTGTTTGTTGCATTCGCGCAAAGTTGAAAAAGCTTGTCAGATCAGTGATCTACACGAGGAATCTGGCGTCGAGGCGAGGGTTTTGACACGCCACGACATGCTCCTGCCACTATCTGACACAGCCCTGAATTAGAGTGCGCCTGCGTATTCCAGTCAGGTCAGCTCATGAAATTTGCATCTGTTCGCATCGTGACTCAACAATTTGAGCAACTCATACGGTTCTATCAAAACCTGTCGACTATCGAGCCGCGGCGTCGGGCTGATGGTTTTGCCGAGATTCATTTCGAGGGTGTGGTTCTGGCGATAAGCGACGAGCGTTTGATCCGCTTGCATAACAACGGGTTGGCCGTCGCTGCGAGTAACCGCTCGGCGATCCTGGAGTTTCAGGTGGAGGAGGTCGAGGCTATCCTGCTGCGGGTGAGCAGCACGCAAGTGGTAATGCCTGTGACGATCATGCCATGGGGCAATACTTGCGCACTGCTGCAGGACCCCGATGGGAACCTGGTGAATATTTTCTCAATACCCGAACAGATCAGACAAAGCGCTGCCCACTGAACCCGCGTGGCAAGCGCTGCAACCCGGGCAGGTCGGTCAGGCGTTGTGTCCACGCACTGCGCCAGTCGCTGGCAGTGTGGGTCTGGGTTTTGCGCGCGGAGCGGCGAGCGGCATTGCGTTGTGTGCGGCGCGCTTCTTTGTAGGCTTCGGTATTGCGGCAGGTGCGGCATTTGACTCGGTTCAGCTCGGTGCTGGACGTGAGGTTGCTGCCGTGGTGGCCGCAGGCTAGATGCCCGGCGACCTTGAAGTGAGTGACCATGTAAGCGTCTCCTTCTTATGGGGGTACGCGCATCCCAGACCAGCAGGTGCACGTGAGCAGGGCGGGGCAATTAACCCCGCTGCCTCAGGGTTTGGACCCCGGGCGCGGCGTGGCGTTCGGTTTTGTTTCGCGACGGCTTCACGTTACCCTGCGGGGCCAAAAATCATAAAAAGGAATGAATGATGACTGTCGACGTGTTGCCCCTGGAAGGCAGTTGCCGTTGTAACCGGGTGCGTTTCAGCGTGAGCCTGCCGCCGGTGATTACCATGGCCTGCCATTGCAGCGGCTGCCGGAAAATGACCTCAAGCGCTTTCTCCCTCAGCGCCTTGATCCCCGCCAGTGGCTTTACCGTGACCCAGGGTTGCCCGGTCATCGGCGGCTTGCACGGTGTGGACCGTCACTATTGCTGCCCGCATTGCATGAGCTGGCTGTTTACCCGACCCCATGGCATCGACGAATTCGTCAATGTGCGCGCGACGTTGTTGGATGACGCCCACGATTACGTGCCGTTCATGGAAACCTGGACCAGCGAAAAGCTGCCCTGGGTTTCCACGCCTGCCGTCGAAAGCTTTGCGCAATTGCCTGAGCCGCAGGACTTTGCGCGCTTGATGCAGGCCTACACCGCGTTCAGCGCACGCTGAGCTCAGTCAATCAGTGCCAGCAGGTCGGTGTCGCCTACATCCACGCCCGCCTGGGTCAGCAGCGTGGTTGCCTGGCCTCGGTGGTGGGTCTGGTGATTGAAAAAATGCACCAGCAAGCCAAAGAACGGCTTGCGGTTCGCTGCGCCGCGCATGTTGTGATAACTCAGGTGCTGGTCCAGATCGGACTCGCGCAGGCTATGCGCCCACTCGATGATGAGCTGATCCAGCCACGCGCGATGGGCTGACAGCGCGCGGATATCGGCAAAGGCCAGCTGCTTGAGGTCGGTGGGTGTGGCAATCGCACTCAAGGGGGCCAGCGCCGAAAAGCCCGCTGGATGCTGGGCAAAGCGTTTGAGCCAGACGGTATCCCCCAGCGCCAGGTGATTCAGCGTGCCGAGGATTGAGCCAAAAAACGCCTGTCGATCCGCCGCCAGCTCCGCGTCCGTCAGCGTGCCGGCGGCGTCGTAGAGTTTGCGGTTCATCCACTGGTTGTAGTGGGCCATCAATGCGATGTGCTCGATACGGTTCACGGGTGTTCTCTCTCAACGGCGCAATGGCGTCATCATAGAGCGTGCCTGCCCGGCGGTCATGGTGTTCCAGCTGCGGCGGGCTATGGTTGTTGAACGCCAACACTGCGCCCTGGGAGGGCAAGACCATGAATACCAGCGATCTATTGGAACAATTGCTGCGCGGGCAGTCAGGCAGCGCCACCTCGGGCGGTGGCCTGGGCGGCCTGTTGGGCGGTTTGCTCAAAGGCACCAGCACCGGCACTGCCTCGGCCGGCGGTGGGCTGGGTGGTTTGTTGGGTGGTCTCGGTGGGCTGCTGCGCGGCGCGCCCGCCGGCGGTACGACGCAGGCGCGTTCCGGCGGGATGAATTACGCGGCACTGGCGTCCCTCGGGATGGCCGCGTTTCAGGCGTATCAGGCCTGGCAACGACAGCAGACGTCTGCACCCCAGCAAGCCATTCAGACGGTTGATCAGCTCGACGGCCCTGAGGCCGAGGCCCATAGCCATGCGCTGTTGCGTGCATTGATTGCGGCCGCCAAGGCGGATGGCAAGATCGACGCGCAGGAGCAGCAGATGATTAGCGCCGAAATCGGCCGCCACACCGATGACCCACAATTGCAGCAATGGCTCGACGCCGAAGTGGCCAAGCCGCTCAATGCTGCCGATTTTGCCGAGTATGCGCGTGACCCGGCGGTGGCGTCGGAGATCTACCTGGCCAGCGTGATGCTGGTCAATGATCAACAGGAAGGCGAGCGTAGCTATCTGGATGAACTGGCAGGGCAGTTGCAGCTCGATCCTGATCTGCAACTGCACCTGGAACAGCAAGCCAAAGCTTAGAAACGTAGGGTGGCGCCGGTCGTCAACCACTGGTCGCGCTCGCCGCTCAGGCTCTGCCCGACGACGACATCCACGTCCACCAACGCGCCCAGATGGAAGCGGGGCCCGGCCTGCCACGCCTGGTCGCCGCCTTCCTGGCCGTAGCGCTCACCGATCAGCGTCAAAGCATGCGCAAGCTGATATTCGAACCCCGTGCCCCAGGTCAGGCGATGGTTTTGCTCGCCGCCGTTGTAGGCATGTGTCCAGCCGCCATTCAGGTTCAGGCGCAGCGCTTGGACAGGTTGCCAGGTCAATGGCACATTCAGGTCCGCGCCGTCGAACGCGTGTTGGCGATCCAAGGCAACATGCGACGTTGCCGAAACTGCCAGCTGTAGCCCCAGGTCCTCGCGTGACCACACCTGGGCCTTCACTTGCGGGCTGACCTGCGTTTGGGCATCGCCGGCCTGGCTGGCGCGCGACAATGCGGCGCTCCATTGCACCGAGGGCAGTGCGTTGAAGGTACAGGCCGGGTTCAAGGTTTCACTGTGGCTGTTGCCTTCGTGCCGATTGGCGGTGTACCAGGCGTCCACATTGCATTCGCCTGGGGCGTTGACCGCGCCGTCATCAACCACATAGGCGCCACCGGCTGCGTGAGCTTTGGAAAGCAGCGCGATGAGCAGGACAAGGCCCAGGGTCACGCCAATAAACGTAAGGTTGCGTTGCAGTGCACGCCGCTTGGCCGGCGGCAGCAGCAACAGGGTATGGCGAGCGCCGCGATAGTGACGTGCGCGATATTTGGCAAACCCGTCTTGGCGATGAGGGGTGTGTTTTTTGTGCATGATGCACCTCGCTTGAATTCAGCTTTCTACGGTCAGCACCGAAATGCCGCTGGCTTTGGCCTGGCAGACCAACTCCGAGGTGTCGTCACCACCCGGCAGGGCGATGACCACGTCGGGGCGGCTGTCGGTCAGCATGAAATGGTTGCGCTGGCGTTCCGCCTGCTTGCCATGGCGTTGCCAATTGGGCGGGTAACGCACCACGTCGATGCCGATTTCCCGCGCCCATTCCTCAACGTCACTGCCCAGAAATTGGTTGCCGCCGTGAATCAATACCTGCACCGGGCGCAGGCGGTGGTAAGCGTCCAGCACTTGGCGGGACTTTTTGGTGTCGGCGTAATGACGACCTGCACAGATCAACACGCGCATAGTCAGAATCCTTGTGTTGCACGGTGGCCGCCGGGCGACGGCCACCGTTTCAGAGGCGGGTGATCAGTACCACTGCTTGAAGCGGCGGATGTAGATCGTTTTCATCAGTTGGGCCACGCAGCAGTAGGCGAACAGCGTGCCGACCAGCCATGGGAAGTACGCCAGCGGCAGCGGCTGCAGGCCGACCAGGGTGCCCAGCGGCGAGAACGGCACGTAGATCCCCAGGCCGATGACGAGGGCGGTCATCATCAACACCGGCCAGGCGGCCGTGCTCTGGAAGAACGGGATCTTGCGGGTCCGCAACATGTGCACCACCAGGGTTTGCGAGAGCAGCCCCTCGATAAACCAGCCGGACTGGAACAGGGTCTGCATTTCCACACTGTTGGCGCTGAACACGTACCACATCAGCGCAAAGGTGGTGATGTCGAAGATCGACGAGGTCGGCCCGATCCAGATCATGAAGCGGCCGATGTTTTTCGCATCCCACTTGCGCGGTTTGGCCAGGTATTCCTTGTCCATCTTGTCCCACGGCAGGGCCAGCTGGGAGATGTCGTACATCAGGTTTTGCAGCAGCAGGTGGATCGCCAGCATCGGCATGAACGGGATGAACGCACTGGCCACCAGCACCGAGAACACGTTGCCGAAGTTGGAACTGGCGGTCATGTTCAGGTACTTCATGATGTTGCCGAAAGTTTCGCGGCCCTTGAGCACGCCTTCTTCCAGCACCATCAGGCTCTTTTCCAACAGGATGATGTCGGCCGATTCCTTGGCGATGTCGGTGCCGCTGTCCACCGAGATGCCCACGTCAGCATCGCGCAGCGCCGGCGCATCGTTGATGCCGTCGCCGAGGAAACCCACAGTGTGGCCGTTGGCTTGCAGCGCTTTGAGCACCCGGGATTTCTGCAGCGGCGTCAGCTTGGCAAACACGGTGCGTTCTTCCACGCGGCGCAGCAGCGTCGCGTCGTCCATCGCTTCGATTTCTACGCCCAGCAGTGGTTGACCAGGCTCCAGGCCGACCTGGCGGCAGATTTTGCTGGTGACCACCGCGTTGTCGCCGGTCAGTACCTTTACTGCCACGCCAATTTGTTGCAGCGCCGCAATCGCCGGGCCTGCGGTTTCCTTCGGTGGATCCAGGAAGGTCAGGAAGCCCTGGATGATCAGGTTGCGCTCATCGGCGGTGGTGTACTGCTGGCGAGCCAGGGATTTGGGGATGTTGCGGGTGGCGACCACCAGTACACGAAAGCCATCCTCGTTGTAGTCATTGGCCAGTGCCAGCAGCTCGTCACGGCGACGATCATCCAGCGGCACTGCAGCGCCATCTTCCATGACGTGGGTGGAAATGCTCAGCATCTCTTCCACCGCGCCTTTGCACACCAGCATCTGGTCGCCGGCGGCGTCCTTGACCACGATCGACAGGCGACGGCGCACGAAGTCGAACGGCAATTCATCGACCTTGCTGTAGGCAAATGGCCGCTGGAACTTGGGGTTGTGTTCCGAGAACTGCACCACGGCCTGGTCCATCAGGTTTTTCATGCCGCTTTGGTGGTAGCTGTTCAGCCAGGCCAGGGACAGCACCGCATCATCACGTTGGCCAAAGGCGTTGACGTGGTGTTCGAGGATGATCTTGTCCTGGGTCAGGGTGCCGGTCTTGTCAGTGCACAGCACGTCCATCGAGCCGAAGTTCTGGATCGCATTCAGGCGCTTGACCACCACTTTGCGCTTGGCCATGGCGGTAGCGCCCTTGGCCAGGTTGGCGCTGACGATCATCGGCAGCATTTCCGGGGTCAGGCCCACCGCCACCGCCAGAGCGAACAGGAATGCATCGCCCCAGTCGCCTTTGGAGAAGCCATTGAGCAGGAACACGATCGGCACCATCACCAGCATGAAGCGAATCAACAGCCAGCTGACGCTGTTGACCCCACGGTCGAACGCGGTCTGCACCCGCGAGCCGACAATCGCCTTGGCCAGCGAGCCAAAGTAAGTGCGCGGCCCGGTGGCAACCACCACGGCCTTGGCGCGGCCACTGACCACGTTGGTGCCCATGAAGCAGATGTTGGGCAGGTCGAGCAGGTTGCCCTGGTCGGCCGCCAGCGAAGAGGCGGATTTTTGCGTGACATCGCCGAGCGTGTCGTATTTTTCGACCGGCAAGGCTTCGCCGGTCAGCACGGCCTGGCTGATAAACAGGTCGCGGGATTCGATCAGCCGCACATCGGCAGGGATCATGTCGCCGGCCGACAGTTGCACGATATCGCCGGCGACCAGGTCGCGCATCGGCACTTCGCGCAGGGTCGGCTGGGCGCCGACTTGCTCACGCCGCAGCACAGTGGCGGTGGTGCGCACCATGGCTTTGAGTGCTTCGGCGGATTTGGCCGAGCGGTGTTCCTGCCAGAAGCGCAGCAGGCTGCTGAGCAGCACCATGGTCATGATGATGATGACTTTGGTCAGGTCGACTTCTTCACCGGCCTGCAACGGCAGCCAATAGTCGGTGACAAAGCTGATGCCCGCCAGGGTCAGCAACACGTAGATGAAGGGATTGTTCAGCGCCTGCAGGAACTGGACGAGGGCGTGAGGCGGCTTGTCGTGGGCCACTTCGTTAAAGCCTTCGCGTTGCAGACGCGCCGAGGCGTCCAGTTCGGTCAAGCCATCCTGGGTGGCTCGCACGTTGGCGAGGGTGGCCTGCAGGCCGTTCTGGGCTTCGCGGGCGGCGCGCATCGACAGTTTGGTGTCGGTGTCGGTGCCATTTTTCTTGTGCAGAGGCGTGTTTTTTACGGCGCTCATTGTCTGTACTCCTGTCGCCAATTCTCGACAAAACATACCCGGTACTTACCTGAAGACAGGCGAGCGAAAGCATGCCGAGCCGCAAACTTCGCGATCGGTTTAAATAAGGTGTTCACATAACTTCTACAGCGCCCGCCACACGCGCGTTAGTTAACTAACGCGCAGCGGGCTACTACTGGACGTGTTCATAAAGAACTCCAGAACATCAATTAGAAAGTTGCTGTTTCCAGCCGGGTTAAGCGCTGCGAGTGCTCAGGTAAAGTCCGAACATCAGGCGCGCTTGAGCCAGCATGGAAACCTGAGGTCTCTGCGGGTCTTGAGGGTCGGCATGGTCCCAGTGCTGCAGCAGTTGGCCGCTGGCAGGGCACAGGTGCCAGTGCGCCAACACCGGGGCCGGACGCGCTTGGTCTTTACTGGCTTGAGGGGAGGGTGCAGCAAACGTGGCCCGGGTAGGCGAAAAGCCTGCGGGCTCGCGGCACAGATTAGCGCGCAGGGCGGCGGCTAGCGTACGTACATCGGGCAAAGCAATGAGTTGGAAGGTCATAACACACCTCGGGACCGGACGGGCGACCGGTGAGGCAGTTACGGTGGAGCATCAAGCTCTAGCGCAGCTTACCGGACCTGGAAGGCGAGTCCTGTCATATTCTGGGTTTGGCGCCCGATGCCCGCTAAAGCGGTGCTCGGACAGCGACTAGATACTGTGTCCATTGGCTTCTTTTGTGAGGTTTAAAAAAGGCCCCAGTTGCGGGCACGGGCAATCTACTCAGGCGGTTACAAAATGTCAACGCATGATTAATTAAATCAGTCCGCGTTCAGAGTTTATTCAGACAAGGGGCACGGTTAGTTATGGGATATATAACTTCATACGCCCTGTGCAGCCAGAACTGCCAGATAGATCAACACTAAACCACACGCGCCGTAACTGACGCGCTGCCACAGCGGCGAGGCGTTTTTGCGTAACAGATTGACCAGCGCCGCAATCAGAAAACACGACAGCACCGACGCCAGCATGAAACCTGCAAAAAACATCAGGGTTTGCCCAGGGCTGGGCGTGGCGCCGACGATCCCGGACAAGGCGCTGCCCAATGCGCCCCAGTACACAATGTTCTTCGGGTTAGCCAGGGAAATGGCCGCGCCCACCGCCAGCGCATTCTGTCCGGAGCGGACCGGCCCGCTGTTTGCCGCGGGCAGGTGCCAGGCGTCGATCAGACTGCGCACACCGAGCCAGGCCAGGTACACCGCGCACACAATCGTCAGCGGAACGCGCACGGCTTCATGCTCAATCAGCAGGGCGATGCCGGTGAGGCCGATCACCGCCCAGGCGGCGTCGCCCACCAGCGAACCGATCTGTACCAGCAAGGCAGAGGTGAACCCATGGAGCAAGCCACGGCGCAAGGTTTCTGCCAGCACCGCGCCGGGTGAGAGGCAAAACACAAAACCGAATACCAGCGCGTAAAAAAAGATCGTGACCATGCCGCTTTCCTTCAACAGAGGCGCGCAGTGTGCGGCTGTGTGGCGCAGGTGTCTTGAACCAGATTGCGCTTTCAGCGTTTCAACAGGCTTTGATAGCGGCCTGGGGTAATGCCATAGGCGGCGCGAAAGTGCCGGTTGAGATGGCTTTGGTCAGCAAACCCCAGCTCATGCGCGACGTCGCTGGCCGAGGCGCCGCGGCGCAAGAGTCCCTTGGCACGACACGTACGCAATTGCATCGCCCACTGCCTGGGGCTCAGCCCGGTTTCTTTCTGGAAGGTGCGCAACAGATGGAATTTGGACAAGCCCAGCTCATCGCCCAACTGGTCCAGCGGCAGCGCTTGGCTCAGTTGCTCGGCGAGCAGCTCCTGGGCGCGGCGGATCATGCCTTTGCCGCCCGTGGCAGCGCCGGGCAGGCGCACGCCGCTGGCACCCACCACTTCACCCAGCAGCAAAACCAAGGCGTCTTCGTTAATCTCGCGGAGCAATGGGTCGTTGTTCAAGGCACCTTTGACCGCCGCAGCCAGGCGCTGTGCCAGGTCGGGCTGGAAGCAGAGCGAGCGATCAAATTCCACCTGGGCCAGCCCCAGGTCAGCCGCCAACGCGTCGGCCGCGACGTACAGGCTGAAAAAATGCCAGGGTGCGCCATCGGCCGCGCCGCCGCCTTGAATCTGCCCGGGGTTGTACAGCGTGATGCTGCCGGGCCCGGCCTGGAACTCGCGGCGGTCGAGCCAAACGCTTTCCTCGCCGACCAGGTTTACGCCGATCACGCATTCATCATGGCTATGGCGGGCAAAGGTCAGGCCCGTGCAGCGTGTATGGGTGACTTCGTAGTTGCCCAGCCAGGCGTGTTGCATGGCGCTCATAGGTCCGCTCGATAGAAAATCAGCCGTGAGCATACGCTGACGAGGGTGTTCAGATCGACCACTGGCTGCAACGTGCGCTTAAGGATACGCACTGTGAGCCGGTCGCTATTTGGGGGCGAGCTTACTGGGCAGGATGACTGTTCAGTAAGCTCTGCACCTTCCAAAAAGAGGTTCAGGGTTTTAAATATTTCATTGATGCAAACGAGGACGCGTGTTTTTTATAAATGCGCTCGTCATCACTATCGATATCGGTAACTGCCCAGGTAGTCAGGGTTGCTGGCGACGACAATGACGCCGGGACTATCAAGGTCGCGATTACCTTTTTTGTAATGCAGGATGCTGACATCGGTAGCCCAGCTCATCCAGAGTCGGTTCACCGCACACGTCTTCACAGACTCAGGCGCAAGGCGAGCGCCGCCAGGGTGATCAACAGCACCGGCAACGTCAGCACAATTCCGACCTTGAAGTAGTAGCCCCACGTGATGCTGATGCCTTTGCGCGCAAGAATATGCAGCCACAGCAGCGTGGCCAGGCTGCCGATGGGAGTGATTTTCGGGCCCAGGTCGCTGCCGATCACGTTGGCGTAAATCATCGCGTCCTTGACCACGCCCACGGCATGGCTGGATTCGATGGACAGCGCGCCGATCAACACCGTCGGCAGGTTGTTCATGGCCGACGACAAGAGCGCCGTCAGCACCCCGGTGCCCATCGCCGCGCCCCACACGCCGTAGGTGGCGAAGGTGTCGAGCCAGGTTGCCAGGTAGGTGGTCAAACCCGCGTTACGCAAGCCGTAGACCACCAGGTACATGCCCAGGGAAAACACCACGATCTGCCACGGGGCGTCCTTCAGCACTTTGCGCGTGGAAATCTTGTGGCCTTTGGCGGCGATCACCAGCAGCAAAACGGCGCACACGGCGGAGATCGCACTGATCGGAATGCCCAGCGGCTCCAGGGCGAAACAGCCGACCAACAAAATCCCGAGTACCCACCACCCGGCACGAAAGGTCGCACGGTCGTGGACGGCGCTGGCCGGGTCATCAAGGTCGGCGGGGTCGTAGGCCTGCGGAATATCGCGGCGGAAAAACCACAGCAGCACCGCCAGCGTCGCAGCAACGCTGACGAAGTTGACCGGCACCATGACCGCTGCGTATTCGTTGAAGCCGATCTTGAAATAATCGGCCGAGACGATGTTCACTAGGTTCGACACCACCAACGGCAAGCTCGCCGTGTCGGCGATAAACCCGGCGCCCATCACGAAGGCCAGGGTGGCCGCCGGGGAAAAGCGCAACGCCAGCAGCATCGACATCACAATCGGTGTGAGGATCAACGCTGCGCCGTCGTTGGCAAACAATGCCGACACCAAGGCGCCGAGCAGCACCATATAGGCAAACAGGCGCCGGCCACGCCCACGGCCCCAGCGTGCTACATGCAACGCGGTCCAGGCAAAGAACCCGGCTTCATCAAGCAACAGGCTGATGATAATCAGCGCGACAAAGGTGCCGGTGGCGTTCCAGATGATGTGCCACACCACCGGGATGTCAGACAGGCTGATGACCCCGCACGCCAGGGCCAGAATCGCGCCCATGGTTGCGCTCCAGCCGACCCCAAGGCCTTTGGGCTGCCAGATGACCAGAACGATGGTGAAGATAAAAATCGCAATTGCGACAAGCATGAATAAACGCTCCGATGGCTCAGCAGCAGGTGCCGGCCCGTTGTGGTCTGTTGCCCATTGCATCAAGACGCTGCGCGTCGTTTTGCAACCATGGCTGGTTAGCTTGCAAGGTGGTGTCCAGCACTTGGGTGACCCAGTCGGGCAGTGCCGGATTGATGCGGTAGTAGATCCATTGACCCTGGCGACGATCCAGCAAAAGCCCACCACTGCGCAGTTGCGCCAGGTGGCGGGAGATCTTGGGTTGACTGTCGCACAGAGCATGGATCAGTTCGCACACGCAAAGTTCGCCCTCGCGCAGGATCAATAACATCAACCGTACGCGCGTGGCATCGGCCAGGCATTTGAACAGCTCGGGCGGAGAGAGGGGGGCGGACATGATCAAGGTCTTGGTATGGATAGCGTTGCAAATATATGGTTTGCCATATATGTAGGTCAAATCCTGAATTCCGTTGACGTGGATCAAATGCCCGACAATCAGCCACAAGTGTCTGAAATTAAAATGAAACACGAATGTCCTAAAGTGCCTGCCCATTGCTGATGAAGGAAGAACTCGCGTGACCCGTGCCACTCGCAACCTGCGCAAAACCCTCGATTCTGTCGCGGACAATAACGAAACCGCGGCGTTTGACCTGATGCGCGCCGTCGAAAAACTCGGCGATGAAGTGCTGCGCCAACGCCTGCTCAATACCATTCACCGGCTCAACCAGGATGCCCATGAGTTGCGTGAAGCGCGTGACTCGGTGGAGCAGGTCTCGGTCAGGCTCGCCTGAGCACGATCGTTCAAGACACGCCCCGTATCACGCTGGCATGCTTGTCGACTGTCTGTCGATGAGCCGTCTCCATGCCTACAGCCTTACCTCATTTCGCCTTCGGTCGCGGCGCCCTTGCCGTTATTCCACTGTCTCTGGCCTGTGCGCCCTGGGGTTTGTTGGCCGGCTCGATGGCGATTGATGCGCAATTTACTCCGCTGCAAGCTCAGGGTTTGTCCGCCATTGTGTTCGCCGGTGCCGCGCAGCTGGTGGCGATCGGCATGGTCAAGAGCGGTGCCAGCCTGATCTCGATTGTGCTGACCACCTTGCTGCTCACATCCCAGCATCTGCTTTACGGCATGCACATGCGCCCGACGCTCTCGTCGCTCAATGTGCGCTGGCGCATGAGCCTGGGCTTTTTGCTGACGGACGAATTTTTCGCGCTGGTCAACCACTATGACCGTCAAACCTTCAATCGCTGGTATGCGCTGGGCGTCGGCCTGACGTTCTACATCATCTGGAACCTCTTCACCCTGGCGGGCATCGTGCTCGGCAAAAGCATTCCGGGGCTTGATCAACTGGGACTGGAGTTTTCCATTGCCGCAACCTTTATCGCCTTGATCACGCCGGTGGTGCGCGACGTACCCACGGTGGTCTGCGTGGCGGTCTCGCTGTTGTGTTCGGTATGGCTGAGTTACTTGCACTGGGAGTCGGCGGTGGTGGTCTCGGGCGTGCTGGGGATGGGCGCAGGGTTTGCCTGCAAGCGGCTGGGAGTAGGGCAGCGATGATCTACATCATGATTGTGGCCATGGGTTTGGTGGTGTTTCTCAACCGCTACTTGTTCATCGAGCCGCGTCTGCCGGTGCGCCTCAATCGCGGCGCGCGCGAGTTTCTCGGGTTTGCCGTGCCGGGAATGCTGACGGCGATTTGCGGGCCGATCATTTTTCTCGCTGAGCATAAGCTCAACGTGAGTCCGGCCAATCCTTACCTGCTGGCGGGGATCTGCGCGGTGGCGTTGATGTTCTGGACGCGCAGCGTGTTGATCACGGTGCTGTTGAGCATGGGGCTGTTTTATTTGTTTCGTTGGTGGTTTTGATGCGCGGGTAAGTAGCTGGAGGTCATCCACCAACACCCAGGCAAAAAAAAGCCCGCGGGAGGGCGGGCAGAAGTGAGACTTCTTAAAAATGAGCCTGCCAACTATAGGCAGCGCGAGCACCCTTCACAGTGAAACTAAATTCATCCGGCCGCAGGTTTAGGCGGCTTCTTGGCTTTGGCCTCCGCCGCCAGGCATTCCAGGGCGAACTGCTCGGTGTAGGTCATCTGGATCGGCGTGCTTTCACCCTTTACCGTGCGTTCGCCATCGAGGATGTAGCGGATGCGCTTGTCGGTGACGCCGATGCGCTTGGCGATCCACGTCGGCGTCTGGCCGATGCGGCTGATCAGCTTGTCGGCGTAGTCGGTGGAAGGGTTATAGCGTTCGGCGTTGGGCGTCATCGGGTTTCCAGGGGCAAGCGGGGGCATAAGTAGGCGACAGCGTGACGTAATAATCCTTGAGTGTCGCCTGCTAATGGTAGAGTCGCGTTTTTTTCCAAGGAGGCGATGGCATGCGAAAGCTGGTAATTGGCGCATTGGCACTGGCAGTACTGTCCGGTTGCGCGGGCTCGAAAATGAACAATGCGCGCACCGGCGTGCCGTACAAAACGCTGGCTTCGGACAAGACGCCGTTGGTGGTTGCCCAATGCATTCAGTTCGGCTGGCAGGACGAGGCGGTATTTGGCGTTG
Source organism: Pseudomonas sp. 14P_5.3_Bac1 (assembly GCF_025466135.1). NCBI lineage: Bacteria > Pseudomonadati > Pseudomonadota > Gammaproteobacteria > Pseudomonadales > Pseudomonadaceae > Pseudomonas > Pseudomonas sp. 14P_5.3_Bac1. The sequence continues at coordinate 216,474 of NZ_JANLOF010000078.1, read as the reverse complement.
ACGCCGGAGGCTTCAAGGAGCCGATCGAAGCAGGCGGTTTTACCGTCTACACCACCGGCGGCGATTATTTTGTCGACGTGCGCAGCGCCGGCGCCGGCTCTACCGTCAATTACTTTGCCGTCGCCGACACGATGCCCGCCAAGCGCCGACTGGCCGCGCTCGCGACCTGCCTGTAATCCTTTGCCTAAGTGATATTCGGAAAAGCCCGGCGGGACAGCCGACGGACATTGGCTTATCATTCCCCCGCTCGCTCGACGTGATGGCTCTTTACCAGTACACGGACGTCGAGGCCGCAACGTCGAGCGGGCCTCTTTTCTCTTAGCGTGGCATGTAACCCAAGTGCCAGCGCCGCGGAATCTTCAGCGACACTACGCCCAGCAACGCGGCGAACGCGCCACTGACCAGCAGCGCCTTCAGGCCGAGCTGGTGCTCCAGCACCGCGCCGATCACCGCGCCCACAAACATGCCGCCCCACGGAATCAGTTGCACCCTCCAGCCATTGCGCCGTTCTCCCAGCACCCAGCGGCCCAGCCCGCGCCCGAAGCGCGAGAGGGCGCCTGTCACATAAGTCAGGCCCACCGGCAAACCGTTTACCTCTTCCACTGCGGCGTTGAGCATACCCATCGCCACAATCGCTGCCAGCAGCGCGGGCAAGGTGTCGTCGAAGGGCCACACGGCGGCGCCGCACAGCAAGGCCGCAATGCACAGCAGCAAGGGCAGCGCGTGCCGGCGGCTGAGGCGGCTGATCACCACGCCCAGGGCGTTGCCGACGACAAAGGTTGCGACCAGCAACAACAAGCGCCCGGTAAGACCCAAGTCGCCCGCGCTGATCGCCACGGCCAGGCGAGTGGTGTTACCGCTCATGAACGAAACAAAATCGCCGCTGGCCATAAAGCCTATCGCATCGGTCATGCCGGCCAGCACGGAAAGGCTGGCCACCAGCATCAAGCCAACCCGCCCGCGCCAACGTTGACGGTGGGCGAGTGCGGCGTTGGCGTAGGGTTTGCGCGATGAAGGCAGCATGGCCCCAGGTTCCTCGGTGAGATTATTCGGCCACTACCGTAGGACGCTTTGGTTGCGCGCGCAATGACCTCAGACACACTCCAGCCGCCAGCCCTGACGCTGCCAGGTCAAAAAATGCGTCGGCCTGACGGCCTGCACAAACGTCTCGTCATGGGAGACCACCACCATCGCCCCGGTAAAACCCTGCAACGCCTGTTCAAAGGCCAGCACGGATTCAAGGTCCAGGTGGTTAGTCGGCTCGTCCAGCAACAGCAGTTGCGCCGGTACCTCGCGCCACAAGGCAATCGCCATCGCGGCCTTCAGGCGTTCGCCGCCGCTCAACTGGCGGGTGGGTTGAGTCACCCGCAGGGCATCCAGTTGCAGCAACGCCAAACGCGTGCGCAACTCGGCTTCGGCCAGCGGGGTGTCGAGCAGGTTGAGCTGTTCGACAATGCTACGGTTGCCATCCAGCAGCGTCAGGTGCTGGTCGAGATAGGCACTGGCCACATGCACGGCGCATTCGCCACTGACCACCGGCCATTGGCCCGCAAGCACCTTGAGCAACGTGGATTTGCCGCAACCGTTCGGCCCGCGCACGGCCATGCGCACCGGGCCCGCCAGGTTGAGCGTGACGAAGCTGCAGGCTTGCTGCGGATCAAGCCAGGGCAGTTGAGCGTTTTCCACGCTCAGAACCTGTCGGCCATTGGGCACTGCTGAACCGGGCAGGGCCAGCAGCGTGGGCGAGTGATCCTCCACACGCTCATGGGCTTGGCGTACCTGCGCATCGAGCTCGTGTTTGTACGCGTGATGCGCGCTGCGCACGCTGCTGACGATTTCCTTGGCGGCGCCTTTCCAGCGGGCTTTGGTAAACCCGGTGACGTTGGCGGTTTCTGCGTGTTTACGTGCGCGGGCGGCGTTGCGCTGCAGGTTGTCATGATCCTTCTGCAGACGTTTGCGTTCGCGGCTGCGCGCCAGGCGGGCGTGTTCCAGGGCGGCCATGGCCGCGTGCTGTTCGCTGTCGCGTTGCAAGCGATAGGCATCGTAGTTGCCGCCATACACCTGCGCGCCAAGCGGCGACAGCTCGATGATGCGCGCCATCGCATTGAGCAGTTGTCGGTCATGGCTGACCACTACCAGGCCGCCGGACCAGGCTGCCAGCGTGCGCAGCAGCCAGTCACGGCCGGCGCTGTCGAGGTGGTTGGTTGGCTCATCGAGAATCAGCAACTGCGGCGTGGCCAAAAGCGCGCCGATCACTGCAACCCTGGCCAGCTGGCCGCCACTGAGTTGATCGGCTGGCGTGGCAGCGTCGAGTTGCTGCAACCCGGCTGCACCCAGCGCGGTGCGCAGGCGTTCGGCAAGGTCCCAACGATCATCGATCAGCGCGAGATCATCCGCGCGCGCCTCACCGCGGGCCAGCCGCTCAAGGGCGGCCAACACCTGGGCGGTGCCGGTGATGTCGGCGACGGTTTCGCCCGGTTGGACGGCCAGCGCCTGCGGCACATATGCCACGCTGGCCGAGCTTTTCAACGTGCCGCCAGTGGGCGCCAGCAGCCCGGCAAGCAGCTTGGCGAGCAGGCTTTTGCCCCGGCCATTACGCCCGACAATCCCGGTGGGCGCGTGATCAATCGACAGGTTGAGGTTGTTCAGCAGGGTTTCGCCATCGGCGAACTGCAAGGACAGGTGTTGCAATGAAACGAGTACGGGCGGCCGTTTGACGTCAGTCATCAGCACCTCCAAAAAAATGTCGGACAGGCCAACAAGCGCGCCAAGCGGCTCGTTGCAGGTACATTTTGGAAGGCTTAGTTGTTCACGTCGGCGTGCATCCCGTGAGTCAGAAGAGGCGCAAAGGCTAACCCACCTTGGCGTTTTTCGGCAAGTCCGCGGCCAATTGCTCAAGGAACATTGCCAGCGCAACTTCTTCGGCTTTCAGGCCCTTGCGCACTCGGGGCTTGGGCAGCTTGGACAATTCGCCCAGGCTGAAATGCTCCAGCACGGCGGGGTGGATATAGCACTTGCGGCACACCGCCGGGGTATTGCCCAGTTGCTTGGCAACGTCCTTGACCATGGCGACCACATGCCGCTTGGCGTCCGATTCCGGTTGCCACTCCAGTTCGCGCAATACGGCCAAGGCCAGGGCGGTGCCGGCCCAGGTGCGGTAGTCCTTGGCAGTGAAGTCGGCGCCGGTGAGGCTGTGCAGGTAGGCGTTGACGTCATGGGAGCTGACGGTATGCCGTTCACCGTCCTCATCCAGGTACTGAAACAGATTTTGCCCTGGCAATTCCAGGCAACGCTTGACCACCGTGGCCAGGCGCCGGTCCTTGACGCTGACCTGGTGCTCGACGCCACTCTTGCCGCGAAACTGGAACAGTATCTCGCTGCCCTTGATGTCGACATGGCGGGTGCGCAGCGTGGTCAGGCCGTAGGATTTGTTGTCCCGCGCGTACTGGGTGTTGCCCACTCGAATCAGCGTGGCATCGAGCAGCATCACCACGGTGGCCAGGACTTTTTCGCGGGTGAAACCGGGCGCGGCGATTTGTGCTTCCAGTTGCGCGCGCAGTTTCGGCAGGGCATTGCCGAACTGTTGCAGGCGCGAATATTTGTCGGTGTCGCGCACCTCACGCCAACGCGGGTGGTAGCGGTATTGCTTGCGGCCACGGGCATCTCGGCCGGTGGCTTGCAAATGGCCGCGCGGGTCGGCGCAGATCCACACGTCGGTGTAGGCGGGTGGCACAGCCAATGAGTTCAGGCGTTTGATTTCGTCGGCATCGGTGATGCGCTCACCGTTGACGTCGAAATACTGAAACTTGCCGCGCAGCTTCTTGCGGCGGATACCCGGTTGGGTGTCGTCAACGTAATGCAGGTCGCGGGGCAGGTCGGCAAGCAACGCGGAGTCGGGCATGGTGCAAATTCCTTGGCAGTAATCAGGCCGGTATGTCTGATTGACCGCAGGGTTTTGCGCTCGTGCCAAATTCTTAAGCCAGCACCGCTACCGCCTTGATTTGCGCCCACAGCGCCTGGCCGGGATGCAGCTGCAACTGGTCGCGTGAAAACCGTGTGATGCGCGCCAGCAACGGCGTGCCGCCGGCGTCGAGGCGCACCAGCACATGGGCGTTGTTGTCGGCACAGATCTCCCCGGTCACCGTCACCGGCAAGCGATTGAGGATACTGCTGGGTTCCTGCGCCTGCAGGCTGAGGCTGACATCGCGTGCCTGCACTTTGATGCGCAGCTGTTTGCCCAGCGCCAACGGCGCATGGGCAACGCGCATCGATAACGCACTGTCGGGCAATTGCAGCGTCAGCAGGTGATAGTGCGCGTCGTAGGCACTGACGCTGCCATTGATCACTACCCCGGCATCGTCACCCAGGGCCATGGGCAAATCGAGCCGCGCCAGGGTTTCACCGATGGGGCCGCTGGCCAGCGCCTGGCCGTCACTGAGTAACACGATGTGATCGGCCAGCCGCGCCACTTCGTCCTGGGCATGGCTGACGTACAGCACGGGGATATCGAGCTCGTCGTGCAGGCGTTCGAGGTACGGCAAAATTTCACTTTTGCGTTTGCTGTCCAGCGCCGCCAAGGGTTCATCCATCAACAGCAATTGGGGACTGGTGAGCAGCGCGCGGGCGATGCCGATGCGTTGGCGTTCACCCCCGGATAAATGCTGCGGGTGGCGGTCGAGCAAATGGGCAATGCCCAGCAGTTCGGTGGCGTGAGCCATGTCCACGCGCCGCTGCTGACGAGCAATACGCTTGAAGCCGAATTCCAGGTTGGCCCGCACCGACAGGTGGGGAAACAGGCTCGCCTCCTGAAACACATAGCCCAATGCGCGTTTGTGCGGCGGCACAAACAGCCCGTTGCGGCTGTCTTGCCAGACTTGATCGTTGATCTGCACTAAGCCGTCTTCGGCACGCTCCAGCCCGGCGATACAGCGCAGGCAGGTGGTCTTGCCCGAGCCGGAATGCCCGTACAAAGCGGTGACGCCACGGCCGGGCAATTTCAAGTCCACCTTCAGCGCAAAGCCTGGGTAATTCAGTTGCAGGCGTACCTCAATCATCGCGATCAGCTCCAGCCCATCTTGGTTTTACGGCTGGAGTAAAGCGCCAGCAATACGAGGAAGGCGAACACCACCATGGAGCCGGCCAGCCAGTGCGCCTGGGCGTATTCCATGGCTTCGACGTGGTCGTAGATCTGCACCGAGACCACGCGTGTTTTGTTGGGGATATTGCCGCCGATCATCAGCACCACGCCGAACTCACCGACGGTGTGCGCAAAGCCGAGAATCGACGCGGTGATAAACCCCGGGCGGGCCAGGGGCAGGATCACCGTGAAAAAGGTGTCCCACGGGTTGGCGCGCAAGGTTGCGGCCACTTCCAGGGGGCGTGTACCGATGGCGCCGAAGGCGTTTTGCAACGGCTGCACCACAAACGGCATGGAGTAGATCACCGAACCCAGTACCAGCCCGGTGAAGCTGAAGGTCAGGGTGCCCAGGCCCAGCCATTGGGTGAATTGGCCGAAATAGCCATTGGGCCCCATGGTCAACAGCAGGTAAAACCCGATGACCGTCGGCGGCAATACCAACGGCAGGGCAACGATTGCGCCGATGGGGCCGCGCCACCAGGAACGGGTGCGCGACAGCCACAGCGCAATCGGAGTGCCGATGACCAGCAGGATCACAGTGGTCAGTGACGCCAGTTTGAGGGTCAACCAGATCGCGGAAAAATCGGCACTCGACAGCGGCATTTACTGGCCCAGCTCGTAACCGTAGGACTTGATCACCGCAGCGGCTTTCGGGCCTTTGAGGTAGTCGACCAGGGCTTTGGCTGCGGCACTGTCCTTGCCTTTGGTGAGGATCACCGCGTCTTGCTTGATTGGATCGTGCAGCGAGGCCGGCACAATCCACGCCGAACCGCGGGTGACTTTGCCGTCCTTGTAGATCTGCGACAGGGCGACGAAGCCCAGTTCAGCATTGCCGGTAGAGACGAACTGGAAGGCTTGGGTGATGTTCTGCCCGGTGACCAGCTTGTCTGCGACCTGCTCGCTCAGACCTTCCCTGGCCAGCACTTGGGTGGCGGCGAGGCCGTAAGGTGCAGTTTTGGGGTCGGCGATGGACAAGTGCTGGTACTGGTTTTTCTTCAGCACCTCGCCTTTGGCATCGACGTAGCCTGGCTTGGCCGACCACAGCGCCAGGGTGCCGACCGCGTAGGTAAAGCGCGAGCCTTTGACGGTCGCGCCTTCGTCATCGAGCTTTTTGGGGGTGGTGTCGTCTGCGCTGAGGAACACTTCGAACGGCGCGCCGTTCTTGATCTGCGTATAGAACTGGCCGGTGGCGCCATAGGCCGCAACGAGTTTGTGGCCGGTGTCTTTCTCGAAGTCGGCGGCGATTGCCTGGATCGGCGCGGTGAAGTTGGCGGCCACGGCCACCTGCACTTCGTCGGCCTGCGCCGAGCCCAGGGCAAAGGCGGCGATCAGGGTGGCGAGGGCTGTGGGGGCCAGGCGTGAGGCGCGGATCATCATGAAGCAGCTCCTTTGAGGGTGTACGGCTCGTTATAGATAGAAGGCTTTACCGCTATGTAGGGGAATATATAGCGGTTGGCAATCGCCGGTACAGCGCAAAGTTGCCCTTGACGTCAGTTCTGCTTGAGCTTTGCCAGCGCCTGCGCGGCCAGCTCGCGAGTCAGGTCATAAGTGGATGCATCTTTGCACAGGCGCAATGCCTGGCCCGACCACAGGTTGCTGAAACCCGCCTCGTCCTTGGCCTTGAGCGGCATCAGGGCACCACCGGACGTGGGGAAGGCAGGCGCCGCCGGATTGATCGCGCCCAGTTCACGCATCACGCGGTTGACGATGCCTCGCGCCGGGCGGCCGGTGAACAGGTTGGTCAGCGCGGTTTCGCTGGCCTGGGCACGACGCAGCGCAGAGGCGTGGGAGGCGCTGACGTTGGCTTCGGGCGTAAACAGGTAGGCGGTGCCGATTTGTACGGCTGATGCGCCCAGAGCAAAGGCCGCGACGATGCCGCGCGCATCAGCAATACCGCCGGCCGCAATCACGGGCACGCTGACGGCGTCGACGATCTGCGGTACCAGCGCCATCAAGCCGATCTGGGTATTGAGGTCGTCGCTGAGAAACAAGCCACGATGCCCGCCGGCCTCAATGCCCATCGCAATGATTGCGTCGCAGCCATGCTGTTCCAGCCAGACCGCTTCTTCCACGGTGGTGGCGGATGACAGCACTTTGGCGCCGGTGGCTTTTACCCGGTCGAGCAAGGTTTTTTCCGGCAGGCCAAAGTGAAAACTCACCACCTCGGGGCGGAACGCCTCGACCACCTGGCAGGCGGCCTCGTTAAACGGCGCGCGGTTGGAAACGGGTGTTGGCGCATCAAAATCGGCGCCCAGTTCGTGGTAGTAGGGTTGCAACAGGTCCTTCCAGCGACGGTCGCCGGCCTCATCGGCGTCGGGCGGTTGATGGCAGAAGAAATTCACGTTGATGGGGCGCGTACTTGCCTGGCGGATCGTGCTCAAGGCTTCGCGCAGTTGCTCGATGGTCAGCGCTGCGGCGGGCATCGAGCCCAGCGCACCCGCTTGATTGGCGGCAATCACCATGGCGGTGGTCGTGGCACCGGCCATAGGGGCCTGGATGATGGGCAGTTGAATGCCCAGCAGGTCGATGATTCGCGAGTCTGGCCAGGTGCTCATGGGATGCGTCTCCAGCGTGAGTAGGACTTTGCGCTGTTTTAACAGGGCCATTGGCACCCGGCCAGTGCGTATTATTCACTGGACGAGAGCAGGGTTTCGTGCCGCGCCATCAGTCGATGGCATGCCCCAGCACCGCGTGAATACGCTCGGCAATATGGGCCGCATGAGTTTCCAGAGCGAAGTGGCCGGTGTCCAGCAGTTCAACCACCGCGTTGGCGTTGTCGCCCTTGTAGGCATGGGCGCCAGGCGGGATAAAAAACGGATCGTTCTGACCCCAGATCACCAGCGTCGGCACCTGGCTGGCTTTGAAAAATGCCTGGAACGCCGGGTACAGCGTGAGGTTATTGCGGTAGTCGAGAAACAGGTCCAGCTGGATTTCGTCGTTGCCCGGGCGTTGCATCAACAGCACGTCCAGCATGTAGGACTCCGGTGCGACCAACTCCGGCTGACTCACCCCATGCAAGTACTGGTAGCGCGTGCCTTCCAGGCTGATGACCGCGTTGCGGATCACCTCGCGATTGGCTGCGCTCGCGTCCGCCCAGTAGGCGCGAATCGGCGCCCAGGCATCGCCCAGCCCTTCCAGATACGCGTTGCCGTTTTGCGAGACCAGCGCGCTGACCCGTTCCGGATGCGCCACCGCCAGGCGCAGGCCCACGGGTGCACCGTAATCAAAAACGTACAGGGCGTAGCGGCTCAGTTTCAGCGCATCGACGAAATGCCCGACACTGATCGCCAGGTTATCGAAGCTGTACTGGTAATCGCGCTCGACGGGCACCTCGGTGAAGCCGAACCCTGGCAAATCGGGCGCGATGACCCGAAAGCGCGTGGCGAGCAGCGGGATGAGGTTGCGGTACATATGCGACGAGCTGGGGAACCCGTGCAGCAGCAACATGACCGGAGCCGAAGGATCGCCGGCTTCACGGTAGAACATGCGCACACCATCGACATCAACGTGGTGGTAGCGAACGACGGGGGTTGCGATAGACATGATGAGGACACCTTTGTAACTGGATTGGTCGGTAATACGGGTTACTGATTTAGAGGCTGCGCCCAAATATGTAACCTGTCAAACCAGTTATTGAGGTTATCTGTTTTTGGGAGTGTAACTATCCAGATCCAAAAATAGCGGTTACGATTGCGCGGTGCTCAAGAGGACAAGCCATGGCCACCCTTACGCCCCATGCCCCACTATCACAACCCTATGTACTGGCCGATGAGCCGGTGCTGGACATGCTCAATACCCTGGCGAATATCGATGGCCAGCCGGTGGATTTTTGGCACACCGACGCCGACGTTGCGCATTGGCTGGTGCGCCTGGAGTGGGTAGCGCAAGCGAGCATTCCCACGTTCGAAGAAGGTGCTTTGCTGGGGGCTGCACGCCAACTGCGCGAGGTGATCCGTGAACTGGTGGCCGCGCGCAAGAGCGGTGAGACGGGCAATCCGGCGGCGCTCAACAGTTTTTTACGCAAGGCGGTCAGCTATCCGCAGTTGGTCTGGCCTGCGTCCGGGCAGCCTCAACTGGAGCGCCAGCGCAAGCAACAGACGGCGGAGCAGTTTTTGTCGCCGATTGCCGAAGCAGCGGCTCAGTTATTGGTGGCCGGCGATTTCAGCTTGATTCGCCGCTGCGAGCATCCGGAATGTGTTCTGTGGTTTTATGACCGGACCAAAGCGCACAAGCGCCGTTGGTGCAGCATGGCGCTGTGCGGCAACCGGCATAAGGTTGCGCAGTTCCGTAAACGCAAGGCCTTGTAAGCGCACACTGACGCTTTAAAAGAAGAGGGCAGTGCAAGCAATTTCGGGTGGCCAGGCTCAACGTGCGCACACGTAATGCGGATGAGGCCTAGCCTGCAGCGTAAAAAATCGGACCGGTGTGGCGCTGATTTGTGCGCTGAGTCTTTACTGACTTTCCCGTTCCAGCAGCTGCCGCTTGCGCTCAACGCCCCAACGGTACCCGGAGAGCTCGCCATTGCTGCGTACGACGCGATGGCAGGGGATCGCCACAGCCAGGTGATTGGCGCCACAGGCCTGGGCCACCGCACGAAAGGATGTGGGCGCGCCGATGCGCTGGGCGATCTGCGCGTAGCTGGCCGTGCTGCCCACCGGAATGTCGCGCAGTGCCCGCCACACGCGCTCCTGAAAGGCGGTTCCGCGCAAGTCCAGGGGCAAATCCAGGCCCAGCGCCGGTGCTTCGACGAAGCCCACGACCTGGGCGATCAATTGTTCGAAATGCCGATCCGCACCCACCAACTCGGCCTTGGGAAATTGATCCTGCAGGTCGCGCACCAGCGTGTCCGGATCGTCCCCCAGCAAAATCGCACACACGCCCCGTTGGCTCTGCGCCACCAGAATGGCCCCCAGCGAGCACTGACCCACGGCAAAATGGATCTCGCTGTTAGTGCCACCGGCCTTGTAATCGCTGGGTTTCATGCCGAGTAACTGATCGGCGGACTCATAAAAGCGGCTGTTTGAGTTAAAGCCTGCGTCGTACACCGCGTCCGTCACGGAATGCTCGCCCTTGAGGCCAACACGCACTTTGCGCGAGCGAAGGGCGCTGGCGTAGCCCTTGGGCGTCAGGCCGGTGATGGCTTTGAAGACGCGATGAAAATGGAACGAACTCAACCCGGCCAGGCGCGCAAGTACGTCCAGGCTGGGCGGGGTTTCGGCCTGTTCTATATGCCGGCACGCGTCGGCGACTATCTGCGCGTGGTGCGCGGCCAATTGGGTCTGGTCGCCCGCGGCGCGTTTACTCGGCCTATAACCCGCCGCTTCGGCCTGCGCAGGGGTGTCAAAAAATTCGACGTTCTCCGGCCGTGGCAAGCGCGAGGCGCTGCTGGGGCGGCAATAAACGCCGGTGGTTTTTACGCCGTAGACAAACAGCGCGTCAGCCTTGGCGTCGCGGGCGACGATGGCGGCCCAGCGAGGGTCTTGTTGGTTGTTCATGGCCTGCACTCTTGACGGGTCACGGGCAGATTAACCGCGCAGGTTGCGCTCGACACTCCGAAGCTTGCGGTCAAATCAACCGGCCGTGCGAAACGTCAGGTTGATTCGTTGCGGGCCCATCACCGGATGCACGCCTTCCTTGATCGGCATCACCCCATGAAAACGTAACCGATCGACGCCACCCCAGACCACGACATCGCCGTGAAACAACGAGATTTTCTGCGTGCGGTTGCCACGCTCATGCCCGCCGAACAGGAAAATGGCGGGCAGCCCGAGGGACACGGACACCACCGGGGCGCGATAGCAACGTTCATTTTTATCCTGGTGCAGGGACATTTTAGCCCCGGGCACATAACGGTTGATCAGGCAGGCATCCGGGGAGAAGTCATTGAAGCCGGCCTCTGCGGCTGCAAGCTTGGCAAGCTCGCGCAAAGCGTCCGGCATCGCCGGCCAGGGTTGGCGGCTGCGCGGATCAACCGGGCTGTATCGATAGCCGGAGCTGTCGGTGGTCCAGCCCAGTGCGCCGCAACTGCTCAGGGCCGCCGACATGGTAAATCCACCGGGTGTGACCATCTGCCGGAACGGTGATTGAGCCAATACGCGCCGCAGTTCAGGTAGCAAGCGATCAATCCAGGGCAGGGCATAGCCCCTCAGCACGTAAGACTCTTCGCCGATCTGCTCGCGCCCGGCCGGTTGTTGCAGCGCATCGTCGGCGAACAGATCCGCCGTAGGGCCGGACATCGCTTACAGCGCCTTGCTCACGGTGATGTCGGTGATTTCGTCACTGGCATCGTGGATTTTCGCCAGCGCCTGCTGGGCTTCTTCGACACTGTTGGTGTGCAATTGCGCGAACTCAAAGCGACGTTCGCCGTTGAGTTTGTACTTGATGACGTATTTGGTTGTGGTAGTCACAGTGTTTTCCTGTCGAGTGTTCGGGTCAGCTCAGTTTGGTACTGGTGCGGCGAACGATGCGAATCTTGTGAGACAACGCTGGCTTACGCGTGACGCTGATGGCGCGGCGTGTCACTACATCCAGGGTGATGTTCCAGAAACCGGTGCTGGGTGCGGTGATTTTTGCCGGGAATTTGTCGAACGCGCCGCCGTGATAGGTGTGACGGCCACCGTTCTTGAAGCTGCGAAAATTGGCGTCGCTCATCAGGCGAATGTTGCACGTTTGTGAGCATTCGATGACAACGATGTCGCCCTCGTTGAGGTGCTCGCGCTGGTGGATGAATTTCATGGGGTGTCTCCAGAAGGGCTTTTTCTGAAAAATCAGAATGATACGTAGGTTAAGATAGAGTTTATCAGCCCCAGCGCGTTTATTATCGGATCGTCGTCGACGACTTCGACAATTTAAAACAGTTATTTCCCGAGTTTTTAGAGATAAATCCTACATTGGCGGGAGAAATCTACTCTCTACGCTGTCGTAGGATCTTTATCGGAGGTTTAAGTATGAAGTGGAGTGTGTTGGTTCTGGCCCTGGCCTTAGGTGGGTGTGCTTCGGTTGCAGATATCAAGCAGACCCCGCCAACATTGGTGGTTATTTCAGGTAAAAAGCCGCCGGAATATGCCGCGTGTGTCGTGCGCAAGCTCGCCGCCACCCGCAGACCGCCGCAGATCGAACCGCACAAGGACGGTGTACAGGTGATTGTGCCGCAGAAATTCTCGGCTGATCCGTCGGCGATCTTCGAGATTGAAGAACGCTCCAGCGGCAGCAGCATCAAACTTTATGAAAGCATGTCGAACGTGCCCATTCGACCTGGTGATGTGAAGAAAGCCGCAGAGGATTGCATCTCCGGCTGAGCCCCAGGCTCATTGGCGCTTGAATCCGATAAAAAAGCCTGACGCTGCAGTGCAGCGTCAGGCTTTTTTTTGCCGTGCGTTTGGGTGTTGTGGCGAGAGGTCCATTTCCCTACCATTTATAAGCTTATGCGCTTGTGATCTAGCTTATAACTATAAAAATGGAGCCATGATGAGCGTGTTGATCGGGCAAGGCATCCGTTAAACTGTCGGGTATTCAATGCAAAAAATGCCGCGCAACCCTAACGATTGCGTGGCATTTGTCTTTTTCTGGGAACCGTCATGAAGCGTGAACACGTCAAAGCCCACCAAGCCGAGGGTCAAATTTCGGCCACCCATGTCATTCAGAACCCTGCCGATCTTGGCGAGTGGATCGTGTTTTTCAAAAAAAGCGGCGGGCGCAGTTTTTTTCTGGTGGACGAGCAGGATGAAGTCGAGTCATTCGCGCGTCTGGATGACCTCATCGAGCTTCTGCGCGGGCTGGGCATCAAGTTCGCCGAAATTCACCTGTAGCCGTCTGGCTATTTGCACACGACCACTACGCTTCGGCTCTTGAAGTTGCCTACGTCTTTGCCCAGGGTCTTGTCGTCTTCCTTGAGCGAGGGCGTGCCTTCGGTGCCGACGATACGGTAGCCGGTGCCCGCGCAGGAGGCGTCGGCTTTCTCGTAGCAGCTGGCCCACGAGTTGGCTTCGCCCGAGCAGTCGATGGTCAGGCCTTGCTCGCCATTTTTCAGGAAGGTGTCGGAGGTGGTGGTGCAGCCGCTCATCAGCGCCAGGGTTGCAGTCAGTGCCAGAATCTTGTTCATGAGTTGAGTCGTCGTCGAGGGTGTTGGATGGAGCGCTGACACTGTCGTGGGGCGTTCGCAGCAGATTATAGCGAACTGCCACCTAGGTACAGACAAACACAAAAAAGCCCCGTCAATCGGGGCTTTTTGCGCAAGTCGCCGTGGCTTACTTGCCTTTGGGTCTTTTGCTCGATGCGTGGCCGGCTTCGTCCACAAACACTTCGGCTACCGCGATAGCCTGGCTTTCAGTCGGAAATACCCCGGCAACGCTGTCACCGTGAAAGTTGATCAAGTGCCAGCCGTCTGCTCGCTGTGTGATCAGGTAGCCGTTTACGCCTTTTGGTTCTGACATCTATTAACAATCTCGTGGTCTGGTTCAAGCGCGTCATGATAGCGCCAAATGCCGGGGGAAAGCGCAAGTTGTTGCAGGTCAGTGTGACGCGCGGCAAAGCGTGCTAAAACAGTTATACCCCTTTTAATCATTGGGGGATGGCATGTTTTGCCGAACCGCTGGGCAAGCTCTTGGCAGGATCAGCGGAACTTACGCCGACATTTTTTCTCTATGATGACATCGCAACGCCAGCAGGACCCATTGTAAGGTGACTGCGGCCTCATTAGACTGCGCCGAATTCCGTACGCACAGCCCTTTGTAAGGACTCATATGATCAAGAAATGCTTGTTCCCAGCAGCCGGTTACGGCACTCGCTTCTTGCCAGCGACCAAAGCCATGCCCAAAGAGATGCTGCCGGTGGTGAACAAGCCACTGATTCAGTACGGCGTCGAAGAGGCATTGGATGCCGGTCTGAACGAAATCTCCATCGTCACCGGCCGTGGTAAGCGCGCACTCGAAGACCACTTCGACATCAGCTACGAGCTGGAAAACCAGATCAAGGGCACCGACAAGGAAAAATACCTGGTCGGTATCCGCAAATTGCTCGACGAGTGCTCGTTCTCCTACACCCGTCAAACCCAGATGAAAGGCCTCGGCCACGCGATCCTCACCGGCCGCCCGCTGATCGGTGACGAACCGTTTGCCGTGGTACTGGCGGACGACCTGTGCGTCAACCTGGAAGGCGACGGCGTACTGACCCAAATGGTCAAGCTGTACCAGAAGTACCGTTGCACCATCGTTGCGGTGATGGAAGTCAATCCGGCCGAAACCAACAAGTACGGCGTGATCGCCGGTGACGACATTGGTGATGGCCTGATCCGCGTACGCGACATGGTCGAGAAGCCAGCGCCAGAAGACGCGCCGTCGAACCTCGCGATCATTGGTCGTTACATCCTCACCCCGGACATCTTCAAGCTGATCGAAGAAACCGAGCCGGGCAAGGGTGGCGAGATCCAGATCACCGACGCGCTGTTGAAGCAAGCCAAAGACGGTTGCGTGATTGCCTACAAGTTCAAAGGTCAGCGTTTCGACTGCGGTGGCGCTGAAGGCTACATCGAGGCGACCAACTTCTGCTACGAGCATTTCTACAAGACTGGCAAGGCTTACTGATTCACGCTTGCTGAGTGTTTTAAGAGAAAGCCACCCTCGGGTGGCTTTTTCGTTTTTCAGCCCCATCTAAATCGGTATGCTGATGACCTGCCGAGGAGAGTGAAATGGCCTACGATTTTGACCTGTATGTAATTGGCGCCGGTTCTGGCGGTGTTCGCGCGGCGCGTTTTGCCGCTGGCTTTGGCGCCAAGGTGGCCGTGGCGGAAAGCCGCTACCTGGGCGGCACGTGCGTTAACGTCGGTTGCGTACCGAAAAAACTGTTGGTGTACGGGGCGCATTTCGCCGAAGACTTCGAGCAAGCGAGCGGTTTCGGCTGGTCATTGGGTGAAGCTGACTTTGATTGGGCGACCCTGATCGCCAACAAGGATCGCGAAATCAACCGCCTCAATGGCATTTATCGCAACCTGCTGGTCAACAGTGGCGTGACCTTGCATGAAGGGCATGCGCGTCTGGTGGACCCGCACCAGGTAGAGATTAATGGCGAACGCTTTACCGCCAAGCACATCCTGATCGCTACCGGTGGCTGGCCACAGATTCCGGAGATTCCAGGGCGCGAACACGCTATTGGTTCCAATGAGGCATTCTTCCTCAAGGCGCTCCCCAAGCGTGTGCTGGTGGTCGGTGGTGGCTACATTGCCGTTGAGTTCGCGGGCATTTTCCATGGCCTGGGCGCGCAGACCACGCTGCTGTATCGCGGCGATCTGTTCCTGCGCGGTTTCGACGGTTCAGTGCGCACCCATCTGAAGGAAGAGCTGACCAAGCGCGGCCTCGACCTGCAGTTCAACGCCGACATCGAGCGTATCGACAAGCAAGCCGATGGCAGCCTCAAGGCCACCTTGAAAGACGGCCGCGTGCTCGAGGCCGATTGCGTGTTCTACGCCACTGGCCGCCGCCCGATGCTGGACAACCTGGGCCTGGAAAATACCGGCGTCAAGCTGAACGAGCGCGGCTTCGTTGAGGTGGATGACCTGTACCAGACCGCTGAGTCGTCGATCCTGGCGATCGGCGATGTGATTGGTCGCGTGCAGTTGACGCCAGTGGCCCTGGCTGAAGGCATGGCGGTGGCGCGTCGTCTGTTCAAGCCCGAGCAGTACCGCCCGGTGGATTACGCGATGATCCCGACAGCGGTGTTCAGCCTGCCAAACATCGGCACTGTCGGCCTGACTGAAGAAGAAGCGAAAAAGAACGGCCACAAGGTGCAGATTTTCGAAAGCCGTTTCCGGCCCATGAAGCTGACGCTGACCGATTGCCAGGAAAAAACCTTGATGAAGCTGGTGGTCGACGCTGACACCGACAAGGTGTTGGGTTGCCACATGGTCGGCCCGGATGCCGGCGAGATCGTGCAAGGCCTGGCGATCGCCCTCAAGGCGGGCGCGACCAAGCAGCATTTCGATGAAACCATCGGCGTGCACCCTACGGCGGCGGAAGAGTTCGTCACCATGCGCACGCCTGTGGCTGACTGATCAGGCTTGTGGTGTCGCCTCTGGCGCCGTTGCAACAGCGGTCGCCAGGCGCAATGCCTCGATACTGGCCTGGGCCTTGATAAGGTCCAGTTCCAGGGTTTTGTTGGCAAGCTGGTGTTCGGTCAGCGCTTCCTGGCGCGATTGACTCTCCAGTACCGCCACCCGCAGGCGTTCCTGAAGCAGGGTGCGTTCGCTTTCAATCAGGTTTACCTGTTCGCCAAGCTTTTGCTGCAGGGCCTGGTCTTTGCGGGATTGCGCTTGCAGCGCGGCCAGCTCCTTCATGGTCACGCGGTGTTCGATCAATAACCGCTCATTGTCGCGATGCAACTGCGTGATTTCGTCCTGGCGCACCATGGCGCTTTGCTGAGCCTGGCGCAGTTCCGCCTGCACTTGTTGCAGTTGGCCTTCGTGGCGTCGCTGTTCCTGCTCGCGCTGCTCCTTGATTGCAGTGCGGTAATGCTCCAGCGCCTCCCGCGCGTGCAGGTGCTTTTCTTCCAGTGATCGAATCTGTTCGTCCTTGTCCGCAATCCTTAACTCGTAATCGCTGCACGCCTGGCTGAGCCCGGCGTTGCGGGTTTGCTCGGTCTGCAGGCTGGTACTGGCGGTTTGCAGGGCGGCGCTTTCTTCTGCCAAGGCGGCGGCCTGGATATCAAATTGTTGCTTGAGCTCGGCGTGAGCCGCCTCCAGCGACTCTACCTGGGCGAGCAGGGAGGCTTTGTGCTGTTCGAACTGCGCCAAGGCCAAGTCGATAGGTTCCTGAGCCTTCTCTTTCAAACGTAAAGCCAGCCGTGCGACCAGTTCGCCGAGCTCGTCATCGATTGGCGCTTCGGTGATCGTCAGCCGGCTTTCGCTATCGTCCAATTCCTTCAAATAGCGATGAATCGTGGTTTTCGAGCCGGTATTGCCCATCTCGATGCGCACCGCGTCGATGCTGGGGTTTTCGCCGCGGGCAAGGATTGCCAAGCGTGCCGTTTGAACTACTGCTTTGTTTATGCCGCCGCGAGCCATGGAGTCTCCGTCGATTTCGTACTGTGGTACAGAGTATGTATATACATACTGTAACATAAATAAAAACACGTTTAAATTCATGATTTAACGGATGGGATATTGGCGTATTATCCCGTGTCATAGCGGTTTTTAGCGCGGATTCACCCTGCAGCAGTACGAATAGGCCTTTCATGAGCGAACTGGATCGATACCTCAACGCCGCCACACGCGATAACACTCGCCGTAGTTACCGGGCGGCCATTGAGCACTTCGAGGTGAGTTGGGGCGGTTTCCTGCCGGCGACCAGCGACAGCATTGCGCGCTACCTGGTGGCGCATGCTGGCGTGCTGGCGGTAAACACCTTGAAGCTGCGGCTCTCGGCGTTGGCGCAATGGCACAGCAGCCAGGGGTTTCCCGACCCGACCAAGGCGCCGGTGGTGCGCAAGGTGCTCAAGGGCATTCGCGCGGTGCACCCGGCGCAGGAGAAGCAGGCCGAGCCGCTGCAACTCAAGCACCTCGAACAGGTGGTTGCATCGCTGGAGGCAGAGGCGCGACAGGCGAGCAGCGACCAGCACGCGCCTCGCTTGCTGCGCGCCAAGCGCGATACTGCGCTGATTTTGCTGGGCTTCTGGAGAGGGTTTCGCAGCGACGAGTTGTGCCGCCTGGACATCGAACACGTGCAAGCAGTGCCTGGCGCTGGCATCAGCCTGTACCTGCCACGCAGCAAAAGTGATCGCGACAACCTCGGCAAGACCTACCAGACCCCAGCGTTACTGCGGCTGTGCCCGGTACAGGCCTACAGCGACTGGCTCAGTGCTTCGGCGTTGGTGCGTGGCCCGGTGTTCCGCGGGATTGATCGCTGGGGCAACCTGGGCGAGGAGGGCTTGCACCCCAACAGCGTGATCCCGCTGCTGCGCCAGGCGCTGGAGCGCGCGGGCATTCCGGCCGATCAGTACACCAGCCACTCCCTGCGCCGAGGTTTCGCCACCTGGGCTCATCGTAG
Organism: Pseudomonas sp. 14P_5.3_Bac1; assembly: GCF_025466135.1. NCBI lineage: Bacteria > Pseudomonadati > Pseudomonadota > Gammaproteobacteria > Pseudomonadales > Pseudomonadaceae > Pseudomonas > Pseudomonas sp. 14P_5.3_Bac1. The sequence goes on along the minus strand of NZ_JANLOF010000078.1, from coordinate 198,303 downwards.
TGGCTGGGACTTGAAGTCGCTGATGAGTTATGTCGGTTGGAACGACATGAAATCTGCCATGCGCTATGTTGAAGCGACGCCCTTTCTTGGCATGACCTTGGCCACCCAACCGTTGATTTGAGATTTCTTCTATTAATACGGTTACCTGATAGGCAAAACCAATCGTCAGCATCAGGTTTGCCAATGAGCCAACGGTCAAGAGAGTGGGTAGGATTCACCTCATCAACTTCTTAACCCCTGACGGAGAGTCAACGATGCCTATCATCAACAGCCAAGTAAAACCGTTCAAAGCAACTGCTTACAAAAACGGCAACTTCGTAGACGTGTCGGACGCTGACCTGAAAGGCAAATGGTCTGTCGTGTTCTTCTACCCAGCCGACTTCACCTTCGTTTGCCCAACCGAGCTGGAAGACCTGGCTGACAACTACGCCGAATTCCAGAAACTGGGCGTCGAAATCTACAGCGTTTCCACCGACACCCACTTTGCCCACGCTGCCTGGCACAACACTTCGCCAGCCATCGGCAAAATCCAGTACACCATGATCGGCGACCCAACTCTGACCATCTCCCGCAACTTCGACGTACTGATCGAAGAAGCTGGCCTGGCAGACCGCGGTACCTTCGTGATCGACCCAGAAGGCAAGATCAAGATCGTTGAACTGAACGACGGTGGTGTTGGCCGTGACGCTTCCGAGCTGCTGCGCAAAATCAAGGCCGCTCAGTACGTAGCTGCCCACCCAGGCGAAGTATGCCCAGCCAAGTGGAAAGAAGGCGAAGCGACGTTGGCTCCATCCCTGGACCTGGTCGGCAAGATCTAAGTCTGTGAAGTATCAAGGGCGGAACTCCGCACTTAAGTAAGCTGCATCCGCCCTCAAAACGCCCGGGCGAGATTCGCTCGGGCGTTTTTTTGTCTGCAATAAACCGAATTAATAGGAAATCGCCCGTATGTTGGACGCCAATCTTAAAGCTCAGTTGAAGTCATACCTGGAACGGGTCACCCAGCCGATCGAGATCGTCGCCTCCCTCGACGACGGCGCGAAATCCCAGGAAATGCTTGCCCTTTTGCAAGACGTAACCAGCCTCACCACGCTGATTACTCTGAAAACCGATGGCGATGATGCGCGCAAGCCGTCGTTCTCCATCAACCGCCCGGGTGCCGATATCAGCCTGCGTTTCGCCGGCATCCCCATGGGCCATGAATTCACCTCCTTGGTGTTGGCATTGCTGCAAGTCGGCGGCCACCCCTCGAAGGCCAGTGTCGAAGTGATTGAACAGATCCGCGCCCTCAAGGGCGAGTTCAGCTTCGAGACGTACTTCTCGCTGTCCTGCCAGAACTGCCCCGACGTGGTCCAGGCACTGAACCTGATGGCCGTGCTCAACCCGAACATCCGCCACGTCGCCATCGACGGCGCGCTGTTCCAGGCTGAAGTCGATGAGCGCCAGATCATGGCGGTACCGAGCGTGTACCTCAATGGCGTGAACTTCGGTCAGGGCCGCATGGGCCTGGAAGAAATCCTCGCCAAGCTCGACACCAGCGGTATCGAAAAAGCCGCAGAAAAAATCAGCGCCAAAGACGCCTTTGATGTCCTGGTAGTCGGCGGTGGCCCAGCCGGTTCGGCGGCCGCTATCTACGCCGCACGTAAGGGCATCCGCACCGGTGTGGCGGCTGAACGCTTCGGCGGGCAAGTGCTGGACACCATGTCCATCGAGAACTTTATCTCGGTGCAGGAGACCGAAGGGCCGAAACTGGCCAGCGCGCTTGAAGCCCACGTGCGTCAGTACGACGTGGACATCATGAACCTGCAGCGTGCCAGCAGCTTGATCCCTGCAAAAAACGCCGGTGACCTGCACGAGATTCGCTTCGAAAGCGGTGCGACCCTCAAGTCCAAGACCGTGATCCTGGCCACGGGCGCCCGCTGGCGCGAAATGGGTGTGCCGGGCGAGCAGGAATACAAAGCCAAGGGCGTGTGCTTCTGCCCGCACTGCGATGGTCCGCTGTTCAAAGGCAAGCGCGTGGCAGTGATCGGCGGGGGTAACTCCGGGGTTGAAGCGGCTATCGACCTGGCGGGTATCGTCAGCCATGTGACCTTGCTCGAGTTCGACAGCAAGCTGCGCGCCGACGCCGTGTTGCAGCGCAAGCTCTACAGCCTGCCGAACGTTGACGTGATCACCAGTGCGCTGACCAGTGAGGTCAAAGGTGATGGCCAGAAAGTCACCGGCCTGGCGTACAAGGACCGCGACAGTGGCGAGTTCAAGACCATCGACCTGGAAGGCATCTTTGTCCAGATCGGCTTGTTGCCCAACACTGACTGGCTCAAAGGCACGGTGGAGCTGACCCCGCGTGGCGAGATCATTGTTGATGCGCGTGGTGAAACCTCGCTGCCAGGTGTATTCGCCGCCGGTGACGTAACGACCGTACCGTACAAGCAAATCGTGATTGCGGTAGGCGAGGGCGCCAAGGCTTCCCTGAGCGCGTTCGATCACCTGATCCGCACGTCCGCACCTGCGTAAAGTCGGACCCGGAAATGAAAAACCCCATGAGTGATCATGGGGTTTTTTTATGGCGCGAGGCTTTTACATCGGTGCTGGTTGAATAATCTCGACCCAGTACGCATCCGGGTCCTTGATGAAAGCCAGGCTTTTCATGCGGCCGTCGGTCAGGCGCTTCTGGAAGTCACAGCCCAGGGCTTCGAAGCGTTCGCACGCAGCGACGATATCCGGCACCGAAATGCAGATGTGGCCAAAGCCACGCGGGTCGGTGTTGCCGTTGTGGTACGCGAAGTCGGCATCGTTTTCGGTGCCGTGGTTGTGGGTCAGTTCCAGGATGCCCGGGATCGACTTCATCCACTGGGTGCGTTCAGCGGCGTCGGCCGGGATCTGAGCCTTGTCCACCAGGGCCAGGAAGTACAGGCTGAATTCGGCTTCCGGGAAGTCGCGCTTTTCAACCAGGGAAAACCCCAGGACGCGGGTGTAGAAATCCAGCGACTTGGTGATGTCTTTGACCCGCAGCATGGTGTGGTTGAACACGAAGTTCGTGGTGGCGGTGTCAGGCTGGGCAGTGACGCCCGGGAAAGTGTTCAGTTCGTGCAGGCTCATGGGCCCTCCAGAAAAAAATGGGGCAAACGCGACTTGAAATGATAGGCGCGGTCCGTTGGCTTGCGGCAAGCGTCCATGCAGCCGAGCCATGATACGCAAGGGCCGCCCAGTGCGCCAAATGAAAAAGGTCACGCAGCGCTTGCGACCAGCGGGTGCCGGGCTCAAACTTTGACGCTTGAACCTTGGGCGTTTTTTGCAATGATCGAATTTCGTAAATCGCTGTTGAGCTCGTTGTGTTTACTGCTGGTTAGCCCGTTCGTACTGGCGGCGGACCCGGAAATTCACTGGCCCAGTGGCTGGCAAGTCGAGGAAGTGGAGCCGGACGGCGAAGCACCGGTAAAACCCCAGGCCGTGTCTCGCCAGCGCGCGATCAAGAACGACGAAAATGGCAATACCTTGATGGTCATGGAGTTGACCGGCACACCGATCGAGGCGGGTCATAAAGTTAATCTTCAAGGCGTGTTGCTGGAAATGCGTAAATCCATCCAGAAAGATTTTGCCGGCAGCGGTTATCAAAGCGTGTGCACCAAGATGCACCCAACCACATTGAGCCGTCTTGATGCGTTGGAAACAACTTGCGTGATTACCGAGAATGGCCGACACGTGTTGTCGCAAACATTAGTCGGCGCGGTAGATACCGACACAGCCTATGTTTTTTCATACGCCGGCCAAGCCCAAGCCTATGAGGCCAGCCAGAACGAAGTCGGATCGGTACGCGACAGCCTGAAACTTTGAAGGTGTCAGATTGATCGGATTTGAACAAAATGAAATGTTAGTTAAGTTCGTTTTCGAATCCTTAAACAAAAAAAGCCCCGCATCAGCGGGGCTTTTTGTTAGTGCAATGCGATCAGCCGCGAAGCCAGGAATCTACAGTAGCGGCGCCATACTGTTCTTTCCAGGCTTTGAGGCCGCGGTGGTTGCCGCCTTTGGTCTCGATCAGCTCGCCGGTGTGCGGGTTGTGATAGACCTTGACCACACGTGCGCGGCGCTGTTTGGGGGCGGCGGACGTTGCAGCACCGGCCTTGGCAGGGTGTGGGTCAAGGATCGCGATGATGTCGCGCAGGCCTTTGCCGTAGTGTTTCATCAAGCCTTGCAGCTTTTCTTCGAATTCGATTTCTTTCTTCAGGCCGGCGTCGTTCTTCAGGGATTCCAGCTGGGCAAGCTGCTCTTGAAGGGCTTTTTCTGCTGCGCGAAATTCGGCGAGTCTGGACAAAATCTGTACTCCAATAATGTAGTTTGCTGATATCAACTGCAGACAAAGCTATAAGCCAAGCGCTTATAAAGTGACTCAAAGAAAGAGGCCTTTCTGCGAGTTCAGCACAGGCAGGAAAAATTGTAGTAGTTAATGCCCCACGAGTAAATCACGTCGTTTACCTAAATAAGATTATTTCATCAAGGGTAATGAGTGGCTATTCAACGGCTGGCCAGCGACTTAATGAACTCTTCACCGGGGAGTGGTCGGCCAAACAGGTAACCCTGCAGAAAATCCACACCGTGCGCCGCCAGATATTCACATTGCTCTGCTGTTTCCACGCCCTCGGCCACGATGCCCAGGTCCAGCTTGCCGGACAGTTCGATGATGCTGTCGAGGATATGCCGTGAAAGTGCATCAGCGCCAATCATGGCCACAAAGCTTTGATCGATTTTCAAGTAATCGACATTGAAGTTGCGCAAGTAACCGAGGCTGGAGTGCCCGGTACCAAAGTCATCAATGGCAATCATCACCCCCAGTTGATGCAGGGCGTCGAACAGCTGACGCGTGATATCCGTGGGCTTGATCAGTTCACGTTCGGTCAACTCCAGCACCAGCGTCACTTGGCCTGGGGCGAACGCGGCGAGAAACGTTCGACAATCTTCCACCAGGTCCAGATCCTCACAGTGGCGTGCCGTGATATTCACGCCGATATGAAAGCCCGGACTGAAACGCGCGGCATGCGGGGCCAACTGCGCGGCGGTCTGGCGCAGCAAGGCGCGGGTCATCGGCACGATCAGGCCGGAATGCTCCGCCAACGGGATAAACAGGTCGGGACGCACCAGGCCTTCTTTTGGGTGCTGCCAACGCATCAGCACCTCACAGCCGGCCCATTCACGCGTGTCGCCGCGCACCACTGGTTGAAAGTACGGAATGAACTCGTTGGCACCCAAGGCGCGTTGCAGTTCATGGGTGGGCGCAGACGAGCGCTTTTGCAGCCAGTGCGCAAGCACGCCCGACAGCACGCCAAAAAACACCAGCAGGCTGAACAGTGCCGGATAGCGCGCTTCCATGTACCGCCACACTTCACCGGCCGGCATGCCGGCGTCGACACTGTAGTGATAGCGCTCTGAGGCCAGGTGGTGATGGGCCACCTCGAACACCGGCACGGGCGTGTTGTGCACCTTGCCGTCGGCATCCAGCCAGTTGGGGCCCACTTGCAGCACCAAGTGTGCGTAACGGCTGATCAGGCGCAAGACGTTGGCCAGGTGAAAGCCATCAATCGAGGCGAACGCGGCCTTGTCGCCTTCGACCAGCCGGTTAACCAGCAGCGCGGTATCCGGTGTGACCGGGTTGCCATTCATCAACCACAGATTCCCGTCCACGTAGTCATCCGGGTTGACCGCCGACTGGTAGTGATCGCCAAACAGCGAGCTGCAATAGATGTTCTTCTGCCAGGACAACGTTGTCGCGCGCACAAAGGGCCGGCGCGTGACCTGTTCACGCAGTGCCAGCTGCGCGCCGTTGTCGCACGGCTGACCGGCCAGTGGCAGCAAGGCCTGGGCGGCGAGGGTGGTGTTATCGAGCATCAGGTCAAACTGGCGCACGGCTTCACGGGCGGTTTGCGCAGTGCTTTGTTGCAGGGTGCGTTCGGCTTGCCAGTGCAGAATGACCATGCCCAATGCGATGGGCAGCAGGCCACTGAGGGTGGTAATCAAATAGCGGGTGGCGCGTTTTCGCGGGCCGTTTACGGTCAGGGGCATGGAGAGACGGCCTGTCGCAGGATGGGAAAAGCCCCGAAGGGCTGATCAGATAGATCAAATGATAGATGGCGCGTGCGAAATAAGCTCGCTGTACCTCGCGGTCAGATGAGTCAGCACCGCTGGAAATTCAGCGTCTGCGCCAGTTGGATGAACGCCAGGGTCGCAGGTGTCGACTGGCGTTGGTCCAGCACCGCCAGGCCAATATCACGGCCCACCCGTGGCGACAGCGGGCGCACCTGGTAACGTGCGTCCGGCGTCTGCGGCAAGGACGCCTGCGCCACTACACTCACGCCGTCGCCGCGGCTCACTGCCTCAAGCGTACTGAGCAGTTGCGAGCAGCGATAACGCACATTCGGGGTCAGACGCGCGCTGCTGAACAACCGCGAGACCAGCTCCTGCGAGCCGGCGTCGGTGAGAATGAACGGGTCGTCACACAGCGCCTTCAAGGTCACGCAAGGTTGCGCAGCCAGCGGGTGCGCAGCGGGCAGCAGGGCGACCATCTGGTCATTGAACAGCGCAAACGTATCGAAGCGCTCCTGTTCGAGCACCACAAACCCCACGTCGATGCGCCGCTCGTCCAGCCACTGGATCACTTGGCGGTCCGGGCCTTCGTCCACGTGCACCTCAATGCCCGGGTGCTGACGCCTGAATGGCTCGAGAATGCGCGGCAGCAGGCGGTTGGATGAAGTCGGGCCAAAAGAGCCGATACGCAACGTGCCGCGCTTCATGCCTCGCGCATCCGAGGCTTCCTGTTGCAGGGTGTCGGCCACGCCCAGCAGGGTGCGCGCACGCATCAGCAATTGCTGGCCGATATCACTGAGTTCCACCTGGGACTGATGGCGCCGAAACAGCTCAACGCCCAATTCCTGCTCCAAGGCCTTGATGGCATGCGACACGGCTGACTGGCTGATGCCCAGGCGGTGGGCGGTGTGGGTGAAGCTTTGCAGCTCGGCCACCCGCGAGAAGATTTGCAGTTGCGTAAGGGTCATGAGCAATTACTCATTTTACGATGATCAGTCATTAGCCACAGGATATCTCAATCCTGACATTCACAGAGCCTCACCAATGACGTCCTCTCCCGATCGCCTGACTTACCTCAAACTTGCCGCTGTCACCATGATCTGGGGCGCTACCTTTGTGGCCGGCCGCTACCTGGCAGCCGACGTGGAGCCGATGCTGGCTGCCACGCTGCGTTTTGTGTTGGCCAGCGCAGCGCTGCTGGGCTTCATGGCCCTGGCACGCGTGCGCCTGGCTCGGCCCAGCGTCACGCAACTCGCGCAGTTGGCAATGCTGGGGTTCTGCGGGATCTTTTTCTACAACCTGTGTTTCTTCTACGGCCTGCATTACATCAATGCGTCGCGAGCGTCGCTGATCGTGGCCTTGAACCCGGCCGTGATCGGCCTGGGTTCGTGGTGGCTGTTCAAGGAGCGGCTAGGCACGGCCAAATGCCTGGGCATTGCCTTGTGCCTGGGCGGCGCGGGTGCGGTCATCCTCAGCCGCAATCCGCATGCGCTGCAGGGTGCGGCCAACACCTGGGTGGGCGATCTGCTGATTTTTGGCTGCGTGTTGGGGTGGGGCGCCTACTCGCTGTTTTCCCGCAGCCTCAACCAGAGCCTGGGGCCATTGCAGACGGTGACCTGGTCGATCTTGCTGGGCACGGCGATGTTGACGGTCACTACGCTGATCGTTGGCAAGCTCACCGTAAATGCGCTGAGCGCGATCCACTTACCGCAACTGCTCAGCCTGCTGTACCTGGGCGTGTTCGGCTCGGCGCTGGCCTACATCGCCTGGTATGACGGCATACGCCGTATCGGCGCGACCCGCGCCGGCGTGTTCATCGCACTCAACCCGCTGACAGCGGTGATCTGCGGCGCCGTGCTGCTGGATGAGCACCTGAGCGCGCCGATGCTGGTGGGCGGGGCGGTGATCCTGCTGGGCATCCATCTGTGCAACAAACCCCTTGCGCAGCCCAAGCCATTGGGGATTTGATAAGAGTGCGGACAAACCCTGTTACGCTGTGTAGAATCGATTTACGCATACAAGAATATGGACTTGCGCTCACGCAAGCCTCGGCCGTCAGAGACTGATGTAACCATGAAGCTACTCGGCTCCCCCCTCATCTTTGGTGATTTCCTCGCGCGCAGCGTGCGAGGCCTGTCCTGCGCGCCACCCTGCAACCTCATCCTTGCTCGCAAATAACCCTGTGTTAATTACAAGAATGATGAGGTGCCACCATGGCAGACCAATACGAAAACCCAATGGGCCTGATGGGCTTTGAATTTATCGAATTCGCATCGCCAACGCCGGGCACCCTGGAGCCGATCTTCGAGATCATGGGCTTCACCAAAGTCGCCTCCCACCGCTCCAAGAACGTGCACCTGTATCGCCAGGGCGAGATCAACCTGATCCTCAACAACCAGCCCGACAGCCTGGCCTCCTACTTTGCGGCCGAACACGGCCCGTCGGTGTGCGGCATGGCGTTCCGCGTCAAGGATTCGCAGCAGGCCTACAACCGCGCACTCGAACTCGGCGCCCAACCGATTCATATCGAAACCGGCCCGATGGAGCTGAACCTGCCAGCCATCAAGGGCATCGGCGGCGCGCCGCTGTACCTGATCGACCGTTTCGGCGAAGGCAACTCGATCTATGACATCGACTTCGTGTACCTAGACGGTGTGGACCGCAACCCGGTGGGCGCCGGCCTCAAGGTCATCGACCACCTGACCCACAACGTGTATCGCGGGCGCATGGTCTATTGGGCCAACTTCTACGAGAAGCTGTTCAACTTCCGTGAAGCGCGCTACTTCGATATCAAGGGCGAATACACCGGCCTGACGTCCAAGGCCATGAGCGCTCCGGACGGCATGATCCGCATCCCGCTGAACGAAGAGTCGTCCAAGGGCGCGGGCCAGATCGAAGAGTTCCTGATGCAGTTCAACGGCGAAGGCATCCAGCACGTGGCGTTCCTCACCGACGACCTGGTCAAGACCTGGGACGCGCTGAAGAACATCGGCATGCGCTTCATGACCGCGCCGCCAGACACCTACTACGAAATGCTCGAAGGCCGCCTGCCCAACCACGGCGAGCCGGTGGATCAACTGCAAGCGCGCGGCATTCTGCTCGACGGTTCGTCGATTGCCGGCGACAAGCGCCTGCTGCTGCAAATCTTCTCGGAAACCCTGATGGGCCCGGTGTTCTTCGAATTCATCCAGCGCAAGGGCGATGATGGGTTTGGCGAGGGCAACTTCAAGGCGCTGTTCGAGTCGATCGAGCGTGACCAGGTGCGTCGTGGTGTATTGACCGCCGACTAAGCGTAGAAAAGCCCGGCCGAGATAACCCTCGGCCGGGCTTTTTAGGGCCTGCGCATCACGCTTTGCGCTGACGCACCAAGTGCTTGAAGCCTTCGTACACCAGCACCATCACCGCCAGCCAGATCGGGATATAGGTCAGCCACTGGCCGCCCTTGATGCCTTCGCCCAATATCAGCGCCACCGCCAGCAGCAACACCGGCTCCACATAGCTGAGCAGCCCGAACAGGCTGAAAGGCAGCTGTCGGCTGGCCACGATATAGCTGACCAGCGCCGAGGCACTGATCACGCCCAGCATCGGAATCAATGCATACAGCTTGGGATGACTGTCCATCACGGCAAAGCCTTGTTCGCCGTGCTGCACAAACCACCAGGCCACGGGCAGCATCAGTGCCATGTCCAGCCACAAGCCGCCCAGGTGATCAGTGGTCAGGTATTTGCGCACCACAAAATAGACCGGGTAACCAATGATCACCACCAGGGTTGCCCAGGAAAAACCACCGGCCTGATACAGCTCGTTGAGCACGCCGAGCGCGGCAAAAAATACCGCGATCTGCTGCAGGCGCGACAAGCGTTCGCCGTACACCAGGCGCCCGGTCAACACCATGGTCAGCGGCAGCAGAAAGTAGCCGACCGACACATCCAGGCTGCGCCCATTGAGCGGTGCCCACATAAATAGCCACAGTTGCACGCCGAGCAACGCCGACGACAACAGCACACCGCCGATCAGCCGCGGCTTGGCCGCCAGCATCCGTACCAGCTCCCATACCCGCCGCCATTCGCCGCTGACGATCATGAACACGGTCATGCACGGCACGGTCAGCAACATGCGCCAGCCGAAAATTTCCAGGCCGCTCAATGGCGTGAGCAGCGAGGTGAAGTAATACATCACGGCAAACAACACCGAGGCCAATACCGACAACACAACACCTTTAGACACACTGTCCTCGCGAAAACGAATAGCTACAAAAGAGGGGGGATATTTCAGGAGGGGATTATGGTGCTTTTGGCGGCAGACGGTTGCGCTGTTTTGGGGCGTTTTGCAGGAAATTTTCTCGCCACACCATGTTTAGCCAAATCGCGTAAGGCAAGCGGGCATAGTGTGGCGAGCGGGCTTGCCCCGCGTTGGGCTGCAAAGCAGACCCAAAACCAGACACCGCATTGTGCCAGACACAACACGGTGACCCGGATGGGGCCGCTTCGCAGCCCAACGCGGGGCAAGCCCGCTCGCCACACACCTACACGTTGCAGGCGCTAGGCGCGCGCCACGCGGCCCGAGACAAAATGGCCTACATCATTAAACCCCGGTGTGGACGAATGCCCCGGTGTCACCAGCGAATCAATAAAGGCCTCATCTTCAGCGCTGATCTTCACCTCCAGCGCGCCGGTGTACGCGTCCCACTGCGCTTCGGTGCGCGGCCCGACAATTGCCGAACTCACGGCCGCGTTGTTCAGCACCCAGGCAATCGCAAACTCGACCATGCCGACGCCGCGCCCTTGGGTGTACTGCTGAATCTGTTGGGCGATGCGCAGTGACTCCACGCGCCATTCGGTTTCCAGAATGCGCTTGTCCTGACGCGCTGCACGGCTGCCAGCTTGGGGCGTGACGTCGGGTGCGTACTTGCCGCTGAGCACGCCGCGCGCCAGCGGGCTGTAAGGCACCACGCCCAGGCCGTAGGCGGCAGCGGCGGTGAGCTGCTCGACCTCGGCCTGGCGATTGACGATGTTGTACAGCGGTTGGCTGATGATCGGCTGGTCCACGCCCAAACGCTCGGCCACGCGCATCACTTCGGCGATGCGCCAGCCCCGGTAGTTGGACAGGCCCCAATAGCGGATCTTGCCCTGGCGGATCAGATCGCCAATCGCCGACACCGTGACGTCCAGCGGCGTGTCATGGTCTTCGCGGTGCAGGTAATAGATGTCCAGGTAGTCGGTGTCCAGGCGCGTCAAGCTGGCTTCCAGCGCGTTGAAAATGCGCTTGCGGCTCAACCCTCTGCGATTCGGCACGCCGTCGGCCGGGCCGATGCCGACCTTGGACGCCACCACCCAGTCCTGGCGATGACGAACGATGGCCTCGCCGACGATTTCTTCGGAACGCCCGCCGGTGTAGACGTCGGCGGTGTCGATAAAATTGATGCCCTGGTCCCAGGCCTTGTCGATGATGCGCAGCGAGTCTTCGGTGTTGGTCTGTTCGCCAAACATCATGGTGCCCAGTGTCAGTGCGCTGACCTTCAACCCGGACTGGCCCAATGTGCGGTAAATCATGCAAAGCTCCTCATGGCAGGGAAACGTGAACCCTGCAATACCAGACTCAAGGGCTCTGGAACAAGCTCGGCGCGTGTTTCTTCATGCACTGAGCAAGGCCTGACAGCGTGTCTGCAGAAATCGGTGCAGCACTTTCACCCGTTCCGACACTTGCAGGCGGTGCGGGCACATCAGGTTGAACGGCGTGGGTTCGCCTTGCCAGTCGGGCAACAGCGGCACCAGGCGCCCGGCCTTGATATCACTGGCGATGTCCAGGTTGGCCTTGTAGGCAATGCCATGGCCGGCCAGCGCCCAGCGCCGCACAATTTCGCCGTCGTCGCTGAGGTAATCGCCCGTCACCTCGACTTCCTGCAGCAGTGCGCCCTGGCGAAAGTACCAGGTGTTGTTGGCCTGCCCACGGCGCATGTAGCGCAGCGTGCTGTGCTGCGCCAGGTCTGCCGGCGTGCGCGGTGTGCCATGGCGCGCCAGGTAGTCGGGGCTGGCGCAGGGAATGCGGTGGTGGCCCGGCACCACCGGCAGCGCGACCAGGCTGGAGTCGCGTGGCACGCCAAAGCGCAGGGCAATGTCGACGGTGTCGCGGAATAAGTCGGCGTTGCTGTCGTTGAGCAACAACTGCAAGCGGATGTTCGGGTGTTCGAGCTTGAATTCGTCCAGCCAGCCCAGCAGCACATTGCGGCCAAAATCCGAGGGCGCCGCCAATTGCAATAAACCGCTGAGGCTCTGGCCTTGTTGCTTGATCGCCTGCTCACCTTCCGACAAGGCTTCCAGGGCGACCCGAACGCTGTCCAGGTAGCGCCGGCCTTCTTCGGTCAGGCGCATGCTGCGCGTGGAGCGGGCCAGCAGGCGGATGCCCAGCCGCGTTTCCAGGCGCTTGAGCGCAATGCTCGCCGCAGCGGGCGTGAGGTTGAGGCTGCGCGCAGCCGCTGACAGGCTGCCGGTGTCGGCGGTGCGCACAAACACTTCAAGGTCGAGGGTTGAGCTCATTTGTAAAAATCCTTTAAAGATCTTGTCGTTTTACCGGGATTTTTCGCTGATTGCCAAGCTGAGAAGATCAACGCTCACTTTCTTAGTCAGGTAGTTAACCCATGGCATCTTCCCTCAGCGGTAAAACCGTCATCGTCATCGGCGGCAGCAGCGGTATCGGCGCCGCCGTGGCCAAAGCGGCCACGGCGCGAGGCGCACAGGTGGTGCTGGCCGGGCGACGGTTGACGTCCGGTGTCGACAACGGCGTACGCAGCGAGCCGGTGGATGTGACCGACACTGCATCCTTGCAACGCTTGTTCGAGGCGGTGGGGCGCTTTGACCATCTGGTCTACACCTCTGGGCCGTCGGTGCGCGCCAAACCCTTGCTCGACACCGACCTGGATGAGGCCCAGGACAATTTCGACGTGAAGCTCTGGGGCTCGCTGCGCGCGATTCAACAGGCGCTGCCATTTCTCGACGAGCACGGCAGCATCACGCTGACCTCTGGCCAACTGGGCCGTAAATTGGCGCCCGGCCAGTTCATCAAGACCGGCATCAATGCCGCGACCGAGGCGCTGGGTAAACAACTGGCGAAGGAACTGGCGCCACGGCGGGTCAATGTGATCAGCCCGGGCGTGATCGATACGCCTGCTTATGCAGGCTTGGCAGAAGAACAGCGCCAGGCGATGTTTGCCAAGGCCGGTGGGGCGTTGCCGGTGGGGCGCGTGGGGCAGGCTGACGAAGTGGCGGCGGGGTACGTGCTGGCCATGGAAAATGGCTTTGTCACCGGCGCGGTGATCGACATCGACGGCGGTGGCCTGTTGTAAACCCGGCAAACAAAAGTGGAAGCGGGCTTGCTCGCGAAAGCAGTCTGTCAGTCACCGAATGTATCGACTGAGCCACCGCATTCGCGAGCAAGCCCGCTCCCACATTGAACTGATTGCTGCCGGGCGCGCGTTATACCTTCAATGCGCGCGTCATGCGCAGCGCCAGCACACTGCCGGCAACGATCACCACCGCCAGCAAGTACAACGCCACATCCGTGGACCCGGTGGCATCCTTCACAAACCCTACGATATACGGGCTGAGGAAGCCGGCCATCTGGCCCATGGAGTTGATCAGCGCCAAACCACCGGCCGCAGCGCCGGCACTGAGCATGGCGGTCGGTACCGGCCAGAACATCGGCAGGCCGGTGAGGGCGCCCATGGTGGCAATGGTCAGGCCAAGAATCGCAATCGCCGGGGTGGTGGCGAAATTCACGGCGATCACCAAACCGATAGCCCCCATCAACATCGGCACCACCAAATGCCAGCGACGCTCCTTGCGCAAGTCGGCGGAGCGGCCCACCAGCAACATGAATACCGCGGCCAGCAGGTACGGAATCGCGCTGAGCCAGCCAATCACCAGGTTATCGCTGAAGCCCAGGCTCTTGATGATCGACGGCAGCCAGAAGTTGATTGCGTACACGCCGCTCTGGATGCAGAAGTAGATCAGGCCGAACGCCCAGATGGCCGGGTTCTTGAACACCTCGCCGAGCGAATCTGTGGTGGTTTTCGGCTTGTTCGCCAGATCCGTCGCCTGGTCGGCCTCCAGCACTGCACGCTCATGCGACGTAAGCCACTTGGCATTGGCAAAGCTGTCGCTGAGCAGGAAATAGGCGAGCGCGCCCAGAATCACCGTCGGGATGCCTTGCAACACAAACATCCACTGCCAGCCGGCCAGGCCACCCTGGCCGGCGGCAAAATGATTGAGGATCCAGCCGGAAAACGGGCTGCCGAGCAGGCCGGACACCGGGATTGCCGACATGAACAACGCCATGATCCGCCCACGGCGAAAGGTCGGGAACCACTGCGAGAGGTACAGCACCACGCCTGGGAAGAACCCGGCTTCAGCGGCACCGGTCAACAGGCGCAGGCCATAGAAGTGTGTCGGCGTGGTCACGAACAGCAAGCATGTGGAGAGCGTGCCCCACACGATCATCATCAGCGCAATCCAGCGCCGCGGGCCGAACTTGGTCAGCGCCAGGTTGCTCGGCACGCCGCACAGTACGTAACCGATAAAGAAAATCCCGGCCCCCAGGCCGTACACCGTTTCACTGAATTTCAACGCATCGAGCATCTGCAACTTGGCAAAACCAACGTTTACCCGGTCAAGGTAATTAAACAGGTAGCAGATGAAAATGAAGGGGATCAGGCGCAGGGTAATGCGCTTGTAGATGGCGTTTTTATCGTCATCGGTGGCCAGTGTGGCAGCGGCGCTCTGTGACATGTCAGTCTCTCTTTATTATGATTTTTCGCGATGCGAAGGTAACGTTGATCGCCCAATGAGTCTCGGCCACCTTGCGGGGTGCTGTCTTTGTGCTTGCGCACAGTCAAGCACGCTTTGCGCTGTGCCTATGACCAACTCGCTTTTTTCAGGAATTTAGCCCCATGTTCGAGCTGGATCATGACCTGGCGCAGGATATCGTCAATCGCACCATGGCGATCCTGCCCTACAACGTCAACGTCATGGACAGCCAGGGCCTGATTCTGGGCAGCGGCGAGCCGGAGCGCATCAATACCCGCCATGAGGGCGCGCAGCTGGTGCTGGCCAACGGCCGGGTAGTCGAGATCGACGGCCAGACTGCCAAGCACCTCAAGGGCGTGCAGCCGGGCATCAACCTGCCCTTAATGCACGACCAACGCCTGATCGGCGTGCTGGGCATCACCGGTGAACCCGAGCTGTTGCGCACCTACGCTGAACTGGTGCGCATGACCGCCGAGATGTTGGTCAGCCACCGTCATCAGCAAGCCGAGCAGCAATGGCGACGCCAGCGGTGCGATGACCTGCTCGCGTTATTGCTGGCCGAACGCGGGGACTCGCCGCGCCTGGTGGACGAGGCCCAGCAACTGGGGCTCAAGCCGCACATGCCGCGCACGCCGTACCTGTTTGAACTGGGCGTGGGTCAGTCGGCCGAAGCGCTGAGCGCCTGGCTGACCAGCCGTTATCCGGACAGTTGGTGTGTCAGCTCCGCGCAATTCTCTCTGTTGTGGTGCCGGCCGGCGGCCGTGCAGGTGGACAACCCACGGTTGCTGGAAAAACTTCAGGGCCTGGGCTGGAACATCCTGCGGGTTGCCGTCGGTGGGCAAGCCGATGGCCTGGCGGGCTTGCGCCGGTGTTATCGCCGCGTCGGCGATCTGCTGGCCTACGGTCGTGACATCTTGCCTCACTCGCGTTTGTTGACGCTCAACCGCTATCGCCTGCCGGTGATGCTCTGGCGCCACCGCAACGACGATGCGCTGGATGAACTGCTGAACCCGTTGCGCAAAGTCCTGGCCAAGGACACCAACGGCCAACTGCTTGCCACGCTGCGCAGTTGGTGCGACCACGACGGCCAGAGCCAGGCCTGCGCCGACGCGCTGGGCATCCACCGCAACAGCTTGCGCTACCGCATGGAACGCATTGCCGAGCTCAGCGGCGTCGACCCGCTGACCCTCGACGGCATGCTGGCCCTGTACCTTGGCGTCCAGCTTTTGCCCCAGGCTTTGTCGGAATGAACAACAAACCTGCGCCACACTTGTGCATCGGACCGGCGTCATTGCCGCAGCCAACTGGCAGCATGGGCGTCATAAAAACCGGAGAACGCCCATGAAAATCATCATCGCCCCCGACTCGTTCAAGGACAGCCTGAGCGCCGAAGGCGTCGCCCAGGCCATCGCCGAAGGCTTGGCCGAGGTCTGGCCGCAGGCACATCTGGTGCAGTGCCCGATGGCGGACGGTGGCGAGGGCACGGTGGATTCGGTGCTTGCTGCCTGCAATGGCGAGTTGCGCAGCCAGACGGTTCGAGGCCCCTTGGGCGCGTCGGTTGAGGCTCGCTGGGGCTGGTTGGCCGACAGCCATACCGCGATTATCGAAATGGCCGAAGCCAGTGGTTTGCAACTGCTGGCGCCGGGCAAGCGCGATGCCTGTTCGAGCAGCACTTACGGCACGGGCGAACTGATCCGTACAGCCCTGGACGCCGGTGCCCGGCGCATCATTCTGGCGATTGGCGGCAGTGCGACCAACGATGCCGGTGCCGGGGCGATGCAGGCGCTGGGTGTGCAACTGTTCGATGCGCAAGGTCAGGCACTTGCCCCGGGTGGCCTGGCGCTGGCGCGGCTTGCGCGGATCAGCCTTGAGCAACTGGACCCACGTTTGGCTCAGGTGCGTTTTGACATTGCTGCCGATGTGAACAACCCGCTGTGTGGCCCGCACGGCGCGTCTGCCATTTTCGGCCCGCAAAAAGGTGCCAGCGCGCAGCAGGCCCAACAACTGGACGCAGCCCTTGGTCACTTTGCCGACCATTGCACCAAGGTCCTGCCCAAAGACGTGCGCGATGAACCCGGCAGCGGCGCCGCCGGTGGCTTGGGTTTTGCCGCCAAAGCGTTCCTTGGCGCGCAATTTCGCGCGGGTGTGGAGGTGGTGGCCGAACTGGTTGGTTTGGACGCAGCGGTGCAGGGGGCTGATTTGGTGGTCACCGGCGAAGGCCGTTTCGACGCCCAGACCCTGCGCGGCAAAACCCCTTTCGGCGTGGCGCGCATCGCCCAGCAGCACAACGTGCCCGTCATCGTGATTGCCGGCACCCTGGGCGAGGGCTACGAGCACATGTACAGCCACGGCGTGAACGCCGCATTCGCCTTGCCGTCCGGGCCGATGAGCCTTGAACAGGCGTGCAGCGATGCGCCGCGCCTGCTGCGCGAGCGCGCGGCAGATATTGCGCGGCTGTGGCGCACCGCGACCGGGCGCTGACGCAACGCCGTGAACATGGGACAATCCGCGCCGTTTTTCGACACGGAGAGTCCCCATGCTGCGCACCGCATTCCTGGCCCTGTTGCTGACTGGCATCAGCGCCCCGGCCCTCGCTCAACCCGCGACTGAAACCGTCCCGCTGCTGCGGGAAATCAAGAATTGGGTCATCGGCTGCGACAACCTGCGCAATTGTCACGCCCTCAGCGCGCCCAGTGGCGTTGATGAGCAAGACGACAGTTCCCTGACCTTGCATATCTGGCATCAGGCCGGCCCCGAAGGCTACCTGCGTTTGCGCGTTGATCATCGCGGTGAGGCGCTGGACCTTTCGACCCTGCAATTGGATGGAAAGCCCCTGGACCAGGCACTGACGCGCAGCCTGGAGGTGCAGTTGGACGATCAGCGTGTTGATCCCCAAATGCAGTCTTACGGCGTGATCGAGGACGCGCCGGCGCGGCTCTGGCTGCAGCGTTTGCGCAACGGCCAGCGCTTGCAGTTACCTGGCGATGACACCGCGCATGTGTCCCTGAGCGGGCTGAGTGCCTCGCTGCTATTGATGGACGCGGTGCAAGGGCGGGTGGATAACGTCACCGCGCTCGCGCGGCCTGGCAAGGGCGCGGCCAGTGAAGTGCCGGCACGCTTGCCGCCACCGGTGCTGCGCCCGTTCACGTCGGCGCCAGCGCTCAACCACCAGGAACAGGCCGCACTGGCCGCCGCAGCGGTGAAGGCGATCAACAGCACCGACACCGCGATGAAACCCGAGGCCGAAGTCGGCGCCCTGAGCGAGGCTCAAGCCCTGACAGTGGTGCGCTATGACTGCGCGGCCTACACCTGCGAGTACGCAGTCAGCAGCCGCGAGCGCAAGGCGCCGTACTCCGAAACCACCTTGAGCATTCAACCGTTGCCCTTGGACGGCGCTGCCCTGCAAGGGTCGGTGGGCTACGACCCAACCACCGGCACCCTGAGCTATTTCTACAAACTGCGTGGCGTGGGTGATTGCGGTGAGGGCGGCGTCTGGGTGTTCGACGGCAAGGCTTTCCAACTGCGCGAGTTGCATCAGATGCCGCGCTGCAATGGGGTGGGTTACGGCGATTGGCCGTCGCTGTGGACGACAGTGCCAGCACCCTAGCCAGCCTGCGGGCTTGGCCTCTACACTGGGCGGCCACTTGTTTTTCCAAGGAAGAAACGCAATGCACACACCTGAATCCCCTGTCGTGATCCAGCGCTTCACTGAGGCCCACCTTGAAGGCGTCGCTGCGCTCTACAACGAACCGGCTGTGTGCCGTCAGGTGCTGCAAATGCCTTTCCAATCGGTGCAGGCTTGGCGTAACAAACTGGCGCTGGATGACGAGCGGCGGCTGCAGCTGGTGGCGATGCATGCAGGGGAAGTGATCGGCCAGCTTGGCCTGGAGCAAACCCTGCGCGTGCGGCGCAGCCATGTCGGTTCGTTCGGCATGGGCGTCGCCAGCGCCTGGCAAGGCAAGGGCGTCGGCTCCAGGCTGTTGGCGGCCGCGCTGGACGTGGCCGACAACTGGATGAACTTGCGCCGCGTCGAACTGACGGTGTACGCCGACAACGAAGCGGCGCATAACCTCTATCGCAAGTTCGGCTTCGAGGTCGAAGGCCGGATGCGCGATTACGCCCTGCGTGACGGCGTCTTCGTCGACACCCTGAGCATGGCGCGCCTGCGTCAGTCGGCTTAACCCTGCAGCGCAAACGCCACCGCAGCCTGCGCATGCAGCTCGGTGGTGTCCAGCAATGGCAGGTTGCTGTGCTGCGGTTTGATCAGCAGACCGATTTCCGTGCAGCCCAGAATGATCGCCTGGGCGCCACGTGCGGCCAGCGACTCGATCACCCGCTGATAGACCTGGCGCGAGGCGGCGCTGATCACGCCGACACACAACTCCTCATAGATGATTCGGTGCACGGCCTGGCGCTCGTCTGCGTCGGGCACCAACACGGTCAAGCCCTGGGCGGTCAGGCGCGAGGTGAGAAAGTCCTGCTCCATGGTGAATGCCGTGCCCAGCAAACCGACCGTCAGCGTACCGGCCGCTACCGCAGCGGCACCGGCCGCATCGGCGATATGCAGGAACGGAATCGACACGGCCGCCTCGATACGCGGCGCCACCCGATGCATGGTGTTGGTACACAGCACCACGCAGTCCGCACCGCCGGCCTGCAAGCGGCGCGCCGCATCCTCGAGGATCAGCGCGGCGTCATCCCAACGGCCGGCATGCTGGGCCTGTTCGACCGGGCCGAAATCCACGCTGTACATCAACAGTTGCGCCGAGCGCAGCGGGCCCAGCTGGTCACGCACGCGCTGATTGATAATGCGGTAATACTCGGCGCTGGACTCCCAGCTCATGCCGCCGATAAGGCCGATGGTGCGCATGCGATGCTCCTGACAGGGGATGTCGACTCACCTTACCCATCGGCGGCGCATTAGTCATACGCAGTTGCCGGCCAAATGACCGGTGCAGTTTTAAGCCGCACGCTGAACCGCCGCATCTGCCATGATCACCGTTCGCAACCTGGCCCACCCAAGGAAATCCGCAATGGACGATGTACAGCAATTGGGCGAGATGCTTCGTCATTACGCCGACAGCGAAGCGCACAAAAAACAGCAATTCGACCTGCAGTCCGCGCGCTGGGCACAAAAGCTCGGTGAGCTGTTCGGGCAGATCGAGCAATGGCTGGAACCCGTCAAGACCACTGGCCTGCTGGAAGTCCATCGTGAGGCCTATGTCGCCAGTGGCCCGAGCCTGCCGGTTGAAACGTCAACCTTCAAAACAGAGAAACTGACGGTGCACATCACCGGCAAAACCGTGGAGTTCGTGCCGGACGTGATGGGGGCGGGCGGCTCGATTGCCGTGTCGGTGATGGGCTTGACCGCCGCCCGGCACGGCAGCGTATCGCTGGTGCTGCCGGCTGATAAAAACGACTGGCTGTGGAAAAAAACCAACGGCCTGAAGGACCCGGACACGTTTGCCTTCGACGCTAATTTCCTGGCGTCGCAGTTGCAGAGCCTGATCCCGCGCGATCGCGCTTGAGTGGGCTCGCTCAGCGCCGGGTGCCCCGGCGCAATCCTGGCCAAACGCGCTTGCAGCACAGCCCGTTGCTCAGTTGAGCTGACGCTGGTAGGCAAGCCGTGTGTCTCGGTCAACGCACGCGTGCCTGGCGCTTGTACGCGCCGACGGCAGCCAGGACCGCCACCAGTGTCAGGCCGGCGACGGGCCCGAACCGAGCGCTGATGGCAATGCTCATGGCCGCACCCGGAATCAGGTCGCGCACCGGCAATAATGGCAGGCGGGTGGGGCTCAACCAGCGCGGCAGTTTCGCACCAAGACGTTCATCCAGCACGCGCAGCCAATGCGCCAACGGGCGCCACACCTGCCAGGCCAGTGCGCCAACGGCCATGTAGGCCATCGACCAGGCCAATGCGTCGCCCGCAGCGTCCACTAATGCGCCCGCTTGCCAGGGCGACTGGAACAGCGCTCCGACGAGGCAGCCCAGCACAATCGCGTGCAACAGCGGCAAGGTGTCGAAGGCGGTTTCCCAATCCTGCCAGAAATACGGCGTGCCGCCTGGCAGGGCCCGTGCCACGTCGGGATGGTCGGCTTTGAGGGTCGCGGCCAGGGTTCGGCACGCGTCCCAGTCTTGTTCACTCAGGCGCTGGGCGAATGCACGCCGCTGGCCCAGAGACATCGGCGCCAGCAATAAGCGCGCGGCGCGTTGCTGTGGGGTGTTGGGTGCTGTGGCCGCCAACGCGTGCTGGTGGGCTATGAATACCGGGCCTTGCTGGCGCCGCATCAAGTGTTGCCATTGGTCTGCGGGGCAGGCGTGGTTGCTGCCGTGCCATCCCTGGCCGGTGCGCACGGCCTCAAACACGGCGGGAGACCAGAACTGGCTTTCGGTCAACAGCGTTGCCAGCATGTGGTGAACCCACTGGGCATGCGCGGGTTGCTGGAGCCAGGGCTGATCAACGCGCGCGGCATAAGCCGCGAGAAAAGCCGCTTCGTCACGCTCGGCCATGGCCAAGGCCAGCGTGTGTTGCAAAGCCTGCTTGCGTTGGTTGACCAAGGCCTCGATCAGCTCTTGCGGCAATTCCAGGCGTTGCCAGGCGGTGAGCCACTGGAAGGTGTCAAACGCCCAACGCCGATCATCTTCGCTGAGCTCCTCGTCGCAGAGGCAGCGTTTAAGCAGCGCCACTTCAAATTCCCGCCCGGCACCCGCGGCCATCGCCAGCCTGTAGTGCGCCTGCAAGGTGTCATCGGCCAAGGCCGTCGGCACGGTTACCACTGCCAGCTCGGCGCTGCCGTCTTCCTGCGCCCATTGTTGCCAACTCAACGCGTGTTCGTACGCTTCACGCAGGCGTTGAAAGCCTTGCGGATCATCATCCGGTCGGGTTTTCTTCAGCAGGGTGGCGTATTGGCGTTTGATCGTGCGGCTATCGGCATTCGGGGATAGGCCGAGGACATCCCAGCAAGTCATGTGCGGTACAACTCCATAAATAAGGCGCGCACCTTACCCGGTTTCGTGTCCGCTGAACCAGTGGGAGTGAGGGAGGGCGCGGTCTTGCTGGAGTGCTTGGCGCAAGCGCTTGGAAGACCCGGAAGGTGCGTGCCCGGTCGCAAACCGGGGGCGAACGGGCACGTTGCTGTTAGCCGAGGATTATTTGAGCGGCGTCAGCGGTGGCAATTTCCATTGGCCGTTACTCGCTTCAGGCTTGGGCAGGTAGATGCGCAGCACTGCGTAAAACGGGCCGGGCGGTGCCGGTAGCCAGTTGTTCTGTTCGGCTTTCGGTGGCTCGTGGTGCTGCAACGCCAGGGTCAGGCCGCCGTCGGCGTCCAGTTTGAGGTTGGGCAACATCCGCGAATTGATCAGGTAGCGCTTCTTGAGGTTGGGCGCCAGCAGCTTGGTCTTGGCGTCGTACATGGTCAGCGACCAGAACGCTTCGGCGGGCGGCAGTTGGTCCTTGTCAAAGTGCACGGTGTAGCTGTGACGTGCGCCATTGGCCGGTTTGCCTTCGCTGTCGACGAAGTAGCTCAGGTAAATGGCCTCATCGGGGGAGTTGCCGAAAATTCCCAGGTCCGCACCGGCGTAGCGGTACAGGTAGTTGTTTTTCAGGCGGTCGCGGCTGCCGAACAGGTCGCCGCTGGTCACTTGGTGGGTGTCGATTTTGTCTTTCTTGAAGGCGGCGAATTCTGCGCGGCCGTCGGCAATCCCGTCTTCCAGGGCTTTGCGCTGTTCTGCGGTCAAGTCCTTGACCTTGAACGGCGCACCCGGGGCGATGCCGATCTTGGCGAAGCGCGCCAGCAGGTCTTTTTCGCTGTCCTGAGGGGCCGCGAAGGCCAACATGAAATTCAGGTAACGAAACAGCTGCGGGCCTTCGGTCATCGTGGCCATCGGCTTGGGCCATTCAACCTTCGGCACCGCAGCCGGCGCAGGCTGTTTCACGTAGCTGCTCAGGGGCTGCACTTTGTAGCCGTTCTGGATCTGCTTGACCTTGTTCAAGTCCTTTTCATCAAACAGCTGCGTGCGGTACAGGGCGTAGGCGATATTGCTTTCGCTGTACACCACGCGGTCCACGTCAACCGGCTGCTGACCTTTCCAGTCCGGGCCGGCGATCATGTAGTGGCCGCCGTTGTTGCCGGTGCTGCGGGTGCCCAGGTAGGCGATGTTCTGCGTATAGAGGTCGATCAACTGCACCGAGTAGTAACGGTTGTCTTCGATCTTGGGCAGGGTCAACACTAACGGCTCTTTGCGCAGGTCCATCCAGACGAAGGAGTAGGGCGTGTCCGAGTTCGGTGTGGCGAACGCCGTGTCCTTGGGGGTGAACACCTGCGCGGTATTGCCGATATGGTTGAACGGCGCCTTGAAATTGGCCCCGCCTTTATCGACGGCCTGGGTGTAGAGCGTCTTGTACATTGCCACGACCGGGTAGCCATACAGGTAGGCTTCCTTGGCAATCGCCCGCGCTTCGGCGGGGGTTGCCGTGAAGTCAGCCCAGGCGCCGGTGCTCATGAATATCGAGAGGCTCGCCAACAGCAGGCGCGTCGGTTTTCCAATCATGTTGTTGCGTCCTTCCAGAGTTCTTTTGACTGACGGGAGTTGAAGGCGACGAGTTTCCAGTTTTATTTCCCGAACGTCACGTTAATCCCTGCAAACCAGGTCAACTGAGGCCAATCATCGCCTTGGCACGCCCCTGTCTGTTGCGGTTCGACACAGGTGTTGACGATGACGCGCTCGGGCCTTCACGGATGATATCGATTGAAGCTAGCAGCAAATCCCTGACGCGCGAGTGGCTCAGTTAAATGAGCGCTGGAGTGCCAAGGGAAGACGAAAGACGCTGAGGCCTCAAGGGCCCCCGTATCAGGCAGCTTGAGGCAGATAAGGGACTAGGCGTGGGGCAGCATTGATTTGACTTTGTCGCGCAATTGATCGATCGAGAAGGGTTTGCCAATCACCTGCATGCCAGACGGCACATCAATGCTTTCGGCATAGCCGCTGGCGAACAGGATTGGCAGGTCAGGGCGTAGCTCACGCACCTTGGCGGCCAGTTGTTTACCGTCCATATCGGGCAGGCCAACATCGGTCATCATCAGGTCGATCACCTGAGCGGTGTTTTCGACCACCTTCAAAGCTTCTTCAGCGTCCGCCGCTTCGATTACTGTGAACTCCAATTCTTCGAGTACATCGACGATCAGCATGCGCACGATGGCGTCGTCTTCGACTACAAGGAGGGTGGAGGGGGTGGCGGACATAATCAAAATTCCCGAAAAAATGAAATGGGCAGGTCTTTAGCGGTTGAAAGACCATTCTCTAATGAGTCGCGTCAATCTCGGCAAGTTCCGTAGGTGCAGGCATTGTGAAGGGAATGGGCGCAAATGTCGCGTGCAAGTCCGTGGCACGGGGGATGACGTGATGCGTGAATGGCACCGTTCAACAGTGCCATTCACGCCAGTGAGTCACCTGCGGGTCAGAGCGCTGTATTGAACAGTGCGAACGGGTTGTTGTAAGGAACCGTCGCCAGAAAGTCGAAGTCATTGAAGGTGCTGACGTCGTACTCCGGAATGCCGCGGTTAATGGCGACCGGTTTAAGCGTGCCGGCGCTCCAGCCGCTATTCAAGGTAGCGTCCAGACCCCGGCGCATTGAGGCTTCGTCCGGGAACTTCGCCAGGCCGAAGTTGGGATCAAAGAAAAACCATTCCTTCTGGTTGTTATTGACAATGACGCCCGCCAGAAGCCCGTGATTTTGGGTGCTGATCTTGAAGGTGGTTGATGTCGGTCTATTACTGAGGTCAGTAATAATGTCGGTGTACGCTAGCCGGGAGACCGGTTTGGTGCCGTGAAAGTTCACGCTAAGCACTTGGTGCATGCTGTTCAGTTGTCGGCGGAAACCAGCAATGGTGGGGTCGATGGAATTTAAGCTGGCTTTGAAGAAATTATCGATCAGTACACGCTCTTTACCATACTGAATAGCCAACGCCATGGTGTTAGCCAACGCAGCACATTCTCCTGATGAAGTAAGGTCGTTTGAAGCCAGGTAGAAGTTTTGCGGCATACCGGTGGCTTTACCGCCTGCCTTTGTTATTTCTTCGCTAAATATCCTGGCGTACTCAAGACTGTTTTTGGTCTGCAGATCTTCTATCAGTTTGGCCAGTGCGCCTGTCTCTTCGGGGGTTCGGCGGGGGAGGATGGCCAACTCTTTAAGGTCAAGCACGTTCATGGAGGGGTCGTAGCCGTCTATGGTTTGGCCCTTTGGGTTTGCGTAGCCACGGTTGTAACCAGCGATATCGTTAAGCTTGACGTCCTCTATGGTCCTCTTAAACGCTTCGCGAAGATTAGGGGTCCGGGGGGTTGGCGCCACCCACGTGGACAACCAGTTAAGAAAGTTGTGGTTTATCTCACCATTCCCAGCAACAGTGACGGGTTTGAAGTCGAGCAGCGGTTGCCCAAAGGGTTTCTGGCTGAGGGGGTCAAGTGCATACCATTTATTGTTTTGCAGGGTCGCACCCACGTCCACCCTTTGCTCTAAAAACTTGTAGGTGCCCGTTGCTGTTATACCCTGACTTTTACTCGCGGCTTTAAGCAAGTCATAGTTGCCGGTAGCCCCTTTGAGTTTGTTAACGGCTTCAAGACTTTTGTCCAGTGCGTAACGTCCGCCTTTCAGAAGCAGTTTGCCTCCCTGCGCCGCCAGTTCATTCAAGCCACTGAAAGGGTTAAGTAGGGAAATGGCTTCGGCGCCGATGACTCGGGTGCCCTTCAGTACCTTGGAACCAATGGACAGCGCTGAGCGACCGATCTTGATCAGCTTGCCTGCGACTGCAGCGCCGGCAGTGAGAAAGCCGAATATATCCATTGTGAGGTCTTGGGCTGCCTCACCGTAGTTGCCGCTATTGAAATTGACAATGGCTGATCTGAACGGGATCAGATTTAATAAAAATTCGTCAAGTGGCTTGGGACCGCCTTGTAACTCATCCAGGGTGGTTTGCCCGCGGGCTTCTTCTTTGATGCTGGGGTCATCAAGTTCGAGGTGCTCGACAAATGCGCTGGCAATCAAGTTGGATCGAATGCTGTTAAAGCTATCCATAGGTGCCGCCAGCACGCCACGTTCGGTACCCAAGTCATGCACGTGGTGGTTGAACGTGATTTCCTTAGTCTCAGACACCAGGTTGGCTGCTCTCGACACCTTGGTTTTTGCCCGGCTCAGATTGATCTGTTTGATCGTGCTGTCATTTAAATTGATTTCGTAGGCTTGAGACTTACCATTCAGTTCTGTTCGGAGTAACAGCCCCGGTTGTTTTTGGTGCTCTGTGTTATTGGGTAAAAAACCCGTGCCCAGCCGATGTGAACTCTCTTCAAATACAGTGACTTTTCCAAACTCCAGGTTTTGTCTGTCTTCGAGTGGAAGCTGCGCGATCATGTGCCTGATCGTCGCGTTAATCCCGGTCTTTTTATTCCAGATGGCTTTGGTGAACTGCTCCTCGAAGGCTTTCTGCACACCCACTATCGGGGTGGCATTCAGCTGCTCCAATGGGATGCTGGGGTCGTCTGACGTCCAAGGACGCGGATTCGGCATGTCCATCATGGCGATATCCAACATCGAATGTTGGCCGACCAACCCAGTTTGGCCTGCGGCGCCTCGATAACTATCAGTACCCAGTACTTTCTTTTCGAATACCGGACCAAGATCCCCAAAGCGTTCCTTTAATTGGGCCAGCGCAATTTCTTTTCGTGTAGGGATTGCTTCGTAGAGCATTTTGGAACCGGAGAGTCGTTCTTCCAGTTGTTGGTTGAAGCTGGCTTTTATGCTGTCAAGTTGGGCCGGGGTGTAGTTGTCGTCAGCACTTTTTGCGATCACACCGTTGGCGACGGCCCAATCGACCAGCGCGGTACTTTGGGCGTATTCAGTGGCGGGCGATCGGCCTTTGGAGGCGTTGTACTCCAGCATGACCTCGGCGAACGTCATGTGCCTCACAGCGCCAGGTCGCTCGGCTTCTATAGTTGCCGCTGCAATCGACAGGAAAGCCCACGCCTGGCTGCCGACGGTCAGGTTCTCGGGAATATCTTTAATCAGAAACTGCGGTGCCGTATGGCCTAGCAACAGGTGAGTGGCGAGCTTAGCGGTATCTACCGTTGCTTTTTGGGTGGCGACAAGATGCTCGCCAAGGCTTTCAATGACCGAGGAGGGTGTATGACCCCAATGCTGTGAGTCCGAAAGGTCAAATTCGCCCACTACGTTGCGTTCGCGCGAAACAGAGGACTTGGGATCCATTCCAAGGTTGAGCGCGGTCAATAGATAGTCGTAGATACTGGTGTCAGAGGAGGCGCCTTTCATCTGCGTTTGCAGGGTTTCACCCAACGCCTGGGCCCTGGGCGTGTCGAGCAGTTTTTGCAGGGCCTTTTCCGGGTCCTGCAGATCGCTCGCCGTCAATGCACTGCCTCTGATCAAGTAACCGAGCGTCGCCTGGCTGTCAGGTGACAATGCCCCGCCCGGCGCACCAGGCTCGGCGCTGTAGAGGAAATCCAACATTTTTTGTTGATCGGCTTGCGACATCGGGATTGGCCAGGACAGTGCGCCACCCAGATTGCCCAGCGGGCTCAATAGCGACCGCTGCTCCAATGTGTTCGCCAACGCATTGAGCTCTTCCATGGTCCGCGGAAGAGCAATGCCGAGGTCGTTCAACGCTACTGCCAATGTTGGCGCCGGGCCTTGCGCCATGGCATATGACGACCCTACGAAAGGGACTAACCGTTCGTTGTTCAAACTGTATTCGATCTGGGCGGGGGTAGCAGGCTGGCCATCACCCTGGGTGGCCGCGTACCGGAGCTTGACGGCCAAATCGTAAAGGTCTGCCTTGTCTGCTATGAGGTGTTTTACCGTTTTGGTCTGTACCCTGGTGGCTGTGGCGCTGCTGTCCTGGGGTTTGGCGGCATAAAACGTTTCAGCACTTAAACGTTGATCTGCAAGGGCCTGCGCAGAGCGGGTCGCGGCAGGTCGCAACGGGTCGCCTGCAGAGATAGGGCGCAAGCGCTTGGTGGCGATCAATATCTTAATTTCACGTTCTGTCTGAACCTCGTCATCGTCGATGCGCGGTTGGCCATAAAAATCGCCGACAACCGCCAGAGGCACCTTCAGAACGCCATTCTCGAACGACAGGTGCAACGGGGTTTCCGGCGTGGGCGTTATAACGCGCGCCGCTGCCAATATTGGCTCGGCGATAGCTTTCCAGCCTGGGGTGTCGCTCAGGGTAAATCTTCTGGCTACGCCATCGACCGTGGCATGCAACACGCCTGTGCTGGCAACGATGCTGACGGTGGCGGGATCGATGTGCTGCTGGCGCATCCACTCCTGTACAACCGGACGCTCAAGCTGGGTGTGATAGAGGGTCAACCACTGCCCCAACAGCGTGTTTTTTGGCACCTCGATCTTTTCATCGACGCCTTTCAACTTGTTTTGCAGGCCAGCGATATATTCGGCGAGCAGCGTTACGTCATCGTTCGCGGCGCCGTGCGCGGCGTTCAGCGCAGCCGGTATAGGCGCTTTGGCCATCGGCGCCAACTGTGGCCTGAAGGTTTGCTGTACTGCATTCGTGTTGGTCATCTGGTTTACCTTGCTGGGTTAAAAAGACGCCTTCCCAAAAGATCTTCCGTGTTCCTGAGGCGCACACCTGAGTGCTGAAACGAGGAAATTTCGTTCCAGAACGGCGCCACGTACCTGTATTTATTTGTGTAAATGAAATGATGAATTCGGACAGAATCCGTTGGAAATTCACATCTAGAGCGTAGGAAGTCAGCTCAAATCAATGCAGAAACATAGCCTTGGCCGTCGATATTCGGGCAAACTCCCAGTTTTTCCGTTCCTGGCCAAGGCATGCCCATGACTCCCGCGTCGTCTGTCGATGAAAAGAGCTTTCGTAAACTCCTGAGCCGAAACGTGGCCCTACCTTTGAGCGTGGGCGTGGTCAGCGCGGTGTTTTTCGTCGTGCTGATCAGCTACTTGTTGTCGGTGATCCAGTGGGTAGAGCACACCGACCGGGTCATCAACAACCTCAATGAGTCTTCGAAGCTGACAGTGGACCTGGAAACCGGGCTGCGCGGCTTCCTGATCACCGGCGACGAGCATTTCCTGGACCCGTATGAAGTCGCAAAGCCGCGGATCATTGGCGATTTGCGCAATTTGCAGGAGCTGGTGGCGGATAACCCGCAACAGGTGGATCGCCTCAAGCGTCTTGAGGCCATGCAGGTCGAATGGAACAAATACGCCCAATCGATGGTTGACCTGCAGCGCCAGAGCGGTGACTACCGCGCCGCGGTCAAGGCCGGCCGTGGCAAGAGCCTGACCGACGCGATTCGCCAGGAATACGCGAACGCGGTGGACATGGAGCAGCAGTTCCGTGTGACCCGCAACCAGGACGTCACCCGTACTACGATTGTCAGCGTCACGTTGTACCTGGTCTTTGTGCTCGGTCTGAGCGGCTTCCTTGCCTATGTGGGTCGCAAAAATTTAATCGCTCTATCAGACAGTTACAGCGCAAACCTCGCGTCACAACAGACGATTGCGCGACGCCTGGAACAACAAGCCTGGCTGCGCAACGGCCAGACCGAATTGGCCGAACAAGTGCTGGGGCAACTCAGCCTGAACATGCTGGGCCGTAACATCCTGCAGTTTTTTGCCCAGTACATGGGCTCCGCGGTCGCCGCGCTGTATGTGCGTGAAGAACACGGTGGCCTCAAGCGTGTGGCCACGTATGGTTTCTCCCGCGAACAGGAACAGCAGGAGCAGTCGATCTACAGCGACGAAGGCATCGTTGGGCAGGCCGCCCAGCTCGATCGCCTGATTCGCCTGGACGATGTGCCGGTGGACTACTTCAAGGTCAGTTCCGGCCTGGGCGAAGGGGCCACCCGCAGCGTGCTGGTGATGCCGACCAGCGACGATGACCGTGTCAACGGCGTGATCGAACTGGGTTTCCTGCGCCCACTGGAAGAGCGTGACGTCGAACTGCTGGAGCTGATTGCCGGCAATATCGGCACCTCCATCGAAGCTGCGCGTTATCGCCAGCGCCTGCAGGAAGTGCTGGCCGAGACCCAGCAGCTCAACGAAGAGCTGCAGGTGCAGCAGGAAGAGCTCAAGACCGCCAACGAAGAACTCGAAGAACAGTCGCGCATTCTCAAGGAATCCCAGGCCCACCTGGAAACCCAGCAGGCCGAACTTGAGCAGACCAACGAGCAGTTGGCCGAGCAGACGCAAACCCTGGCTGAGCAGCGCGACGCCATGGACCGCAAGAACGTCGAGCTGAACCAGGCCCAGCTTGAACTCGAAGACCGCGCCGAAGAACTGCAGCGCTCCAGCAAGTACAAATCCGAGTTCCTCGCCAACATGTCCCACGAGCTGCGCACGCCGCTGAACAGTTCGTTGATTCTGGCCAAACTGTTGGCGGAAAACCCGCAGGACAACCTCAGCGCCGAGCAGGTCAAATTTGCCGAGTCGATCTATTCGGCGGGCAATGACTTGCTCAACCTGATCAACGACATCCTGGATATTTCCAAGGTGGAAGCCGGCAAACTCGAAGTGCGCCCGGAAAACTCCAGCGTTGTACGCCTGGTGGACGGCTTGCGCGGCATGTTCGAGCCGCTGGCCGCCGACCGCAAGCTGGGTTTCCAGGTGGAGGTTCAGGCCGATGCGCCGACGCTGATGTTCACCGACCGCCAGCGTTTGGAGCAGATCCTCAAGAACCTGCTGTCCAACGCGGTCAAGTTCACCGAGCAGGGCGAAGTCAGCCTGTCGGTGTCCCGCGCGCCGGGCGAGGGCATTGCCTTTACGGTGCGCGACTCCGGCATCGGCATCGCCCCGGACCAGCAGGAAAGCATTTTCGAAGCGTTCCGCCAGGCAGATGGCACCACCAACCGCCGTTACGGCGGCACCGGGCTGGGCTTGTCGATCTCCCGTGACCTGGCAACGCTGCTCGGCGGCTATATCAGCGTGAGCAGTGAGCCGGGCAAGGGCAGTGTGTTCACCCTGGTGTTGCCAGAGCAGTACGTCGAACGCGAGGAGGGCGCTGCGCCTGTCGAGCAACCACGCCAGGCCGTGGCGGCCCCTGCGCCCAAGCCCGTGGCGGTCTCACCACTGCCAGTGGCTGACGTCAAACAGATCCCGCGGTTTGCCGATGACCGTGACAAAGCGCCGTTCACCACCCGATGCATTCTGGTGGTGGAAGACGAACCGAATTTCGCGCGTATCCTGTTCGACCTGGCCCACGAGCTGGGCTACAACTGCCTGGTGGCGCACGGTGCGGACGAAGGCTACAGCCTGGCCGAGGAATTCATCCCCGACGCGATCCTGCTCGACATGCGCCTGCCTGACCATTCCGGGCTGACCGTGCTGCAACGTCTGAAAGAACACGCCAGTACCCGCCACATTCCGGTGCATGTGATCTCCGTCGAAGACCGCGTCGAAGCCGCCATGCACATGGGCGCGATCGGTTATGCCGTCAAGCCCACCACCCGCGAAGAGCTCAAGGACGTGTTTGCACGCCTGGAGGCCAAGCTGACGCAAAAGGTCAAGCGCGTGCTGCTGGTGGAAGACGACGATTTACAGCGTGACAGCATTGCCCGCCTGATCGGCGACGATGACATTGAAATCACCGACGTCGGTTACGCCCAGGCCGCCCTGGACCTGCTGCGCACCAATGTCTACGACTGCATGATCATCGACCTCAAGCTGCCGGACATGCTCGGCAACGAGCTGCTCAAGCGCATGGCCACCGAGGACATCTGCTCGTTCCCGCCGGTGATTGTCTACACCGGACGCAACCTGACCCGCGATGAAGAGGCCGAGCTGCGCAAGTATTCGCGCTCGATCATCATCAAGGGCGCGCGCTCACCCGAGCGCCTTCTGGATGAAGTGACACTCTTTCTGCACAAAGTCGAATCCCAGCTGTCCCATGACCGCCAGAAGATGCTCAAGACCGCCCGCAGCCGCGACAAGGTCTTCGAGGGCCGCAAAATCCTGTTGGTGGACGACGATGTGCGTAACATCTTCGCCCTGACCAGCGCCCTGGAGCACAAAGGTGCGGTGGTGGTGATCGGGCGTAATGGCCGTGAAGCCATCGACAAACTCAATGAAGTTGACGACATCGACCTGGTGCTGATGGACGTGATGATGCCGGAGATGGACGGTTACGAGGCAACCGCCTTGATTCGCCAGGATCCGCGCTGGAAAAAGCTGCCGATCATTGCGGTCACGGCCAAGGCCATGAAGGACGATCAGGAACGCTGCCTCGCGGCGGGCTCCAACGATTACCTGGCCAAGCCGATTGACCTGGACCGCCTGTTCTCGCTGATTCGCGTCTGGCTACCGAAGATGGAACGTATTTAAGTGGAGCAACGTTTTTTGGATAAAAGCAGCGATATTGAGCTGCGCCTGTTGATTGAGGCGATTTACCTCAAGTACAGCTACGACTTTCGCGACTATTCCGGTGCGTCGGTCAAACGGCGCGTGGCCCATGCTTTGCGCCAGTTCGATTGCGCCACGATCTCGGCGTTGCAGGAGCGCGTACTGCACGACCCGTCAGCGTTCATGCAGTTGCTGCAGTTCCTGACGATCCCGGTGAGCGAGATGTTTCGCGACCCGTCGCACTTCCTGGCGATCCGCCGCGAAGTGGTGCCGCTGCTCAAAACCTACCCGTCGATCAAGGTCTGGATTGCCGGCTGCAGCACGGGCGAGGAGGTGTACTCCATGGCGATCCTGCTGCGTGAGGAGGGGTTGCTGGAGCGCACGATCATTTACGCCACGGACATCAACCCGGCGTCGCTGGACAAAGCCAAGCAAGGTATTTTTTCCCTGGAGAACGTGCGCGCCTACACCGCCAATTATCAGCAGGCCGGCGGACAGCGTTCATTTGCCGACTACTACACCGCGGCCTACGATTACGCGATCTTCGACAAATCCCTGCGTGAGAACGTGACCTTCGCCGACCACAGCCTGGCGACCGATAGTGTATTCTCAGAAACTCAATTAATTTCGTGCCGTAACGTACTGATTTACTTCAATAAAAAATTGCAGGATCGAGCGTTTGGACTGTTCCACGAGTCGCTGTGTCATCGCGGCTTCCTGGTGCTGGGCAGCAAGGAAACCCTGGATTTTTCCGCCTACAGCAAACAGTTCGACCCCCTGGTCAAGCAGGAACGGATCTACCGCAAATCATGACCGACGTTGCAGCCAACCCGATTGTCGGGATTGAAGCCATCGTCGTCGGCGCTTCTGCTGGCGGCGTCGAGGCGTTGCTGACTATTTTTGGCGGATTGCCCCAGGGCTTTGGCTTGCCGATCGTCGCCGTGCTGCACCTGCCGGACGAACGCCGCAGCCAGTTGGCGGAAGTCTTTGCCCGGCGCCTGCGAATCCCGGTGCGTGAAGCGCGTGACAAAGAAGTGATCGAGGCGGGCACCTTGTATTTCGCCGGGCCCGGTTATCACCTCTCGGTGGAGCATGACCGCAGCCTGTCCCTGAGCCAGGAAGACCGCGTACACCATTCGCGGCCCTCCATTGATTATCTGTTTGCGTCAGCCGCCGATGCCTACGGCGAAAGCCTGCTGGCCATTTTGTTGACCGGCGCCAACCAGGACGGTGCCCGCGGGCTGGCGCACGTCAAGCGCTCTGGCGGGACGACCGTTGTACAAGACCCCAAGGATGCACGCATCGCCGTGATGCCGCTGGCGGCCCTGGCCCTGCACACACCTGACTATATTCTTACTCTGAGCCAAATTGGCTCGTTGCTGGCTTTGCTGGAATCTTCCCCATGTTAAGTACCGTCCAGGCCAAACTGCTGATCGTCGACGATCTGCCGGAAAACCTGCTGGCCCTCGAAGCGCTGATCAAGCGTGAGGATCGCCAGGTCTACAAGGCATTGAGCGCCGACGAGGCCTTGTCACTGTTGCTGGAGCACGAGTTCGCCATGGCGATTCTCGACGTGCAGATGCCCGGCATGAATGGTTTCGAGCTGGCCGAACTGATGCGCGGCACCGAAAAGACCAAAAACATCCCGATTGTGTTCGTCAGTGCCGCCGGCCGTGAACTCAACTATGCCTTCAAGGGCTATGAAAGCGGCGCCGTCGACTTCCTGCACAAGCCGCTGGACATCCATGCGGTCAAGAGCAAGGTCAACGTGTTCGTCGACCTGTACCGCCAGAGCAAGGCGATGAAGCTGCAGGTCGAAGCGCTGGAACGCAGCCGCCGTGAGCAGGAACTCTTGCTGACCCGCCTGCAGGCCACCCAGGCCGAGCTGGAGCAGGCGGTGCGCATGCGTGACGACTTCATGTCGATCGTCGCCCATGAGGTGCGTACGCCGCTCAACGGGCTGATCCTGGAGACCCAACTGCGCAAAATGCACCTGGCCCGGGACAACGCCGCCGCGTTCACCCTGGACAAGATGCACGCCATGGTCGATCGCGATGAGCGGCAGATCAAAAGCCTGATTCGGCTGATCGAAGACATGCTCGATGTGTCACGCATCCGCACCGGCAAGCTGTCGATTCGCCCGGCGCGCTTTGACCTGACCCAGTTGGTGCACAACCTGGTGGAAAACTTCGCGCCGCAAGTGGCCGCCGCCGAGTCGTCGATGCACCTGGAGGTTCAAGGGCCGGTAGAAGGCAACTGGGACGAGTTCCGCATCGAGCAGGTGATTTCCAACCTGCTGACCAATGCGCTGCGCTACGGGGCCAAAAGCCCGGTGGAAGTACGGGTGTATACCGAGCATAGTGAGGCAAGGGTCGAGGTGCGTGATCACGGGATCGGCATCAGCGCAGACAACCAAAAGCGAATTTTTCAGCAGTTCGAGCGCGTTTCTGCCAGCCATGTGGCGGCTGGCCTGGGCCTGGGGCTGTTTATTTCCGAGCAGATCGTGGCCGCCCACGGGGGCACCATCGAGGTAGAAAGCCAGATAGGCGAGGGCGCCTTGTTTCGGGTGTGCCTGCCCCTTGAGACACCGGCGTGAAATCTATCGTCAGCTCGACGCAACCTCTGCGTGACCCAATGGTCGTAACTGCAGCAATTGACCGGACAAAGGCTTCCCATGAGTGAAGATGCACAAGATGTTGTTCTGATCGTCGAGGACGACGAATCGATTATGTTCGTGCTGGGTGAATACCTGGCCGGGCTGGGGTATCGAGTACTGAAGGCAATTGATGGGGAGCAAGCCTTCGAAATCCTCGCGACCAAGCCGCACCTGGACCTGATGGTCACGGACTACCGCCTGCCGGGCGGGATTTCCGGGGTGCAGATCGCTGAACCGGCGATCAAATTGCGACCGGAATTGAAAGTGATCTTTATCAGCGGTTATCCGCAGGAAATCCTCGACTGCAACAGCCCGATCACGCGCAACGCGCCGATCCTGGCCAAGCCGTTTGATCTGGATACGCTGCAGGAGCATATCCAGCGATTGTTGGCTTGAGTACGGGTTGTGCCAGGGGCGCGTATCACCGTCCCCGGCAGCATTCACCGGCTTCAGTCGCGCGCCCAGTCCAGAATTTCGTTGATCTTTGAGCGGTCAAAGACGCCCGCCCCCTCATCATCGCGCAGCTTGAAATTGCCATCGGGATAGACTTCTACCCCGACGGAGCTGGCATAGGTCACGGACACATCGTTCTTTTGCAGGATCGATAACAACGGTTTGTTACCGTTGCTATCGACTTGGCCTATGACCCTGCCGACCATCAGCGGTGAGCGGGTTGCCGTGCCGCCGACAAAAATGACCTTGCCGCCATTCTCCAAGGCGCTGTTCAACTGCTGGAGCAGGGCGAAGGCATTGTGCTCAGACCCCACAGGCGCCTCCAGATTGCTGCCGTTCAAGTGCACCAAGGTGCGTTTGCGGTAAACCCCATTGTGCAGATCGCTCAGCACCACCAGTGCCGAACAGTCACCGAGCCCGTTGGTGCTGAGGATGCTGGTGGGGTCATTGAGGGTTTTCGCCTCGGCCATGAACACTTCAACGTTTTGCACGGCGGGCTTACTGGCGCTATTGGGTTTGAGCGGTGGTTGCACAGCCGCATCAGCGACTGAAGGCTTCGCGCCCAGGGCGTCGTCGAGCAGCGACTGAACATGTGCGTCAGCAATATGGTTGGTTTTTTTCCACGCATTACTGTGAGTGCTGACGTTGAACTCCAGCCTGGTCGGGTCGCTGCCCGCGGTTTTGTAGGGCAACGGCAGGTGTTTGTCGGTAAATAGCTTGCCCAGGCTCTTCTTCATGGCGCCAGCGCTCGCAAACTCGGCGAGGCCGTAGTTGGGGTCGTAATAAAAAAACCGCTTCACGACGCCTTCGCCCTGCGTGCCGATCATCATCGCGTGGTCGGCGGTGCCGATCATCATGATCTTGGGGGCGCTGGCGTCAGCAATTTCATCCATCAGTTGGGCATAGCCCATTTTGCGGACGGGCGCACCGGCATGAAACTGCGTGGGTGTATCCAGTTGCTTTTGAATGTGCGTCAGGTTCGCCACGAACTGCCTGGACTCGGCGGCGGTGGGGTTGGCCGCAGCGCTGAACAAATTGGCGGCGAAACGGGTGTGCTTGCCTTGCTCCATGGCCGTCGCCATGACGCGCGACATTGCCGCACACTGGCCTTTGCTGAGCGGGGTGGTCTGGCTGAGATAGAACAGTTGAGGAACAGGGGTGAACGTGCCGCCGCCCACGCTGATGTGCTGGTAAAACGCATTGACCCCGCTGAAGCTGTGCTGCACCGCCAAACGCTCGCGCTGGCGTACCAGCGCGCCGACCTCGGCCGGTGTACGGTCAGGCGCGCGCGCAAGCGCCATCACTTCGGCGGATTTCATCCCGACGTGATAGCCGCTGATCGTCAGCGGGTCGACCTGGGTATATCCATGGTTGAACTGCACGCTGTCTGCACCGTTTTTCTGTTGTTCAACCCAAGCGGGCCAGGCGCTTGCACCGGCCGTCTGCTGAGCCTCGTGTAATTCCCCGCTGGCCCTGATCGAGGGTTGAAAATCCTCCAGAGCCTTGCCGTACGGCTGGCCACTCAGCGTATCGAAGGCAAACCACTTGCCACGTTGAAGCACTGCCGGCCCTTCAGCGATGGCGCCACCCAGTTTGAAGGTGCCGACTGCGCTGGCCTCAAAATGTCGACTTGCATGGATCAGACTGTAACTGTCGGCACTGCCGCGCAGTGTGTTGTAGGCATGCAGCCCGCCTTTTTGCACCCCACGCGCGGTACGGGAAACCAGGCTGCCCACGCCATCCAGCGGGTTGAGTGCGCCCAGTGCAGCACGGCCCACGATCTTCACGCCCTGGGCCAGCCTGGCCGCCGCGCTGGTACCTGCTTGCAGGGCCCTGGCGCCTTTGGCTGCAACGCCTAGGCCCACGACGAACCCGAAGGCGTCGAACGCCAAGTCAAGGATGCCGTCACCCACGGCGCCGGCTCGAAAATTCTGGATTGCCGAGCGCAGGGGAATCAGGTTCAGCATGAATTCGCGGGCTTTTTTGTAGAACGGCACCTGGGTGTCAAACGTCGTCACACCCCGCGCCTCAGTCTCCAGCGCACGAATGTTCAGGTCCTGCACCAGGGCGTCGGCAATGTAGCGGGTCCTTTCGCTGGCAAAGCTGTCGGGTGTGCCCGCTCGATGGTTTTCCTCAGCGACATGCGCCGAGTAACGGCCGGAAGGTTTAACCTCCAGCAGCATTTTCGAATAGCGCCACTTATCAGCTTCAGTGGTCTGGCGCCCGATCGGGTGGTCTTTGAGCTCCTCGCGCCGGCGGATGCTGTTGTCCCTTACATTGACTTCATAAACAGTGACGACGCCGTCGAGCTCTGTTTTGAGCAGCAGGCTATTGGGCACTTTGGTTTCGACACGGCTCTGGCTGAAGGCGGTATGAGTGATGCTGTGCTCGGTGAGCAGGGTCACTTTCCCGTACTCGATGGCTTTTCTATCTTCCAGAGGCAGTGTGGCGATCAGGTGTTTGACGTGCGTGCTCGTCGCCTGTTCTGCCGCGTGGAAGTAGCGCTGAAGTTCAGTGTTGAACAGAGCATTGATGTCGGAAAGCTTGTTCACATGGCCCGCAATCGTGCGTGTGTCGACCTCACCGGACGATGACGTCCATGCCGTTGCCTCGAGTTGCCCGTGCAGGTAAAGGTCCAGCACCGAGTACGGGCCGGGGAAGTCGCGACTTTGATTAAGTGGGGTGATGCATTTTTTCTCGAAGGGCAGGTCACCATACACACGCTCGAGTTCCTTCAGCGCCATCTCCCTGCGCTCGGGCATTGCGGTCGAGTGGGCTTGTGAGGCTTGGCCCAATGCTGAAATTCGCGCGCTGTAGGCGCCAGAGACGCGGTTGATCTGCTCGTCGGTGTAGTCATCCAGGGTGTTCAGCGCGATCAAGCCTTGGGCAACCCCCCAATCTTTGAGTGCATCGCGCTGCGCCCTGCGTTCAACCTGCCGGTCCTGGTCGGTAACAGGTGCCAGATCGGCTCGCTGCATGACCTGCGCAAAGGTCATACGCGCCGTTGAACCGGGCGCCTGGCGCTCAAGGCGCGCTACCGCCGTGCTGAAGCTGACCCAGGTGTGTGAGCCACACGTCACCTTGTCGGGAATGTCGTTGACCAAAAAAGCAGGGGCTCGGCGTGACAGCAACAGATGGGCCGCAACGGGTGCTAACTCGGCGCTGGCACGGCCCGTGGAAACCAAGTGTGTGACCAGCCCCGCAACCACCGTTGAAGGATGCTGGCCCCAATGTTGATGACCGGCCATATCAAAACCGGCGACGCCGGTTCTGGCTGGCGCCCCGGTGTTTGCTGCCTCGGATTCTTTATCCAGGGTCGCGCCAAGGGCTGCCAGCGTCCAGTCGTTAAGGCTCTGCGGGGTCGAGACGCCATTGAATTTTTCCTGCAGCGCCAGCCCCAGCGCCTGGGCATCAGGCGTAGCGAGAAGACTTTGAATAAACCGCCGCGGGTCATGCAGTTCGGACGGGGCAAAACGCTGGTTGCGCGTCAGGTAACCGAGTGCACCGGTGCCCTCGTCATAATCTTGCAGACCATTGAGCCCCAGCGTGTTCTGGCGCAGGGAATTTCTCAGGTTGTGGCAATCGTCATCACTCAATGGCGTTGGCCAGGACAAGGCTCCGCCGAGATTGCCGTCTGGAAGCTGGGAAAGGGCTGGTGTTGTCAGTAACCGTCCCAGGTTGAACAGTTCGTCCCGGCTGCGGGGCCTGTCCCAGCCGTTGTCGCTGAGGTGTGTGTCCAGGCTGACCGTGGGGGCCGCCTGCAACAACCTGATGGGCGAATCGGCATGCAAGGTGATGTGGGTGCTGCTCATTTTGTCGCGGATAAGTTGCTCAATCCGGTTTTGAACATACGCGGGTGGCAGGTACAAGCTGTCCAGGGGATCTTTGGTGGTGCGGTATAGCCACTGTTCGGATAAATCGTCGATTTCCTGAATGATCGCGATCAGTTTCAAGGCCACCTTGCTGTGGTCATGGGCATTGGCCAGCTTGGCGCGTTCGTGCTGCAGCACCTGCGCAGAGCGTTCTGGCCTGGACCGGGAAGGGGTGAACGCTTTAGCCGCTTCGAGCTGTGCTGCACGGGCTTCAGCGGATTCCCGGGTTTGCCCGGTGATGGCTTCGCCATAAAAGTCCGCGACCGCCCGGTAAGGCGCCGATGTGCTACTTGAGGGGCTGAGAATATAGCCAGAGTCTGACGTCAGGGCTTTTGCCGCCCGCATGATCGGCGCCATCATCGAGGTCCAGAGATGGCCATGCTCAAAGCCTGAAAAGGGTTTGCGCTGACCGCTAACGAACGCGCTGATGAGGTTGTCTCGGGGATTGATCTCGATAGGCTTTGAAAGATCAATCTGCTGACGCTTTGCCCAACTGACAAAGTGCGGGCTCTTCATCAAATCGTGCAGGTGTGACCACCATTGGCCGAAGGCAGAGGAGGGCGGAAGGTGGTCGATGTCGCCCAGTCGTCCGGTACTTGCCGCGGTGCGCAGCGTTTGCGCCAGATACCCTGCCAGCTCACTGTCGCCTTCGACTTGCGTACGGTCGGCTGCGTGCGGCGCCGCCGGGTTGCTCTGCCGATCCGCCAAGCGTGGCCGGCGTATTGTGGGGGGCTCGGGTGCGGCAGTCAGCGGCCATTGATGCAGGGGATTAACGTTGCGCGAAGCGATCATGATGGGACTCGTGAGGTAAGTTTCAGGTTAACCACGGGCACCTTTCATGCGTCGCGATTTGAAACTTCGTGTCCAATCCCTCAATGCCGGTTCCGGCCTGTCAGCCACCAGATATTGCGGAAACGTGCAGTCACTGGCTCACGCCTGAATCATTTCCCGCACCTTCGCTGTCAACAAATCAAAGGTAAATGGCTTGGTGATCAGCTGCATCCCAGGATCAAGGAAGCCACCGCGCACCGCCGCGTGTTCGGCATAACCGGTGATGAACAGGACCTTGAGCTGAGGGCGGATCTGCCGACCAATTTCCGCCATTTGCCGGCCGTTCATGCCCGGCAGGCCAACGTCACTGATGAGCAAGTCGATACGCTGGTCGGACTCGATGATCGGCAGCGCTGTGTCCGCATCACCGGCCTCGACAAAGGCGTAACCCAACTCTTTGAGCACTGCGCTGACCAGCACGCGTACCGCCGGGTCATCCTCGACGATCAATACCGTTTCACCCGCATTGGCATAGGGCGTCAACGCAGGATTGAGGTATTCCGGCGCCTGCATTTCACCGACAAAACGCGGCAGGAACAGGCTTACCGTGGTGCCTTTGCCCACTTCGCTGTGGATGGTGACGTGGCCATGGGACTGGCGGGCAAAGCCATAGATCATCGATAGCCCCAGGCCTGTGCCCTGGCCGATGGGCTTGGTGGTAAAAAACGGATCGAACACGCGTCCCATCAGGTGCTCTGGAATGCCGCAGCCGGTATCGCTGACGCTCAGCTCTACATAGTCGCCGGGCTTCAAGGTGCCGTAGGCCGCAGTAAACACGTTGTCCAGGTGGCGGTTGGAGGTTTCAACCACCAACTTGCCGCCGCCCGGCATGGCGTCGCGCGCGTTGATCACCAGGTTGAGCAGGGCGCTTTCGAGTTGATTGGGGTCAGCTTCGGCGGTCCAGAGCTGAGCGTCCAGGCGCATGTCGAGGGCAATGCTTTCGTTGATGCTGCGTTGCAGCAGCTCACCCATGGAGGTCACCAGTTGGTTGATCCCCACGGGCTTGGAATCCAGCGATTGGCGACGGGAGAACGCCAACAGGCGATGGGTCAACCCGGCCGCGCGGTTGGCCGAGGTCACGCCCAGGTCGATAAGGCCGTCCAGATCATCGAGTTTGCCGCGCGCAATGCGCCGTCGCAGCAGCTCCAGGCTGCCGATAATCCCGGTGAGCATGTTGTTGAAGTCATGCGCGATGCCGCCGGTCAATTGACCCACGGCCTCCATCTTCTGCGATTGGCGCAAGGCTTCTTCATTGCTGCGCAGTTGCGCGGTGCGCTCCTCGACTTGCTGCTCAAGGGTTTCCATGGTGCGTTGCAGGCGCAGTTCACTCTCGCTCAAGTCAATCAAGCGGTCGCGGGCGTCGTACTGCCGGCGTCGGCCACGCAGGGCCGCGCTCACCAGGCTGATCAAAGTGATGGGATGAAAGGGGCGCTCCAGAAAGGTCACGTTGCCCAGCAGCCCGCTCAAGTGCGACGAACCGTTCTGCTCGCTGCCGCCGTGATGGGTCATCAGCACGATCGGCAAGTCGGACCACGCCGGCTGCTGATGCAGGTGCTCCAGCAACGGCTCCAGATCCACGCCGCGCAACGCTTCCGCCGCGATCACCAACAAGCCGGCGCCTTCTTCCAGCAATTCGCACAGGTTTGCCAGGTTGCTGGCAACAATGCCGCTGTAGCCAGCTTCGTTCAGCATCATCAGCGCCAGTGAGCCGTCGCGACCCATTGGCGCCAGGATAATCGCGCGCTCGGAGGCAGAGGAAACGCTGATCACGATCCCTCTTCCTTGAGCAAAGGTGAGCCGCTGCCGTTGAATGTCGGAATGCCGCGCAGCACGCCCTGGAAGTTGTCGAGCGGCTCGCCCACCGTCATGCCACGGCTGCCAATGCGGTACTCGCGAATCGTCGACTCATGGGTGCCGGTGCGTTTTTTGATGATCGAAATGGCCCGGCGCACTTTGCCCAGTGCTTCGAAGTAACGCAGCAAAATCACGGTATCGGCCAGGTAGGTAATGTCGACGGGCGCCTGCATGTCACCGACCAGCCCATGCTGGGCGACGGTCATGAACGTGGCGGCACCCCGGCGATTGAGGTACAGCAGCAGTTCGTGCATGTGCAGGATCAGCGCGTTTTCTTCCGGCATGGCCGCCTGGTAGCCGTTGATGCTGTCGATGACCACGGTTTTGATCCCGCGCTCGTCAACACAACGGCGCACTCGGTGCGAGAACTCGCCGGGCGACAACTCGGCCGCGTCCACCTGCTCGATCAGCAAGTTGCCGGTGTCCTGCAGGGCGGCGAGGTCGATGCCCATGTTTTTCATGCGCTCGAACAACAAACCCAGTTCTTCGTCGAAGATAAACAGCGCCGCTTTCTCGCCACGGGCCACAGCCGCTGCGGCAAAGATCATGGAGATCAGGGATTTACCGGTGCCCGCAGGGCCAAGAATCAAGCTGCTGGAGCCGGTTTCGACGCCGCCGCCCATCAGCCTGTCCAGTTCGACAATGCCGCTGCTCAGGGTCTGGCGGACATACCCACCGCGATGCTCGGCCGCGACCAAGCGCGGGAATACATGCACGCCGTCGCCCATGATGGTGAAGTCGTGAAAGCCGCCGCGGTATTTTTGGCCACGGTATTTCACCACCCGCACGCGGCGGCGTTCGGCGCCGTAGTTGGGCGTCAATTCTTCCAGGCGGATCACGCCGTGCGCCACGCTGTGTACGGTTTTATCCAGGGATTCGGTGGTCAGGTCATCCAGCAGCAGCACGGTGGCGTCGTAGCGCACGAAGTAATGCTTGATTGCCAGGATCTGCCGACGATAACGCAGTGAGCTTTGCGCGAGCAGACGGATCTCCGAAAGGCTGTCGATGACCACGCGGGTCGGCTTGACCCGCTCCACCACTTCAAAAATCTGCCGTGTGGCTTCGCCCAGCTCCAGGTCGGAGGAGTACAGCAGGCTTTGCTGATGATTGGCGTCGAGCAGGCTCTCTGGCGGGGTCAGCTCGAAAATGTGGATATTGTCATCCAGGTCCCAACCATGGGACTTGGCACCCTGGCGCAATTCGCGCTCGGTTTCGGAGAGGGTGATGTACAGGGATCGCTCACCGTTTTTCGCGCCGGCCTGCAGAAAATGCAGCGCTACGGTGGTTTTGCCCGTGCCGGGTTCGCCTTCCAGCAGGAACAGGTGGCTGCGCGATAACCCCCCGGAAAGAATGTCATCAAGACCTTCAATACCGGTGGCCGCCTTTTCACTGAACAGCTCGTTGGATGTAGACAAGAAGTGCCCTCAGGTCACGTACAAATAGAGGAACGCGCCGCCTCGGACGCGCCATATTCACTTGACCGTGGAGGCCCGTAGCGGTTCAACGTTTCGCGAAAATTGTACAAGCCCCAGTATTGATTACAACTTTTTGCAACGCCCTACAGGCCTTGCTGCAACGCCGGGTCATCCGGGTTCTGTTGCTCAAGTTGCGCAAGCAATACCTGCACGTTTTGCAGCTGGCCGCTTTCTTTCCAGTAATTGACCAGCAGCACCCGCGCCTTGCGGTTGGCCGGGTGGCGCTGAATGATGTCTTCGAGCTGACGCTGGGCGGCTTCCAACTCTTCCTGGGCGTGCAGGGTCGTGGCGAGGTCGTAACGGTAATCCTGA
Source organism: Pseudomonas sp. 14P_5.3_Bac1 (assembly GCF_025466135.1). Taxonomy (NCBI): domain Bacteria; kingdom Pseudomonadati; phylum Pseudomonadota; class Gammaproteobacteria; order Pseudomonadales; family Pseudomonadaceae; genus Pseudomonas; species Pseudomonas sp. 14P_5.3_Bac1. The sequence goes on along the minus strand of NZ_JANLOF010000078.1, from coordinate 154,600 downwards.
TTGTCCGGTTCAAGCTCTACCGCTTTGGACAAACCAAGCAGGGCATACGGGCGCTCGCCATGGTGCAACAGCCACATGCCCAGCGCATGCTGCAGGTAAGCCGAGTCGGGATGGGCCGCCAACTGACGTGCCAGCAATTGCCGCGATTCATCGGTCTTGCCTTGTTTGTCCAGCAGTTCGATTTGCGCGACCACCGCCTGCAGGTTGTCCGGTTGCAAGCGCATGGCCTGTTCGAGGGCATTTTGTGCGTCTGGCAGCAGCGCACTGTGTATATAGAGGCGCGCCAGTTGAATCCAGCCTTCGGCCGTTTCCGGCTGACCCTTGAGGGTTTTCACAAACTCATCGAGCACTTGCTGCAACGGCCCGAAGTACAGCCCCAGGGTGTCCGGCGACAGACCGAGCAAGGCATTGGCGGCGGCAAAGCGCACCGCCTGTTCGGGATCGTCGAGCACCGGCCCCAGCAACAAGACGCGTTGGCCGCTGGGCACCAGGCCGACAATGCTGTGGATCGCCGCCTCGCGCACCACTGGCGAATCATTGGCCAGATCTTTGTCGGCCAGCTTCAGCGCCTGCGGGCTTGGGTAGTTGGGCAATTCGGCGTGCAAGGCCGCACGACGTTCAGGCGACAGGTCCGGCCGGCCGAGCTGTTGATACAGCACGCGCGCGGCGCCGGGTTCGCCGTTATGCGCCTGCTTCAAGGCTTTGGCGTAACCATGGGCAATCGCCGGCGGCACGGCCACCGGGGTTGAGCGGGAGAAAAACCAGGTGAGCAACACAATCAACAACAGGGCGCACAGGCCGATGATGGAGTAACGGCGTGACTTTGACATGCAGGCGTCCAAAAGCTGGTGGCAGCTAGTGCAAAGCCATCAGCTTCGGTCAGACCACGGCGAGTGTCAAACCCGCATCAGCTCAGCACGTATTCAATGGGTTCCAGGGCTGGCGGCAAGTCGCTTTCGCCCAGAGCGGCAAGGATCTCGCGCTCCAATGTGCGCACGATGGCATTGCACGGCAGGTCGTTTTCATCAAAGCCGAACGGGTCTTCCAGGTCGTCGCCGATTTCGTCCAGGCCAAAGAAGGTGTAGCTGACGATGGCGGTGAACACCGGCGTCAGCCAGCCCAAGGGCTCGGCCATGGCAAACGGCAACAGAATGCAGAACAGGTAGATGGTGCGGTGCAGCAGCAGCGTGTAAGGGAAGGGCAGCGGCGTGTGCTTGATCCGCTCGCACGACGCCTGCACCTGGCTGAGGCTGACCAGTCGGGTTTCCAGCTGGGTGTAGCGCCATTCGCTGATGACGCCTTGCTCGGCCAGCCCGCAAAAGCGCGCGCCCAGTTGTTGCAGCACAGCGTCAGGCAAGTTCGGGTGCGCGCGATCAACGCCGATCCACGGCGTGATGGCGCCGGCCTCGTCTTCATGGCGAAGGCGGGCAATCAGGCCGTGGGCAAAACCGCACAAGCCGCGCAGTAACCCACTGCGCTCAACCGGGTCAGTCAGCACCTGGGTTTCGCGGATCAGCGAGCGCACATCGATGATCATTTGCCCCAGCTGCTTGCGGCCTTCCCACCAGCGGTCATAGCAGGCGTTGTTGCGAAAGCTCATGAAGATCGACAACGACAAGCCCAGCAAGGTGAACGGCGTGGCGTTGACCTTGGAAAAGTACGCCGGGTGCAGGGTTTCAACCAGCACGATCACCGAGGCCAGCAAGGTCACCAGCAGGCTGCGCAGCGCGATGCGCTTGGCAATCGAGCCCTTGAGGGAAAACAGGATACCCAGGAGGTTGGGTTTGGGACGAACGATCATTGCAGGCAAGCTTCTTCGGTGGCGCAGGCCCCAAGGTTAGAAGCAACCCCGGCGAGCGTCCAATCACTTGAACTGACCGGCTGATCAGCGCGATCAATGATTGGCCAAACCAGTCAGCCAAGTTGAAGGCTTTGACCATTGCTGCTGTAACGCTGCAGAGCGACTATTTCCACGGTTTACGTGCTCAAAAACGTCCTGAAAATAAAAACCACAAGGATTTGAAGCGATGCGTGAGTATTTGGCTGCCACTACCGAGTTTGATTACCAGCACACCGTCGACGCCGCACTGGCCGGCAACCTGCAGGCGCTCAATGCCTGCGTGGAATGCTGCGACCGGCACGCACTGCCGGGCCGCATCGCGCTGTTCTGGGAAGGCAAGGACGGGCGCAGCGCCACGTCCACCTTCACCGACTTGCAGGACCAGGCCGCCCGCTTCGCCAATTTCCTCCTGGCCCAAGGCGTCAAACGCGGCGACAAGGTGGCCGGCCTGCTGCCGCGCACCGCAGAATTGCTGGTGGTGGTGTTCGCCACCTGGCGTATCGGCGCGGTTTATCAGCCGCTGTTTACCGCCTTCGGGCCCAAGGCCATCGAACATCGCTTGAGCAGCTCCGGCGCCGCGCTGGTGGTCACCGACGCGGTGAACCGGCCCAAGCTTGTGGACGTGGAAGGTTGCCCGACTATCGTCACCGTCGCCGGGCCCAAAGGCGAAGGCATCGTGCGCGGCGACTACAGCTTCTGGGCTGAATTGCCGAATTACTCCAACGCCTGCGAGCCGGTGATGCTGGACGGTGACGCGCCGTTTCTGCTGATGTTCACCTCGGGCACCACCGGCCCGTCGAAAGCCCTGTCGGTGCCACTCAAGGCCATCGTTGCCTTTCAGCGCTACACCCGCGACGCAGTAGACCTTCGCCCCGAAGACGCCTTCTGGAACGTTGCCGACCCGGGTTGGGCTTACGGCATCTATTTTGGCGTGACCGGGCCGTTGTCCATGGGCCACCCGATCACCTTTTACGATGGGCCGTTCACCCTGGAGAGCACCTGCCGGGTGATCAACAAGTACGGCATCACCAACCTGACGGGCTCGCCGACCGCTTACCGCCTGCTGATCGCCGGCGGTGAGCAGTTCGCCCGCGCGATCAAGGGCAAGCTGCGCATTGTCAGCAGCGCCGGCGAACCCCTGAACCCGGAAGTGATCCGCTGGTTCGCCGATAACCTGGGCGTGACCATCCACGACCACTATGGCCAGACCGAACTGGGCATGGTGCTGTGCAACCACCACGGCCTGGCGCATCCGGTGCATGTCGGCTCAGCCGGGTTTGCCTCGCCGGGGCACCGCATCGTGGTGCTCGATGACAACCATCAGGAACTGCCCGCCGGCCAGCCGGGCATTCTCGCCATTGACCGCGAACAGTCGCCGATGTGCTGGTTTGCCGGTTACGACGGCGTGAAGACCAAGGCCTTTGTCGGCAAGTACTACCTCAGCGGCGACACCGTGGAGCTGAACCCGGACGGCAGCATCAGTTTTGTCGGGCGCAGTGATGACGTGATCACCACCTCTGGCTACCGCGTCGGTCCCTTCGACGTGGAAAGCGCCTTGGTCGAGCACCCGGCCGTGGTCGAAGCCGCGGTGGTCGGCAAGCCGTGCCCGGAACGCACCGAGCTGGTGAAAGCCTTTGTGGTGATCAACGAGCAATACCGCGCCACGCCTGAGCTGGCCGAAGAGCTGCGCCTGCACGTGCGCAAGCGCCTCGCCGCGCATGCCTACCCGCGAGAAATCGAATTTGTCAGCGACTTGCCGAAAACCCCGAGCGGCAAGCTGCAACGTTTTATTTTGCGTAATCAGGAAATCGCCAAGGCTCAAGCAGCCTTGGCGTGATCCCTTTCAAAGGAAATCAAGATGCAGATTGAAAACAAGGTATTCCTGGTCAGCGGCGGCGCTTCGGGCCTCGGCGCGGCCACCGCTGACATGCTGGTAGCCGCCGGCGCCAAGGTGATGCTGGTGGACCTCAACGCCGAAGCCGTCGCGGCCAAGGCCCGGCAGTTGGGCGATAACGCCCGCAGCGCGGTGGCGGATATCAGCCAGGAAGCCGCTGCCGAAGCGGCCGTGCAAGCCGCCGTCGCTGCGTTCGGCGGTTTGCATGGGTTGGTGAACTGCGCCGGTGTGGTGCGTGGCGAGAAAATCCTCGGCAAGAACGGCCCGCACGCGCTGGCAAGCTTTGCCCACGTGATCAACGTCAACCTGATCGGCAGCTTCAACCTGCTGCGCCTGGCCGCCGCCGCCATCGCTGAAACCGAGGCGAATGCCGACGGCGAGCGTGGCGTGATCATCAATACCGCGTCGGTGGCCGCCTTTGACGGGCAGATCGGCCAGGCGGCGTATGCCGCGTCCAAAGGCGCCATCGCCAGCCTGACGCTGCCTGCCGCTCGCGAACTGGCGCGCTTCGGCATCCGGGTCATGACCATCGCCCCAGGCATTTTCGAAACGCCAATGATGGCCGGCATGACCCCAGAGGTGCGCGATTCCCTGGCCGCCGGTGTGCCATTCCCGCCACGCCTGGGCAAACCGGCCGAGTACGCCGCGCTGGTGCGACACATCATTGAAAACAGCATGCTCAATGGCGAGGTCATCCGTCTCGACGGCGCCTTGCGCATGGCCGCCAAGTAAGGAGAATTTTTCATGCACGATCCGATTGTTATCGTCAGCGCCGTCCGCACGCCCATGGGCGGTTTCCAGGGTGACCTCAAGGGCCTGACTGCGCCGCAACTGGGGGCCGCCGCGATTCGCGCCGCCGTCGAACGCGCCGGCATTGCCCCGGACGCGGTGGATGAAGTGCTGTTCGGCTGCGTATTGCCCGCAGGCCTCGGCCAGGCGCCTGCGCGTCAGGCGGCATTGGGCGCCGGCCTGGACAAGGCCACGCGCTGCACCACGCTGAACAAAATGTGTGGTTCGGGCATGGAGGCGACCATTCTCGCCCACGACTCACTGCTGGCCGGCAGTGTCGAGGTGGTGGTTGCTGGTGGCATGGAAAGCATGTCCAACGCGCCGTACCTGCTGGACCGCGCGCGCAGCGGCTACCGCATGGGCCACGGCAAGGTGCTCGACCACATGTTCCTCGACGGCCTCGAAGACGCCTACGACAAGGGCCGACTGATGGGCACCTTTGCCGAAGACTGTGCCGAGCACAACGGCTTTACCCGTGAAGCCCAGGACGCCTTCGCCATCGCCTCGCTGACCCGTGCCCAAGAGGCAATCACCCACGGCAGCTTCGCCGCCGAAATCGTCCCGGTGCAGGTCACCGTCGGTAAAGAGCAAAAAACCATCCTGCATGACGAACAGCCCCCCAAAGCCAAGCTGGACAAGATCGCCAGCCTGAAACCGGCCTTCCGCGAAGGCGGTACGGTGACGGCGGCCAACTCCAGTTCGATCTCCGACGGCGCGGCGGCGCTGCTGCTGATGCGTCAGTCTGAAGCGCAAAAGCGTGGGCTCAAGCCGCTGGCAATCATCCATGGGCACGCGGCGTTCGCCGACGAGCCAGGGCTGTTCCCGGTGGCGCCGGTGGGGGCGATTCGCAAGCTGATGAGCAAGACCGGCTGGAGCCTTGGCGACGTGGATTTGTTCGAGATCAACGAAGCCTTTGCGGTGGTCAGCCTGGTGACCATGAGCAAGCTGGAAATCCCCCACAGCAAGGTCAACATCCACGGCGGCGCCTGCGCACTGGGGCATCCGATCGGCGCTTCGGGCGCGCGCATCCTGGTGACCTTGCTCTCGGCGCTGCGCCAGAAAGGCCTCAAGCGCGGCGTTGCGGCCATTTGTATCGGCGGCGGTGAAGCCACGGCCATGGCCGTCGAATGCGTGTATTAAGGATTTTTTATGCTGCCCAATGACGAACAACTGCAAATCAGCGACGCGGCCCGGCAATTTGCCCAGGAGCGCTTGAAACCTTTCGCTGCCGAGTGGGACCGCGAGCACCGCTTTCCCAAGCAAGCCATTGGCGAAATGGCCGAGCTGGGCTTTTTCGGCATGCTGGTGCCGGAACAGTGGGGCGGTTGCGACACCGGCTACCTGGCCTATGCGATGGCGCTGGAAGAAATCGCCGCCGGTGACGGCGCCTGCTCGACCATCATGAGCGTGCACAACTCGGTGGGCTGCGTGCCGATTCTGAAATTCGGCAACGATCAGCAGAAAGAGCAGTTCCTCAAGCCGCTGGCCAGCGGTGACATGCTCGGCGCCTTTGCGCTGACCGAACCGCAGGCCGGTTCCGATGCCAGCAGCCTGAAAACCCGCGCGCGCCTGGACGGCGATCACTACGTGCTCAATGGCTGCAAACAGTTCATCACCTCCGGGCAGAACGCCGGGATCGTGATTGTGTTTGCGGTCACCGACCCGGCCGCCGGCAAGCGCGGGATCAGCGCGTTTATCGTGCCCACCGATTCCCCGGGTTACACCGTGGCGCGGGTCGAAGACAAACTCGGCCAGCATGCGTCCGACACCTGCCAGATTCTGTTTGAAGACGTGAAGGTGCCGGTTGCCAACCGATTGGGCGAGGAGGGCGAGGGCTACAAGATCGCCCTGGCCAACCTTGAAGGCGGCCGCGTCGGCATCGCTTCGCAATCGGTGGGCATGGCGCGCGCGGCATTTGAAGCCGCACGTGACTATGCACGCGAGCGCGAAAGCTTCGGCAAAACCTTGATCGAACACCAGGCCGTGGCGTTTCGCCTGGCGGACATGGCCACGCAAATTGCCGTCGCCCGGCAGATGGTGCATTACGCCGCCGCCCTGCGTGACAGCGGCAAGCCTGCCTTGGTCGAGGCCTCGATGGCCAAGTTGTTCGCCTCGGAAATGGCCGAAAAAGTCTGCTCGGCCGCCTTGCAAACCTTGGGCGGTTACGGTTACCTGAGCGACTTTCCCTTGGAGCGGATCTACCGCGATGTGCGGGTCTGCCAGATTTACGAAGGCACCAGCGATATCCAGCGCATGGTCATCTCACGCAATCTTTAAGGAGCCATTAGATGAGTTACGAAACCATTTTGCTCGAGGTCCAGGACCGCGTCGGGCTGATTACCCTTAATCGCCCGCAAGCCCTGAACGCCTTGAATGCGCAACTGGTCAGCGAGTTGAACCAGGCGCTGGACAGCCTGGAAGCCAACCCGCAAATCGGCTGCATCGTGCTGACCGGCTCAAAAAAAGCCTTCGCCGCCGGTGCCGACATCAAGGAAATGGCCGAGCTGACCTACCCTCAGATTTACCTGGACGACCTGTTCAGCGACAGCGACCGCGTGGCCAACCGCCGCAAGCCGATCATTGCCGCCGTCAACGGCTTTGCCTTGGGCGGCGGCTGTGAGCTGGCGTTGATGTGCGACTTCATCCTCGCGGGCGACGGCGCCAAGTTCGGCCAGCCGGAAATCAACCTCGGCGTGCTGCCGGGCATGGGCGGCACCCAGCGCCTGACCCGCGCGGTGGGCAAGGCCAAAGCCATGGAAATGTGCCTGACCGGGCGCTTTATCGATGCGGTGGAAGCCGAGCGTTGCGGGATCGTGGCGCGTATCGTGCCGGCGGATGAGCTGCTCGAAGAGGCGCTGAAGGTGGCGACGCTGATCGCCGGCAAATCCGTGCCGATCAGCATGATGGTCAAGGAAAGCGTGAACCGCGCGTTTGAAGTGAGCCTTTCCGAAGGCGTGCGCTTTGAGCGCCGGGTGTTCCATGCGGCGTTTGCAACGCAGGATCAGAAGGAAGGGATGGCAGCGTTTGTGGCCAAGCGCGCGCCGGAGTTCAAAGATAAGTAACCGGCTTCAGGACGCTGGAACGCAACTTGTGGGAGCGGTCTTGCTCGCGAATGCGCTGGATCAGTCGATACATTCGCTGACTGATACGCCGTATTCGCGGGCAAGCCCGCTCCCACTTTGGTTTGCGGCGTGTTGGTTAGCCTGGTGAGCGCTTGATGTGGGAGCTGGCTTGCCTGCGATAGCCTCACCTCGGTCCAGCAGGTGAACCGAGGTGCCTGCATCGCTGGCAAGCCAGCGCCTACATAGCTTTTATTGGCTTAGAGCTGGTAGTTCTTCAGCTCGCGCGCGATCACCATTCGCTGAATTTCGCTGGTGCCTTCGTAAATCTGCGTGATCCGCGCATCCCGGTAGTAACGCTCCACCGGATAATCCTCCAGATACCCATACCCACCGTGAATCTGCATCGCGGAGGAGCAGACCTTTTCGGCCATTTCCGAGGCGAACAGCTTGGCCTGGGACGCCTCCGACAGGCACGGCTTGCCGGCACTGCGCAGGCGCGCGGCGTGCAGGATCAGCAACCGTGCGGCATTCAGGCGGGTTTGCATGTCGGCCAGCAGGTTGGCGACACTCTGGTGCTCGATAATCGCCTGGTTGAACTGCACGCGATCGCGCGCATACGCCAGCGCCGCCTCAAAGGCCGCGCGGGCGATGCCCAGGGCCTGGGCAGCAATGCCGATGCGCCCGCCCTCCAGGTTGGACAGGGCAATGGCCAAGCCTTTGCCACGCTCACCGAGCAAATTGGCTTCGGGCACCGTGCACTGGTTGAGGGTGACGGCGCAGGTATCCGACGCGCGAATGCCCATCTTGTGTTCTGTGCGGTCAACCACGAACCCTGGCGTACTGGTGGGCACCAGGAACGCGGAAATGCCGCGTTTGCCCAAATCCGGATCCGTCACCGCAAACACAATCGCCAGCTTGGCGCGTTTGCCGTTGCTGACAAACTGCTTGGCGCCATTGATCACCCACTGGCCATCGCGCAGTTCGGCGCGTGTGCGCAGGTTATGGGCTTCGGAACCCGCCTGGGGTTCGGTCAGGCAAAAGCAGCCGATGGCCTGGCCACTGGCAAGGTCGGGCAGCCAGGCTTCTTTCTGCGCTTGTGTGCCGTAGTTGAGGATTGGCCCGCAACCGACTGAATTATGGATACTCATCAGCGCACCGGTGGCGCCGTCGCCGGCCGAAATTTCTTCAACCGCCAGGGCGTAGGCGACGTAATCGACATAGGTGCCGCCCCATTCTTCGGGCACCACCATCCCCAGCAGGCCCAGTTCGCCCATCTTGGCGACCAGGGCATCATCGATCCAACCGGCTTTCTCCCACGCTTGGGCGTGGGGCGCGATTTCACCGCGGGCAAAGTCGCGCGCCATGTCGCGAATCATTACTTGTTCTTCAGTGTATTCAATATCTTGCATGGCTTATCTCCCAAACTGCTTGAAGTCGTGGAAGAAGCTCTCCACATGGCTGGCGTCCAGGTCATGGATCGTGGCTGGGCGCCAGCGCGGCGTTTTGTCCTTGTCGATGATCAACGCGCGCACCCCCTCGATCAGGTCGCCGCGCTCGAACCACTGGCGATCCAGGTGCAATTCCAGCGCGAAGCACTGCTCCAGCGGCAGGCGGCGGCCACGGCGCAGCATTTCCAGGGTAACGGCCATCGCCAGCGGTGAGCGGGTCTGCATCAGGGCGACGGTGTTCAGCGCCCACTCATGGGTGTCGGCGACGGTGACTTGCTGCAACTGCTCGACGATGCTTGGCACGTCTGGCAGGGCGAAGAAATGGTCGATAGCCGGGCGCAATGCTGCCAGCGGCGCGTCGGGCAATTGCTGGACGGCCAGTTTGGCGAGCACGCCTTGCAGATCCTTGAGCGGCGAGTCCTGCCATTGCAGGCGGTCGAGTTTCTGGTCCAGGTCAGTGAGCCGGGTGCTCTCCAGATACCAGTCCGCCAACCCGCAATACAACGCGTCGGCCGCGCGGATCTGTACGCCGGTGACGCCCAGGTAAATCCCCACCTCGCCGGGTATGCGCGGCAGGAAGTAGCTGCCGCCCACATCCGGGAAATAACCAATGGCCGTTTCCGGCATCGCCAGGCGGCTGCGCTCGGTGACCACGCGCAGATCAGCGCCTTGCACCAGGCCCATGCCGCCGCCGAGCACGAACCCGTCCATCAACGCCAGGACGGGTTTGCGGTAATGGTGGAGGGCCAGGTCGAGGGCGTACTCCTCGACGAAAAAGTCGGCGTGCAGGCTGTCGCCGTTCTTGAAGCTGTCGTACAGCGAACGGATGTCGCCACCGGCGCAAAAGGCTTTTTCGCCAGCGCCGCGCAGCACCACGGCGTAGACCTGCGGGTCATCCGCCCAGGCCTGTAACTTCGCCGTCAGGCTGCGAACCATGTCCAGGGTGATGGCATTCAAGCCAGCGGGGCGATTGAGGGTGAGGTGGCCAATGTGGTTGCGAACGTCGGCCAGCACTTCGTCCTGAAGAATTTCGGCGCGGCTTGCTTCGGATGAAACCTGAGCAGTCATCTGTAACTCCCTGCTTTTATTGTTCTTTATCAAGATGTTCGCGGAGGAACCCTCTCGCGATCGTACCAGTGCAAATTTGCCCAGTACAACCCGGAATCATGCAGGTCGTTTTTGCATTTATGCACGCAGGCTCAGGCGGCGCGACGGGCCAGTACTTCGCCGATGCTGCGGCGTCGTGCATGGCCTTCTGCGGCATGGATCAACTGTTCGAGTTCGCTCGGTTGCACATCGTAAAACTGCTCCATCTCGGCCAGCGCCAGCTTCAAGTCGGCCGCCGTGATTGCCGGGTCTGTTGCGGCCGCCGCACTGCCAATGACCGCCGCAGGCGACTCGACCGCACCCCTGGGATAGCGCGTGCGCGTGGCGTTGTTATACGCCAATGCACACGTCAGCAGCGTACCCGCGCCGAGCATGACCGGCGCCAGTTCCTGCCACCCAAGGGCCATGGAGGCCGGGTCTGCCAGTACCAACGTCATCGCCAGGCCACCGGCCGGCGGGTGCAGGCAACGCAGCCAGCAAATCAGGATAACGGTCATGCCCGCCGCCAGGCACGCGCTGCCCAGCGTACGCCCCAATACGCGGGCGACCAGCAGTGCCACCACGCCCGCGCATAAATAGCTGCCGATGATCGACCAGGGTTGGGCCAGCGCACCGGAAGACACCGCAAACAGCAACACAGCCGAGGCACCGAGCGGGCCGAGCAGGTGCAGCGCGACCTGCATGCCAAACACTTGGGCGCACAGCCAGACACTGAACAGCGTGCCCAAGGCCATGCCGATCGCGGCACGGCTCCATTCAGCAGGGCGAGTATTGATTGCAGCAGGTAACCAACGGGTAAGCATTCAAGCGGTCCTGAACGTGCGGGCGAAAAAAAAGGCTTGCCTGGTTGCCCGGAAAAGCCCTTGAAAGTTCCAACGTTTGGGGGAGGAACCTGCACAGTGTGCCGACCTTTGCTGATGGGCTCCACTGCATATTAATGAGGGTTGAGTGCAAGCTTATTGAACTCAAATTGATTTGCGTGAGCTTAAATGACTTCGCCGAAAGGAATCAGGCGCGTCATCTGCGCAAAGGGTGGGCTGATATGGCCCAGTACGCGCCTGTCGATTTCTTCATTGAACAGCTGTTTTTGCAGGTTTTCCCGCAGTGTCAGGTCGCTGGCCAGTGGCCCCTTCAACGCCACCAGGGCGTCGCGCAGCGCCATCAACCGATCCAGCCTCGGCACGGGAATTGACATCGGATCTTCCGCCACGGCATTGCCCTCGTATGCGTAAGCCGCCGTGTGTATGGGCAGGCCTACTGCGTCCTTGTTATCCAGGGTGCGCCAGCCTCGAGCTGGCGAGATAAGCCACACGTTGGGGCTGTAATGGGTTACCGCACCTGGCAAACGAGTCTACATTTGGGTTCCAGGCGCCGGAAGACAAAGTGCACCAGCCATTACGCATAGCTGTGTAGGTGCTTTCTCGGTTGCGATAATGAAAACGCCCACTCTTGTTGAAGTGGGCGTCGTCTTGTACACGGGGCCAATACTGCGATCAGGGCGCCGGGGTTTTCTCCAGATGCAGCAACACATAAGGGTCTTTGTCGAACTCCCCGGTGAGCGTCGGCGTAACCGATTTCAAGCGCGGATCCTGCAGGTTTTCGAAATCCTGCGCGCTCATCACCAGCCAGGCAGGCCCTTGCAGCGGCGCCAGGTCTGCTGAGGAATGGGTAAACAACGGCACCTTGTCACAGTTGAAGTTGACCATGAACTTGATGGCTTTCGCATCCTTGCCCAACCCGTGCAGTACCACAGGTGCCGGCTGCTGCGTGATCTGGTCTTTGACCGCAAGGGTGAAGGTGCGCGTGTCGTAAAGCGCACGCTCCAAGGGTTCAACCACCACGATGTAAGTCGTCCAGAGCGCCAGCACCGCAGCGAAGGCCGGCCCCGTCGCGCGTAAACGCACGTTGAAGACCGCCAGCAGCGCCACTACCTGAAGCACGCCCAGTACGCCGAAGATCACCCCCAGGCTGCCCAGTTGCTCTGCGTAACGTCGGCGCGCTACCACCAGCCCGACGGCCAGCAGTGCCGGCATCAGCGTCCAGATGCCCAGCATCAAGGCGCGCAGCCCTGCAAACAGCCGCCCCTGGGTGACCTGGAACGGGTAGGCCGCCAGGATCGCCGCCATCGGCAACATCGGCAGGATGTAGCGCGCCTTTTTTGCCTGAGGCACCGACAAGCCCAGCATCACCAGCAACCCGGCCGCTGCGCAATACAACACCAGCTGCAAGGCCGGGTCTGGCGTGCGGCGCCCGCCGACGGCCACCGCTACCAGCACCAACAGCGCCAGTGGATAGGCCAAGGCGTAATTGCCCAGGGAGCTGGTGAAGTAATACAGCGCGCCGCTGGAACCTTCGGTGCCATCCATGCGCCCCAGGAACTGCATGCGGATCACGTCCTGCATGAAGTCCTCGCCACCGCTGAGTTTGGCCAGCAGCAGCAACAGGCCCACACAGGCCGCCAGCAACGCGAGGGCAATCAGGCCGAAAGTGAACAGTTGGCGCCACTGCCGGTTGAGCAAGTAATAGCTGCACAGCACGCCCGTTGGAATCACCAGGCCGATCGGCCCACGGATGGCGAAGCCGATGATCAGCAACAGGAACAACCAGTGCAGGCGTTTCGGGCTGGCGAAATGATCATGCGCATAACCCAGGTAAAACACCGCCAAGGCTACCGCCGCGAGCATCTGGTCGAGGGACACCGCCCGGGTTTCACTGATGAACGTGCTGCTGAGCAGCAACATCGCAATACTCAGCAGGCCCCAACGCACGGAGTAGGGCGCCGTCAGCCGATACACCAGCACCACGATCAGTGCCGAAGCGATGGCCGTGGGCAACCAGGCGGTCAAGCTGGTGACCTGGCCCAGGGGCAACGAGAACAGCCACGTCAACACGGTCGAGGTGGCCAGGTAATCGGCGTAGGGCTGCCCGTAGGTCGTGGGGAAAAAACTCGGCCCATGACGCAGCATTTCCTGGGCAAACACCACGAAGCGCGAGTCAAACCCGATAATCGCCTGGTGCCAGTTGCCGGCAATAAACAGCACCAGCGCCAGGAGCCCAAGCCCCAGCGACTGGTGACGGATCGTTGCAGTGAGCAGGGGCGGATAAGCTTTGTTCACGTATCAGGCTTCCTTGACCTGCTCTACCCAGTTTTGCTGAGGGATCGGCAGTTCACACGAGTCGCCACGGCCCATCGGGAAGTACTTGAAGCCTTTGCGTGCCAGGCGTTCGCCGTCATACAGGTTGCGACCGTCGAAGATCACCGGGTTTTTCAGGCGAGCGTGGATCAGGTCGAAATCCGGCGCCTTGAACTGCTGCCATTCGGTGCAGACGATCAGCGCATCGGCGCCGCTCAAGGCCGATTCCGGTGTGCCCAGCAGCGTCAGGCGTGACTCGTCGCCGTAGATGCGCTGGGTTTCCTGCATGGCTTCCGGGTCAAATGCACGGACATTGGCGCCCGCGGCCCACAAGGCTTCCATCAGCACGCGGCTCGGTGCATCGCGCATGTCATCGGTGTTGGGCTTGAATGCCAGGCCCCACAGGGCAAAGGTCTTGCCCTGCAGGTTGCCCTTGAAGTAAGCGTTGATGCGCTCGAACAGCTTGCTCTTCTGGCGCTGGTTGATGGCTTCCACGGCTTCCAGCAAGTCACTGGAGCAGTTGGCTTGCTTGGCGCTGTGGATCAAGGCGCGCATGTCCTTGGGGAAGCAGGAGCCGCCGTAGCCGCAACCGGGATAGATGAAGTGGTAACCGATCCGCGAGTCGGCACCGATGCCCAGGCGCACGGCTTCGATGTCCGCGCCCAGGTGTTCGGCCAGCTCGGCGATCTGGTTGATAAAGCTGATCTTGGTCGCCAGCATGCAGTTGGCGGCGTATTTGGTCAGTTCGGCGCTGCGCAGGTCCATGAAGATGATGCGGTCATGGTTGCGGTTGAACGGCGCGTAGAGGTCGCGCATCACTTCACGCACTTCCTCGCGCTCACAGCCGATGATGATGCGGTCCGGACGGCGGCAGTCGGCGACGGCCGAGCCTTCCTTGAGAAACTCCGGGTTGGAGACGATATCGAACTCCAGGTGCCGGCCGGCTGTGCGCAGGTTCTTTTCGATGTGCGCACGCAGGGTGTCGCCGGTGCCGACGGGAACGGTGGATTTTTCCACCAGGATCACCGGCTCCACGCGGTGGCGGGACACGGCATCACCCACCGACAGCACGTATTTGAGGTCGGCCGAGCCGTCTTCATCCGATGGCGTGCCGACGGCAATAAACAGCACTTCACCGTGTTCGACCGCGAGCTTTTCATCGAAGGTGAAGTGCAGGCGCCCGCTTTCCAGGTTTTCCTTGACCATGGCCGCAAGCCCCGGCTCGAAGATGGTCACATGGCCTTTCTGGAGCGACTCGACCTTGCTCTTGTCCACGTCCATGCAGATCACATCGTGACCGACTTCGGCCAATACGGTGGCCTGCACCAGACCGACGTAACCGCTACCAAATACACTGATTTTCATGGGGCATTCCTGGGGCTTGCAACGCTAGCACGACGAGAGTTAATAACCAGAACACCGAGGATGACCAACGCCACCCCCAGGGTTTTTGAAAGCGAAAAAGCTTCGTTGAACACCGGCAGGCTGGCGGCCAGCAGGTAGACCAACGCGTAGCTGATGCTGAGCAGCGAATAGGCGCGACCCAGCGGCAAATGCTTGAGTGCGCCGAGCCAGCAGAGCATCGACAGCGCATAGGCGATGATCGCCAGGATCACCACGCCCAAGGCGCCAAGGTCGATGGCATTGCTGTTGAACGCGTTCAGCCAGTCGGCTGGCAGCGGCAGGCGCGTCATGCTCCAGCGCATGCCCAATTGGGCGGCGCTGACCAGGCCGACACTGCCAAGGGCCAGGGCAAAGCCTTGAGCCCGGCTCATACGTGACGCCCCAGCAACACCACACCGCCGATCACCAGCGCCACGCCCAGCCAGTGCCGGCCGTCGATATGTTCATGAAAAACAAAGCGTGCCATCAGCGTGACCAGTACAAAATTCAGGCTGAGCATCGGGTAGGCGATGCCCACTTCCAGGCGCTGCAGCACCAGCAGCCAGACCAACAGGCCCAGGCCCAGGCACACCAGCGCGGACCACAGCCACGGCGAGCGCAATTTGGGCGCCCAACCGTCCGGCTGGTCGCGCCAGCTTTCCACGGCAAACTTTTGCGAGACCTGGCCCATGCACGTCAGCAGGCATGCGCCCAGCAATAGAAGCAGGGTGATCATTGCGCGGCCTGTGGGAAAATCAGGATCACAATGTTGCCTTGCTCATAGCGTTTACCGTCCTTGGGCAGCAGGTTGACTTCGGCGACTTCATCGTCACCCTTGACCCGCATCACCACACCGACAGAACCTTTCTTGCGCGCCTCGCTCATCCATTGCTGGACTTCGTTGGTGTCGATCCTGCGGTGCGCAGTGTCCGGGTAGGCGATGCCGTATTTCACTTCGCCGACCGTGTTGTAGAGGCTGACGTCCGGACGCCCCATGCGCCACGACAGCGCCGATGCCGCGCCAAGGTCATTGCTGAGCAGGGAGGCAGTGGGTTGCAGTTCGTCCAGGTGATCGATGATGAACTGGTCCGGGGTCTTGTTGTAAACCACCGAATGCGGCAACGCGGCGGGCACCAATGCCACCAGCAACCAGCTGCCGATCACCGGCGCGGCCCACAGTTTCAGCGGGCGCGCCGCCTGGAGCAGGTTGACCACGATCCAGCCGAACAGGAAGGTGAACAGCAGCACCAGGCTGAAGGTTTCTTCGCCGTGTTCATACACGGGCTTTTTCAATTGGAACCAGCTGAGCGCCAGCACCGCCAGAACACCCAGCGCCAGGTTCAACCCGCCGTTGATGCGCAAGGCACGGCCGTGGCCCAGGGCAAGCTTGTCGCTCAGGGTCGAGCCCATCAACAAGGCCAACGGCAGCAGGCACGGCATGATGTACGACGGCAGCTTGCCTTTGGCCAGGCTGAAAAATGCCAGGGGCATCAGCAGCCACAGCAACAGGTAGGCGGTCTGCGGCAGGCGCTTTTGCAGCCACGCCTGTTTGATCGTGGACGGCAACAGGGCAATCCACGGCAGCGAGAACGCGACCATCAGCGGCAGGTAGAACCAGAACGGCTCGGCGTGCTGGGCGTCGTCACCGGCAAAGCGCTGGATATGTTCGTGCCAGAAGAAGAAGTTCCAGTAATCCGGCTCTTGCAGGTGCACGGCCAGCGCCCAGGGCAGGCTGACGATAATGGCGACGACCACGGCAACCACGCCGTACCCGAGCAGCTCACGAAAACGCTTGTGCCAGATCGCATAGGGCAGGGCGATCAACACCGGCAGCAACCAGGCCAGAAACCCCTTGGTCATGAACCCCATGCCGCAGGCAAAACCCAGCAACGCCCAGGACCACAGGCGGCCCTGGCGGGTGTGGCTGTCAAAGCAGAACCACAGCGCAACGCCGGTCAGGTTGACCCAAAAGGTGAATTGCGGGTCCAGGTTGGCGTAGCCACCCAGCAAGGCCACGCTGACAAAGCTCATGTACAGCACGGTGCTGACCAGGCTTTTTTGCGGGTCATTCCACAAGCGGCGCGACACCAGGTAAACCAGCACAATGCTCAGCCCGGTGCTCAAGGCCGAGGCAAAGCGCACGCCGAACAGGTTCTGACCGAAGATCGCCTGGCCCAGCGCGATCATCCAGTAGCCGGCAGCGGGTTTCTCGAAGTAGCGGATGCCCATGAAATGCGGCGAGGCCCATTTGCCGGTCAGCAGCATTTCCTGGCTGATCTGCGCGTACCGGGTCTCATCGGGAATCCACAAGCCGTGGCTGGCCAGCGGTAACAGGTAAAACACACCAAACGCCAACAGGAGCAGGGGCAATGCCCAGCGCCGGATCATGCCTGTTGCACTCCGAGCCAACCCTCGCGGCCGCTTAACGCGCCGCGCACCAAATGTTGCTGGGGCAGGGTGGTCACATCCGCAGGCAGCAGCTCGCCCAGGGGTTGGAAGTCGATGCCGCGCTGCCCGGCCTGGGCAAGCAACTGGCGAAAATCATCAGCCATCAGAATCCCTTCTACTTCTGCGTGGATCGTGTAGACGTTCAGCTTCGACGCGCTAAACCGGTCAAGAATGAAGCTGTTGAAGTCTTTGGCAGCCACTACCGGCCCGACGACTTCGTCGAAGGTCGGCAGGTCTACCGGAATTTGTGGGGTGCCCGCACTGCCATCGGCCAAGGTCGGACGAAACAGGCTGGTACCCCGGCAATCGCTGTTGTAGCGAAAATTGAACGTTTGCTTGGCTTGCACCACACGCTCATCGGCACGCCAGCCGGCGGCGGCTGAACAATCGATGCGTTCACCCAGGATGTCGCTCAGGGTGTCGACGCCACGACGGATCTGCTCGATGAGTTGTGCCTCGCTCCAGCGCCCGGTGTTGGCCTGCCAGCCGTGGTGATCCCACGCGTGCAGGCCGACTTCATGGCCGGCAGCCTTGGCCTGGCGCATCAAGTGCCCCAGGTCACGGCCAATCGGTTTGCCCGGCCAGGCGGTGCCGGCCAGCAAAATATCCCAGCCATACAGCCCGGCGGCATTGGAACGCAGCATCTTCCACAGAAATTGCGGGCGGATCAGGCGCCACAAGTGGCGCCCCATGTTGTCCGGCCCAACGCTGAAGAAGAACGTCGCTTTAACCCCGGCTTCATCCAGGGATTCGAGCAACCGCGGCACACCTTCACGGGTGCCACGGTAGGTGTCGACGTCAATGCGCAAGCCTGCCTTCATTACTTTTTGTCCGCGATTTCGAGCATGGCTTCTTTGAGGAAGAAGTCCAGGGTGTTGCCGATGGTTTCGCTCATCTCAACGGTAGGCTCCCAGTTCAGCAGGCGCTTGGCGTTTTCGATGCTTGGCTTGCGGTGTGCCACGTCCTGGTAACCGGTGCCGTAGAACGCCTTGCTCTCTACGTCGCGGAAACCGGCAAACGGCGGGAAGTTGCTGCGCAGCGGGTGAGCTTCGAACTGACGCAGCAGTTCTTCGCCCAACTGACGGATGCTGGCTTCGTTTTCCGGGTTACCGATGTTGATGATCTGGCCGTTGCAGTTGTCATTGTCGTTATCAATGATGCGCGCCAGGGCTTCGATGCCGTCGGCGATGTCAGTGAAGCAGCGCTTCTGCTCGCCACCGTCGAACAGACGGATCGGCGTGCCTTCCACCAGGTTGAGGATCAACTGGGTGATGGCGCGGGAGCTGCCGATACGCGCAGAGTCCAGACGGTCAAGGCGCGGGCCCATCCAGTTGAACGGACGGAACAGGGTGAACTTCAGGCCTTTGTCGCCGTAAGCCCAGATCACACGGTCCAGCAGTTGCTTGGAGACCGAGTAGATCCAGCGTTGCTTGTTGACTGGACCGACGACCAGGTTGGAGGTGTCTTCGTCGAAGTACTGGTCCTGGCACATGCCATAGACTTCGGAGGTCGACGGGAAGATCACGCGCTTGTTGTACTTGACGCAGTAGCGAACCAGTTTCAGGTTCTCTTCGAAGTCCAGTTCGAACACGCGCAGCGGGTTGCGGGTGTATTCGATTGGCGTGGCGATGGCCACCAGCGGCAGGACCACGTCGCACTTCTTGATGTGGTACTCGATCCACTCGGAGTGAATGCTGATGTCGCCTTCCACGTAATGGAAGTTCGGGTGGCTGCGCAGGCGCTCGATGGCGTCGGAGCCGATGTCCAGGCCGTAGATTTCGTAACGGTCGTCACGCAGCAGGCGCTCGGACAGGTGGTTACCGATAAAGCCGTTCACACCCAGGATCAGTACACGGGTACGGCGTGGCTTGCGGCCGGACTCGGCGCCGCGCAGCACGGAACCGTCCACCAGGCCCAATTCATCGGCCAGGGAAGGGCCGGCCAGGTACAGGCCGTTTTCGTTGCGCTGGCCGAACTTGACCACCAGCGAGTCTTCGCCGCAGGCAATGCGCAGCGGGTTGACGCTGATTACGCGGCCTGGGGCCAGGCCTTCGTTGCCCTTGACCACTTCAGCGTGCCAAACGATCAGTTTGTGCTCGCCCACAGCGCAGAAGGCGCCCGGGTACGGTTGGGTGACGGCGCGAACCAGGTTGAACAGCTCTTCAGCCGGCTTTTTCCAGTCCAGCTTGCCATCGGCAGCGGTGCGACGGCCAAAGTAGGTGGCCTTGGTCTCGTCCTGTGCGGTTTCAGCCAGTTTGCCCTGGGCCAGTTGCGGCAGTGCGTCGCGCAGCAGGCTGGTGGCGGCGTCACGCAGCTTGGCGTGCAGGGTCAGGCCGGTGTCGGTACGGTCGATGACGACTTTCTGCTGGGCCAGGATCGGGCCGGCATCGGCGCGCTTGACCATACGGTGCAGGGTCACGCCGGTTTCGGTTTCGCCGTTGACCAGCACCCAGTTGGCCGGTGCACGGCCACGGTATTGCGGCAGCAGGGAGCCGTGCAGGTTGAACGCGCCTTTTTTGGCAGTGGCCAGCAAGGCCTCGCTGAGCAGATTGCGGTAGTAGAACGAGAAGATGAAATCCGGGTTCAGCTTGGCGATGCGCTCGATCCACAGCGGGTGGTTGGCGTCTTCCGGTGCGTGCACCGGGATGCCGTTGCGGGCGCAGAGTTGGGCGACGGAACCGTAGAAATTGTTTTCCTTGGGGTCGTCGGCATGGGTGAACACGGCAGCAATGTCGTAGCCGGCGGTCAGCAGGGCTTCAATGCCTGCACAGCCAATATCGTGGTAAGCGAAGACAACAGCTTTTGAATTCATGACGAAACCTGATCGGAAGGAGAAGTAGAAGTGGAGGTATGGGAGGACACCAGGCCGTCAACAACGACCACGGGAGCCGGTGCTGCCGGTTGGTTGCGCAGCACTTTTTCAATGAAGAAACGGGGGCGGGCGCGCACATCGCTGTACATGCGACCCAGGTATTCACCCAGCAGGCCCATGCCGATGAACTGGCCACCGGTGAACACGAACAGCACCGCGAACAGCACGAACATGCCATCGCCGGCCCACTGAGCACCAAAGGCCAGGCGCAGGACGACCAGCGCAAAGGCGAACAGCACGCCCAGGGCGGCCAGGCTGAAACCGACAATCGACAGCAGGCGCAGCGGCGTGGTGGTCATGCACGTCAGCAGGTCGAACATCAGGCTGATCAGGCGCATGGCGCTGTATTTGGATTCGCCGTGCTCACGCTCAGCGTGATGCACCAGGATTTCCGTGGTGTGGCGGGCAAAACCGTTGGCCAGGATCGGGATGAAGGTGCTGCGCTCGCGGCAGGCAAGCATGGCGTCGACGATGGTGCGCCGGTAAGCGCGCAGCATGCAGCCGTAGTCGGTCATGGCCACGCCGGTGGAGCGTTGCACGGCCAGGTTGATCAGGCGCGAGGGCCAGCGGCGGAAGGCCGAGTCCTGGCGGTTGTTGCGTACGGTGGCGACCACGTCGTAGCCCAGGGCGGCTTGCTCGACGAGACGCGGGATTTCTTCCGGCGGGTTTTGCAGGTCGGCGTCGAGGGTAATCACCACCTCGCCACGGCACTGCTCGAAGCCGGCCATGATCGCGGCATGCTGGCCGTAGTTACGGTTGAGGATCACCGCCACTACATGGCTGCCTTCTTGCGCGGCAGCGTCTTCCAGCAATTGGGCCGAGTTGTCGCGACTACCATCATCCACCAGGATGATTTCGTATTCGTAGGCCAGTTGCTTGCAGGCTGCGCTTGTGCGACGCAGCAATTCAGGCAGGCTCTCTTGTTCGTTGTAGACCGGGATGACGATCGACACGCAATGAATAGGGTAGGGTTTCAAAGATTCATGACCTCGGGGCTAGAGCAGGTTGGCGCGTGAAAACAGCAGTCATCAGCGGCTGAAGGTTCAGCAAACTGATTAAACATAGCGTGGGTTTGCGGTGTTCATTCGACCTTCCTGAGACTGGCAATAATTTCTTCCATGGGCAAGCGTAGTAAAGACGAAATGTCTCAAAGGTAAAGCGTAATCAACAAGTTAGTTCGATAACACGCGCCTCGTTCTCAAGTCCTGGGGCCAAGATTAAGCGGAAAAATGTTGAACGAATATGAAAGGCGGATGAAAAACTCGTTTATTTGACAGGTAGACAGCTAGGGTTCAGCTAACTAACTGAGGCGCCAGGGGATACCTTGAACAGGTAAAACCGCGGCGTTTTTTGCAGCTTGCAGTGTGCCGCCTGTTTTATTCAACAAACTTCTCTGCATTGCCCCTCAAGTGCCGGTAAAGTAAGCCATCTCTTGCCAGGGTACTCGGATGAATAGCGTGCAGCTTTTACGCGGCCAATTGCGGCCCGCGTTGATGGGATTGTTGATGGCTGTGGCCTGCGTCACAACCGTACGCGCCGACGATGGCGTGGCGCTCACCTCGGTCGATCAGGTGCCCGAAGGCGTCGAAGTGCGCGGCAAACAGGTCGCGGCCTACACCTGGGACGACAGCCAGGGCAAGAACCTGCTGGTGCTCGCCGAGCAGGTCAGCGAACGCGATGACGATGGCACCCAGTCGGCGTTCGTCTACGCGGCCCAGTACCTGCTCGCTGGCGATCATCCCAAGCGCGTGTGGATGCTTTACGACGATGTGCAGCATTGCCAGTTCGACGCCGCGCTGCGTTTTGACATGGCCGCCACCAAAGTCACCGACCTCACCGGCGACGGCATCACCCAGGCCACTGTGGGCTATTCGCGTACCTGCACCAGCGATGTCAGCCCGAACGAATTCAAGCTGATCATGCACGTCGGCAAATCCCAGAAGTACCGCCTGCGCGGCGTCGATCGCGTTGGCGCGAGCTGGTGGGACGAGGAAGCCGGCGCCTTGCGGGGCATGCCGCTGCCCAAGGATTGCAGCGTGGCGGCGCAACAGGCGCTGGTCAGTCAGTACAAGGAGCAGGGCACCGAGTTACCTCTGCCGGGCTGCTATGGCGATGAAAAGGACTTTGCCAAGGCGCCGGACAGCTACCTGGCGTTCATGCGCCAGCATTGGTTCGCGCTCATGCAGAAGCAGGACACCGAGTGGAGTCAATCCCAGACCCAGCCTCAGCCCGACGACCCTACCGGGGATGACGAAACGGCCCCGTGATTTTGTGCCAGGGCCGGTCCTGCGCTAGACTCGGCCCTCGCCAATTCACTAAATACCTCGATTAAACAATGGCTTGATCGAGGTATTTAATCCAAAGGCTGATCTCCCTTGAATGAGTCTATCTGCAACCCGCTGACCCTTTATCTCACCCGCCTGGCGCCCTCCAGCCAGCTGACCATGCGTTATGTGTTGCAGGACGCCGCTGACCGCCTGGGCTTCGAAGACATCAACCTCGAAGACATTGACTGGCACCTGCTGCAGCCTGAACACGTGATTGCCCTGGTCGCCGCACTGCGCGAGGACGGCTACGCGCCCAACACCTCTTCGCTGTATGTGAATGCCGTGCGTGGGGTGATGAACGAAGCCTGGCGCATGAGCCTGATCAGCCAGGATCACCTGCTCAAGATGCGCTCGGTCAAGGCGGCCCCCGGTACCCGACTGGGCCAGGGGCGCAATTTGCGCCGCAGCCTGATCCGCGAACTGATGGAAGTCTGCGCCGCCGACCCACGCCCACAGGGCCTGCGGGATGCGGCGGTGATCGGCATTTTGTATGGGTCGGGCATGCGCAAGTCGGAGTCGGTGAACCTCGACCTGACGCAGATCAACTTCCAAGAACGCAGCCTGTGCGTGACCGGCAAAGGCAACAAGGCATTGATCAAGTACGCGCCCGCCTGGGCATTTGAAAAGCTGACAGCCTGGCTGGACTTTCGTCGCGAGCAGCTCAAGGACGGCGAGCAGGACGATACGTTCCTGTTCAACCGCATTCGCCGGGGCAGCCATATCACCCGTGAGCGCATTACCAAACACGCGATTTATTACATCGCCCGTCAACGCGGCGAACAGGTTGGCGTGAAAATCATGCCGCATGACTTCAGGCGTTCGTTCATCACCCGGGTGATTGAGGAACATGACCTGTCAATTGCGCAGAAACTCGCGCATCACAGCAATATCCAGACTACCGCCAGCTACGACGTACGCGACGACAATGAACGGCGGCGGGCCGTGGACCGGTTTGATTTATAACTTCAGCCAAAAATGCGAGAGGGGGCTTGCTCCCGAAGACGCAGGGTCAGCGACTCTCTGACTGACCCTCCGCTATCGGGAACAAGCCCCCTTCTTTACTTGGGGGTTTAAAGGATTGGCTTGCCGCCGGTGACCGCGTAGCGTGAACCGGAGATATAGCTGGCTTCATCCGAGGCCAGCAACACATAGATCGGCGCCACCTCTACCGGCTGGCCGGGGCGACCCAGCGGGGTTTCGCTGCCAAAGCTCTGCACGTCTTTGTCAGTCATGGTCGACACGATCAGCGGTGTCCAGATCGGGCCCGGCGCCACGCTGTTGACGCGGATGCCTTTGTCACCCAGCAATTGCGCCAGGCCGCCGGTGAAGTTGGCGATGGCGCTCTTGGTGGCGGCATAGGCCAGCAGCGTCGGCTTGGGCATGTCGGAATTGACCGAACTGGTATTGATGATCGAACTGCCGGCTTTCATGTGCGGCAGGGCGGCCTTGCAGATGCGAAACATCGCGGTGATGTTGATATCGAAGGTGCGTACCCATTCCTCGTCTTCGATCTCTTCCAGGGTTTCATGGGTCATCTGGAACGCGGCGTTATTCACCAGGACATCAATGCGCCCGAACTGCTCGACGGTCTTGTCGACCAGCGCCTGGCACGTGGCCTTTTGCGCAATATCGCCGGGCAGCAGCAGGCATTGGCGGCCCGCTTCTTCAACCCAGCGTGCGGTCTCCCTGGCGTCCTCATGCTCGTCCAGGTAAGCGATGGCCACATCGGCGCCTTCACGGGCAAACGCAATGGCGACTGCGCGGCCAATGCCGCTGTCGGCACCGGTGATCAGCGCGATTTTGTTGGCCAGCCGGCCCGAGCCCTTGTAGCTCTTCTCGCCGCAGTCGGGGTACGGGTCCATTTTTTTCTGGGAGCCGGGTACGGATTGGGCTTGTGGGGCGAAGGGTGGGCGAGGGTAGTCAGTCATCTCAGTCTCCATAGGTCTTTAAGGGTGCTATGGAGTTAGTAGTTTTGCCGGCGGCGATAGTTGTAGTGAATGTCGGCCGAGCCCGACGAATGGTTTCAGCCAGCCGCAGGCAAGAACTCAAGGCCTGGCAGCTCCAGGGTTGGAACGAGCGCGGTCAGGCACTCGTACAGTTCACGCAACTTGGGTGAGTGGCGGCTCTCCCTGGGCCAGACCAGATAGTAGCCATCGCCCGAGGCGACGGCCGCTGCACAGGGCAGCCTGATCAGGCCGTCGCGCACATCGTTGGCCACCAGGTGCAGGTCGCCGATCGAGACACCATGGCCGCGCATGGCCGCCGAGATCGCCTGGTCGAGCGTATCGAAGACCTTGCCACGGTCCAAGTCGATACGCGCGTCAGACGGCTGGGCGGCCAGCCAGCGTCGCCAGTCTCGGCGATCGGCAGTGGGGTGGATCAGTTCGGCCTCGGCCAGGTCAGTGCCAACCCAGCCGGGCGCGCAAATGGGGATCAACCATTCATCAAACAATTTGTGTGCGTGCACATCGGCGCCGAACTGACCGTTGCCGAGCAAAATCGCGCAGTCGTAAGGCTCTGCGTAAAAATCCACACTGTCGAAATCCATCCAGACACTGGCCAGCTGTATCGTCAGTTCAGGCGCGCTGAGCTTGAGGAGGTCCAGCGTGTGCAGCAGCCAGCGCATGGTCAGCGTCGATGGGGCCTTTAAACGTAAATCGCCAGTGCCTGCGCGGAAGGGCGCGCACGCTTGCTCGATGATGCGAAAGCCGACCTTGAGTTCCTGCGCGAGCCGTTCGCCCGCAACGGTGAGTTTCAGTCGAGGCCCATGGCGTTCGAACAAGCGGCAATCGAGGAGGCT
Source organism: Pseudomonas sp. 14P_5.3_Bac1 (assembly GCF_025466135.1). Taxonomy (NCBI): domain Bacteria; kingdom Pseudomonadati; phylum Pseudomonadota; class Gammaproteobacteria; order Pseudomonadales; family Pseudomonadaceae; genus Pseudomonas; species Pseudomonas sp. 14P_5.3_Bac1. The sequence goes on along the minus strand of NZ_JANLOF010000078.1, from coordinate 129,496 downwards.
CTCGAGCGTTTTGATATGGCGGCTAACCGCACTTTGAGTCAATGACAGGGTTTGCGCCGCGCGTGTAAACGAAGACGTGCGGGCCGCCACTTCAAAGGCGCGCAGGGCATACAGCGGTGGAAGGCGTTCGGCCATGGGCGTCATTCATTGTGATTAATACTCATAGTAGGGCACAGGCTTTTACGTTTTTCAACGCGCGCGGCCTGGCGCAAGCTCGCACGCCTTACCTCACGAGGCGTTTTAGCGCGATGAATAGCTCGTTACTTCTGATTTACGTCTTCAGTGTGTTGGCCCTGATCGTCACGCCCGGGCCGGTGGTGGCGCTGATCATCAATACCAGCCTGCAATCCGGAAGCCGGCGCGCGCTGTTGACGGCCGCGGGCACCAACCTGGCATCGCTGATCCTGGCCCTGGTGGCGGTACTGATTTTGTCGGGGAGTTTTTCCGTCAGTCCAGGCGTGCTGAGCGCGATCAGCTTTCTGGGCTGCCTGTTCATCTTGTACCTGGCGGTCCAGGGGCTGCGTTATCCACCTGGTCAAGGTACCCAGGCCCGCCGCGCGAGCGGCGGTGTCAGCACGGGGTTTGTGGTGGGGATTTCCAACCCCAAGGACATCATTTTCTTCGTTGCTTTTTTCCCTCAATTCATCCACGTGGCTGACTCTTTCAGCGCCAGCGTGGCGTGGTTGACCGGGCTGTGGGTGCTTATCGACTTTATGGTGCTGGCGGGGTACATCGCCCTCGCGCGCCAGGCGTTCGCGCTCAAATACCGCGTGGGTATCAATCGCGTGGCGTGCCTGGTGCTGCTGGCTGTGGCCCTGATGGGTATCGCGCATTCAGGGCGTTGGCTGCTGGGATGACGAGGCGTATCAGCTTCGTGGAGAAGGCTGTAGATGTGCGGGCAAACGGCGCAGTGTCCACCAGGTGGTCAGCATTGCCGCGACTGCGCAGAGGGCGATGCCGATCAGCATCGGTGCCGGCGTATGGTCGGCGTACAGCCCGATCAGGGTCATGGACACGGCAGCGGTGATCATCTGGATGGCGCCCAGCAGGGCTGACGCGGAGCCCGCGACGGCGCCATGGTCTTCCAGGGACAACACGCCGGCCGCTGGCAACAGCAGGCCGAGAAAGCCGAAGCCGATAAACAGCAGCGTCATCATCACCGCCAGGTGATTGCCCCACAGCGTGGTGGCGGCCAGCAGCACCATGATCGCCGCCACCGCCATGACCGACCAGCGAATCACCGGCGCCAGACCAAAGCGCGCGCTCAGGCGTGCGGTCATTTGGCTCATGGCGAAGAACGACGCGGCATTGAGCGCAAAGCACAGGCTGAATTGCGTCGGCGTCAGGCCGAAATATTCGATGTACACAAACGGCGCGCTGCCGATAAACACAAAGAAGGTGGCCAATCCGAAGCCGCTGACTACCGCCAAACCGATAAACACCGGGTCGCGCAGCAGTGCGCCGTAGCTGCCGATGGCGTCGCCCAGGGTCTTGCCCAATCGGCGTTCGGCCGGGTGGGTTTCCGGCAACTGCACAATGGTCATCACCAGGCACAGCACGGACACCACAGCCAGTACGGCAAACACTTCGCGCCAACTCCAGAGTGAAATCACCACGCTGCCGGCCAACGGCGCCAGGATCGGCGACACGCTCATCACCAGCATCAGCAAGGCCATCAGGCGCGCGGCTTCGTGGCCGGTGTACAGGTCACGAACAATCGCCCGCGGGATGACCATGCCGGCGCACGCGCCGAAGGCTTGCAGGGCGCGAAAGCCAATCAGTACTTCGATGCTCGGTGCCAGGGCACAGCCGACACTGGCCACGGCGAAAATCACCAGGCCGGCGTAAATCGGCGGCTTGCGCCCGTACACATCGCTGAGCGGACCGTAGAACAGCTGGCACACGCCGATGATCATGAAAAACACTGTCAGGCTCATCTGCACCGCCGCCGGCGAGGCCTGCAGGCTCGCACCCAGGGTGGGCAGGGCGGGCAAATAACTGTCGATGGCGAAGGGGCCGATGGCGGTGATCAACCCCAGCAACAGGGCGAGGTGGGCGATGCTTCGAGACATGGGGTGTTCCGGGTGACGGCGAAAGACCGGCCAGCTTAGAGAGCCGCCCGAGGGGTTACAAGGTGGCGTTTACACAGGCGCTACATTTTTTGGCAGTGAACCTGTCGCGACGGCCCATTCGAGCTGACCATTGATCTTTGCGCTGAAAAATAGATTGAATATTCACACTTAATGTTATTTAAATAACAAAACAAAAGCGCCACGACCTGCCTGGTCGTGCTGCAACAAGGTGGAAGAGCAATGAGCAAGATCGCAGTCATCGGCAGCAATATGGTGGATCTGATTACCTACATCGACCGCATGCCGGCGCAGGGCGAAACCCTCGAAGCGCCGGGGTTTGCCCTCGGGTGTGGCGGCAAGGGCGCCAACCAGGCGGTGGCGGCAGCCAAGCTTGGGGCCGATGTGTTGATGCTGAGCAAGGTCGGCGACGACATGTTTGCCGACAACACCCTGGCCAACTTCCAGCGCTTTGGCATCGACACCCGTTATGTGCAACGGGTGCCTGGCGTTTCCAGTGGTGTGGCGCCGATTTTTGTACGGGCCGACTCCCATAACAGCATCTTGATCGTCAAAGGCGCCAATGCGTATTTGTCGCCGGCGGACATCGAGGCGGCGGCGGCTGATTTGCGTGACTGCACGCTGATTGTGTTGCAGTTGGAGATCAACCTGCAGACGGTCTACTACGCCATCGAATTCGCCCACCGACATGGCATTGCCGTGCTGCTCAATCCCGCGCCGGCGCTGCCTGGTCTGGAGGCCGACTACCTGGCAAAACTGGACTTTCTGATCCCTAACGAGTCGGAGCTGGCGCTGATCACGGGCCTGACCGTCGACTCACCCGACTCGGCCCGCGTCGCCGCGCAAACCCTGGTGGCCAGCGGCATTCGCCACGTCATCGTCACGCTCGGCGAGCAGGGGGCGTTGTACGTAGGCGAGGAGGGCACATTCCAGGTGCCGGGCCAGCGGGTTGTCGCCCGTGACACCACCGGTGCCGGCGACGCCTTTATCGGGTGTTTCATTCAGCACTGGACCCTTGACGGCGATATTCGCCATGCCATGGAGCAGGCCGTGGCGTATTCCGCGTGCTCGGTGACGGCGCTGGGTACGCAGACCTCCTATCCCGACAGCGAAGCGTTCACGCGCTTCCAGCAACAGCGCCAAGCCGTCTAACTCGGCTCCTTAATCCAGCCCGGAGAACAATAATGAACAAACCTGCGCTGCAACAGACACCCGACGGGTTCTACCTGAACCGCACGCCCTGGTTCGCGTTTATTCTGCTGTGCAGCATCTTCGCGTTGTGGGCCGCGGCGGCGAGCATGAACGACGTGCTGATCGCACACTTCAAGAAAGCGTTTTTGCTCAGCGATTTCCAGACCGCCTTTGTGCAATCGGCGTTTTACCTGGGCTACTTTTTTGTGGCGATTCCGGCAGCGATGGTGGTGCGCCGCCTGAGCTACAAAAGTACGATCCTGATCGGCCTGTCGCTGTACATGCTCGGCTGTTTGCTGTTTTTCCCGGCGGCGTCGACGGCCAAGTACGGCATGTTCCTGCTGGCGCTGTTTGTGATCGCGGCCGGGCTGTCGTTCCTGGAAACCGCGTGCAATACCTACTCGACGTTGATGGGCCCACGGGAAACCGGGACGCGGCGCTTGAACATCTCGCAGACCTTTCACCCGTTCGGCGCCATGGCCGGGGTTTACGTGGGCAGCTTTGTGATGTTCAAGGACACCGATGCCACCACTGCACAGCTCAAGCAGATGAGTGCCACCGATGCGGCGGTGCAGCAGTTGCAAATGATCCAGTCCACGCTGTTGCCTTACAAGTGGATGATCGCCGTGCTGGTGTTGATGTTCATCCTGATCGCCATCACCCGTTTCCCGGCCTGCAAAGGCAACGCACCCGTCGACAACACCTCGGGCAGCTTGCGCAAAAGCCTGGGGCGGCTGTGGCGTAACCCGCGGTTTACCTTTGGCGTGCTGGCGCAATTTCTGTATGTGGGTGCACAGGTGGGCGTGTGGAGTTTCACCATTCGCCTGGCCATGCAAATGGGCGGCATGAATGAGCGCAGCGCTTCATGGTTTCTGCTGACCACCTTTGCCGCCTACTTTGTCGGCAAGTTGATCGCCAATCTATTGATGCGGCGTCTGCACCCGGCCAAGGTCTTGGCGATCTACGGGGTGCTGTGCATTGTGCTGCTGGCCTACACCATTCTGGTGCCGAATATTTCCGCGGTGTACGCCGCCGTCGGCGTGAGTATTTTTCTCGGTCCGTGCTGGCCGACCATTTACGGCCTGACCATTGATGGCCTGGGTGAAGACACCGGTGTCGGCGGTTCATTGCTGGTGATGAGCATTGTTGGCGGCGGGGTAATTCCGATCTTCCAGGGCCTGTTGTCCGACGCCAGCGGTGGCAATATGCAGCTGGCCTACAGCGTGCCGCTGCTGTGCTTTATCGTGATTGTGATGTACGCGGTCAAATGCCTGCGCCAGCCGGGCGCGTTGCCCTCAAATGCAGCCGCGGCGGTGGCCTCATGAATACGCGTATCCCGTTGTACCGGGCGGTGTTTGCCGAGCAGGAAAGGGTGCTTTTGCAGTCTGAGGATTTCAAGGTCAGCGCCTGGACTTATCCGTCCGGCGTGCTGGCGGTGAGCATGGAGAACAGCCGTGGACGTCTGGTCGTGTTGCCGTATCAAGGGCAGATGATCTGGTCGGCCGTATTTGACGGCTGCGACCTGACCATGCGCAACTTGTTCGACGAGCCCCGGCCAAGCCCGACGGTCATCGACACTTACGGCTGCTTCATGTTTCACAGTGGCCTGTTGCGCAATGGCTGCCCGGCGCCGGATGACACGCATGCCTTGCACGGCGAAATGCCCTGCGCGCCCATGGACACGGCCTGGCTGGAACTCGGCGAGGGCTTTGTGCGCCTGGGCGGCTCGTATCAATACGCCAAGGGGTTCGGCGATCGCTACCGGGCGAGCCCGAGTGTGACGCTGCGCGCCGACTCAGCCTTGTTCGATATCGACATGGACGTGACGAACCTGGCCGGCAAGCCGATGGACCTGATGTACATGGCCCACATGAACTACGCATACGTCGACGGCGCGCGATTCGTCGAGCCACTGGGCATGCAGCGCCTGCGGCTGCGCACCAGTGTGCCGGACCACGTCAAGCCGACGCCGGACTGGAGCGCCTACATGGCGCAACTGGCCGAGCATCCAACCCAGTTGGCCAGCCTCGACACGCCTGCGCTGTACGACCCTGAAATCGTGTTTTTCTTCGACGACGTGGGCACAGATGCCACCGGCTACGCGCATTTTTTGCTGGATCATCCGGCGGGCACGGCGTTCTACACCCGTTACCGCCCCGAACAATTCGCGCACGCGGCACGCTGGATTCTGTACACGCCGGATCAGCAAGTGGCGGCGTTCGTGCTGCCATCGACCTGCGAACCAGAAGGATATAACGCCGAGAAAGCCAAAGGCCACGTGCGCTGCCTGGCGGCCGGGGCCAGCGCCTCGTTCAGCGTGACCACCGGTTACTTGAATGCGCAGGAACGCCAGACATTATTGGGTTAGATCAGCAGCTGCGCGCCGCTGGCCTGTATGACTTCTTTATAGGCGCGGGGGATTTTCTTGTCGCTGACCACGTACTGGAAGTCTTCCAGGTTGGCGAAGTGAGCGGTGCGCACCGTGTCGAACTTGCTGAAGTCGGCCAGCAACACGCGTTGCTGGGCCTGGCGCAGAACCTTTTGTTTGACCTCGACTTCATTGAAGTTGAAGCACGTCACGCCGAACGCCTGGCTGACGCCGGCGGCAGTCACGAAGGCCCAGGTCAGGCGCACGCTGTCGAGGATGCTGCTCTCGGCGCTGTTTTCAAAGACCTGGTTCTTGCGGTGAAAGGTACCGCCGCACAACACGATGTGGCAGTTGGCTTTGTTCTGCAGCTTGAGCAGCACGTTCAACGAGCTGCACACCGCGGTGAACTCCAACTCATCGGGGATGAAATCAATGACAAAGGGCGAGGTGGTGCCGCAGTCGAAAAACACCGTGTCGCCGGGCTGTATCAGCCGCGCAGCGAGTTTGCCGATACGGCGTTTCTCTTCGACGTGGCGCGTGTCCTGGTCGGCTACGCGGTAATCGCTGGCCTCGCTGCTGACCCGGGTGATGTAGCCGCCCAACAGGCGCACATGCTCGGAGAAGTGGTTGAGGTCGCGGCGCAGGGTCATTTCGGACACTTCCAGCAGCGCAGCCATTTCCCGCAGGTGGATGGCGTTCTGGTCCTGCAAAGCTTGTTGGATAAGCTTGAGTCGCTCGGCTTTTTTACTGTCCACGCGTATTCCAGGGCTTGATTGTTGGTGTTAGATAAGTAACATTTAATGATATTATTGTAACGTATAAATGTGGGCATTGTGACAACCGCGTCCCACGATCATTGGCAACATACAGGCAAGGGCACGTTAAATGAACTCTCTTCAACCCGCAGCATTGGCCAAGTACATCGATCACACCTTACTGGCGCCCGACGCCTCCCGTGAGCAAATCCGCACCTTGTGCGAGGAGGCCATGGCGCACGGTTTTTATTCAGTGTGCCTTAACTCCGCGCAAGTGCCTTACGCCGCCTCATGCCTGACTGACAAGAACGTGGTGATCTGTGCGGTGGTGGGCTTCCCACTGGGCGCCGGCTTGAGCGACACCAAGGCCTTTGAAGCTGAACGGGCGATTGCCGCCGGGGCAGGGGAGATCGACATGGTGCTCAATATTGGCTGGCTGAAAGAGGGGCTGCTCGAGGCGGTGCGTGAAGACATTGCCGCCGTCCACAGGGCCTGCGGCGCCGTGCCGTTGAAGGTCATCCTGGAAACCTGCCTGTTGAACGACGAACAGAAAGTCCAGGCGTGTGAAATCTGCAGGGACCTGGGTGTGGCCTTCGTCAAGACGTCCACCGGGTTCAGCCGTAGCGGCGCGACAGCAGAAGACGTGGCGCTGATGCGCAAAACCGTGGGTGCCGGCGTTGGCGTAAAAGCATCCGGCGGCGTGCGTGATTATCCGACGGCGGTGAAGATGATTGAGGCAGGGGCCACACGCCTGGGCAGCAGTTCGGGCATTGCGATAGTCGGTGGGGCAACGACGGCGGCGAGCGGTTATTGAATGCTTTTAATATAACTAAAATAAATAGATATTTAGTTGAGTTATGCGATTTAATTATATTGAGGGGCGACTTTCAAGACGGGCGAGGGCAGCCATTCGACGCTCGCTGATGCGTTCAACCGCGTCCATGTGTTCTGTTCCCCACACACACAGCGCCCCCAGTGCCGTGGCCAGCGAGCGCCCGAACGGCGTCAGCGAGTATTCAACCTTCGGCGGGATTTCCTGATAGTCGACGCGCGCGATGATCTCATCACGCTCCAGCTCCTTGAGTTGCTGGATAAGTACCTTATCAGTCACGCCACCGATCGCACGCCGTAGCTCACCATAGCGGTGAACGTTCTGTGCCAGATGATAAAGAACCAACGGCTTCCATATTGACGTGTTGTTCGCCAATGCGGGCCTGGGGGATTTCCAGCCGATTGGATCGATCACGGAGGAATCGTTTGACCGTACGTTCGGCATCAACGTCAAAGGCACCTTGTTCACCGTGCAAAAGGCCTTGACATTGATGGGCGCCGGAGGCTCGGTAATCTTGACGGGTTCAACCACAGGCACCATGGGCACACCAGCGTTCAGCGTATATAGCGCCACTAAGGCCGCGCTGCGTAATTTCGCCAGAAGCTGGGCGCTGGACCTCAAAGGCACCGGCATTCGCGTCAACGTACTTTCGCCCGGACCGATCGCGACGCCTGGCCTGGACCTGGCGTTGTCAGGCACTGGTCAGAAGGATGCGATCATTGACGGCATGACTGCACAGGTTCCCCTGGGGCGCATCGGCCAGCAGAAGAAGTTGCGGCTGCAGCGTTATTTCTGGCATCGGATGAAAGCAGCTTCATGACCGGCAGTGAAATGTTCGTGGATGGAGGGTTTGCTCAGGTTTGAAGCCAATAGGGGTTTTGCCCGTTGAAATCTAACGGGCACTGCCCCTGATTATGTAACATGATATTACGCATAATGTATATTATGTTAAATTATATGTCATGCCTTGTGAGTCTCTGCGTCGACGTGCCCCCTATGCCGCAGTCCGACGCTAGTTAGCTTGTGACTTTGATAAGGCCGCGGACAATATGCGTAACGAGGGTCGAGCCCTTCATGAGTTGGAAAGCCTGCGTTGCGCTTCGGCTCATTGGCTTCAGTCGAAATGCAGTCGATCGGTTTTGCGAAAACCTTCAAACCACCTGATTTAGAAACCCAAGACCACCCAGCTTTAGTGGACTGTCAGGTGCAACGCCAATCCCCACACCGCCTCCTCATCGGCAGTGCAGGTGACTTGGCAAGCTGGAGGTGGCTTCAGTGGCGCAGCAGTTTGCGCAGGGGCACGCCGTCCTTGAGCACGGGCGACTTGATGACGATATAGCTGAAATACTTGGAGATACCAATGTTCTTGTCCAGCAGGCTCTCCACCACTTCCTGGTAATGCTGGATGCTGCGGGTCATGAAGCGCACCAGGTAGTCGTAACCACCACTGATCAGGTGGCATTCGAGCACTTCGTCTACCAGGCGGATATTGGATTCGAACTTGGCGAAGTCTTCGCGCTTATGGTCGCTGAGGGTGATCTCGGTGAACACCGTGACCGAATCGGTAATCTTGGCCAGGTTCAAGTGCGCCTTGTAGCTGGAAATATACCCCGCCGACTCCAACCGCTTGACCCGTTGCAAACACGGGCTGGCAGACAAGCCCACGGCGTCGGCGAGACTGACATTGGTCATCCGGCCGTCCTTTTGCAGTTCAACCAGAATACTGATATCGATCCGGTCCAGTTTCACTTGCCCTTCCATTGCGTACCTCTTGACTGCCGTTTGTAAGACAATCTTCTAGCAAAATCAGCGCCGTAAAGACAGCTGATGCTGAGCCACCAGATCCGCCATGCTGCTGATGCAGTAATCCGCCGCGCACCGCGAAGGCTGCCGGGGCAGCTGGCGGCCAATCAAACAGCGGTCCAGCCCCCCGTGCGCCGCGACCGACGGTCGTGTCACATGCAGCACGGGATGCACATCCTCCGCTTGCTCGCTGAGCCATTGCAGGTCATCGGCCAGGGAAATGAAATCTTCCGGTGCAATACCCAGCCGCTCACACAACACACCACGATCCTCTGCGTCACGGTCGCCACGCACCAGTAGCCGATAGAACTTGCGCAAATACAGCATAGCCCCCGGTGCATCCTCGAACAGCGCCCAACTGCCGGCGCTGCGGGCAAAGCTCATGCCCTCCTCCCAACTGGCGTGGAGCCCCCAGCGTTCGGCGAGTTGGCGGTGGGCAAAACACAGCAGGCCACTGAAGCCCAACTCGGCGAAGCGCGGGTAGAGATTCGCGACCACCGTGTTGTACTCGGCCAGCACCTGCTCCCTGGGCGGCCGCCCGCTACGGCTGTCGAGCAGCGGTTGCAAGGCGGCCAACACACCCGAGTCGCGGTCCACCAGCACTTCATCGCAATCGATCAGCAGCGCTCGATAATCTGTCAGTCCCATGTGGGGTCAAGTCTCCAATGATGCAGTCCACCCTGAACAAGCACAGGCTCAGTTCAAGACCCGTGCCAAGGCGCCGTCGAGTATCTGCAAGGCTTCGTCGACCTGGGCCTCGGTGGCCACCAACGGCGCGAGAAAGCGCAGCACGTTGCGATGCACGCCGCATTTGATCACCAGCAACCCGCCAGCGCGGGCTTCATCAATCAGCCGTTGGTTGAGGTCGGCATCCGGCGTGCGCGCCGGGTCATCCTGGATCAGCTCGATCGCCAACATGAAGCCGGTGCCGCGCACATCACCGATACGCGGGTAGCGCGCCTGTAAACCAAGCAGGCCTCGGCGCAGGCGTTCGCCCAGCCGTTGGCCGCGTTCGAGCAGTTGCTCCTGCTCGAACGCGCTGATCACCGCCAGTGCCGCCGCGCACGCCAACGCATTACCGCCGTAGGTTCCGCCCAGGCCGCCAGGCAGCGGTGCATCCATGATGTGCGCCTTGCCGACTACACCGGACAACGGCAAGCCACCGGCCAGGCTCTTGGCCACGGTGACCAGGTCAGGCTGGATGCCCGCATGCTGGTAGCCGAACCAGGTCCCGGTACGGCCGAAACCGGTCTGAATCTCATCCAGGATCAACACGATGCCGTGCTTGTCCGCCAACGCTCGCAGTGCCTGGAGAAACTCCACAGGCGCGGCAAGGAAGCCGCCGTCACCCTGCACCGGTTCGATGATGATTGCCGCGATCCTCTCTGGCGCCACCTGGGTCGCCAGCAGTTCATCCAGGGCTTTGAGTGCCAGCTCGCTGGTCACCCCGCGATAAGCATTCGGATACGGCGTGTGGAACACCTCCGGTGCAAACGGCCCGAAGTTCTGTTTGTAGGGTTGGCTCATACCGGTGAGCGTGGTGCCAAGCAGCGTACGACCATGGAAGCCGCCCCGAAAGGCGATCACCGCCGAGCGATTGGTGTGGGCGCGGGCGATCTTCACCGCATTTTCCACGGCCTCGGCGCCGGAGGTGAAAAACGCGGCCTTATAGGCTTCCTGCCCGCCGACCATTTCGCACAGCCGCTGTGCCAGGTCGAGGTATGGCTGGTAGGCCACCACCTGGAAGCAGGCGTGGGAGACCTTCTGCAACTGGGCCTGCACCGCAGCCACCACCTTGGGATGGTTATGCCCGATGTTCAGCACGCCGATCCCGCCGACGAAGTCCAGGTAACGCTTGCCATCCACGTCCCACAATTCGGCGCCCTGGGCACGGTCGATCACCAGCGGGTGAGCGGTCACCAGGCCACGGGGAACGAATTGATCGCGCTGACGGAGCAAATGAGGGGTTTCGTCGACCTTGCTATTCATGGCAGTTCCCATCGTGAATGCAGCAACCCGGAAAGTGGTTGCGATGTGGTTCAGAGTAAGGCTTGCAGGCAACCAACTACGCCGAACTTGGCCCGTGAGAAATTCGGATCGACTGTTTTGCCCCCACCTTTCAACAGATCCTGCGCCGGGCTTGGGGGATGATGAGGGCTACCCAAAACCTGCAGGAAATGCCCATGGCCTTGCTCTACAAAGCTGACCCGGTGCGCGGCCAACATTGGCAGGCACTGTTCGCCGCACACGCGCCGCAGATTGAATGGCGCGCCTGGCCCGACATCGGTAATGCCGAAGACGTGGACTACCTGGCCGCCTGGCAGGCGCCCGACAACCTCATGCAATTACTGCCCAACCTGAAAGTGCTGTTTGCTTTGTCGGCCGGGGTCGACCAACTGGACCTCTCCCGCCTCCCGCCCGGCCTGCCCGTGGTGCGCCTGCTCGACCCGGGCATCACCCGCGGCATGTGCGAATACGCCAGTTGGGCGGTGCTCAGCCTGCACCGCGATATGTTGCGCTACCGCCAGCAGCAAGCAGCGCGCTGCTGGCAGGCACACCTGTTGCAACCGGCCGTGAATCGCAGGGTCGGCGTGATGGGCTTGGGCACCCAGGCCCAGCAGATTCTGGCAACGTTGGCGCCGTTGGGGTTTGCGCTGTCGGGCTGGGCGCGCAGTGCTCATCAGTTGCAAGGTGTGGACTGCTACGCCGGTGAACACCAATTGCCGTCGTTTCTCAGCCAGTGCGATATTCTGTTGTGTGTGCTGCCGTTGACCGAGCAGACCCAAGGCATTCTCGACCGGCAGCTGTTTGCACAGTTACCGCGTGGGGCGGCGCTGATCAACATGGGCCGTGGCGGGCACCTGGTGGAGGAAGACTTGCTGGAGGCATTGGGCAGTGGGCAACTGAGCGGTGCAGTGCTGGATGTGCTGCAGGAGGAACCTGCGCCAGCGGATCATCGATTCTGGGATCACCCGCAGATTGTGCTGACGCCCCATATCGCAGCGATGACCCAGCCGGCGAGTGCGTTTGGGGTGTTGCTGGAGAATATCCGGCGTTATGAACGTGGGGAACAGATGGTGGGTGAGGTGGATCGGCGCAAGGGCTATTGACGCGTGGAGATCCAAATGCGGGAGCACCTGTCTTGATGTGGGAGCCGTCGAGCTTTAGCGAGGCCGCGATAGCGGTGGGTCACGCAACATCGATGTCGATTGTGCCGACGTCATCGCAGCTTCGCTGGGGCTCGGCAGCTGCTACGGTGTTAGTGCCAGGCCGCGCTCCTCCAGCAGCCGCACAAAACTGTTCAAACTCTGCGACACCGTGCCCCGGCGCCAGATCAACCGAATGCGGGGTGTCAGCCAAAGATATTTCAACTGCCCCCTGCACTCGCAAGCAAGCCCGCTCCCACATTTTCGAGCTTGCTCGCTTTAGATCTGAAGCCTTTGGGCAATCGCCAGCCCGACATCCTGAGTAGAGCCCTTCCCGCCCAGATCTGGCGTTACCACGCCCTCGGCAATGACCGCCTCAATCGCCCGCAAGATCCCGTCATGGGCCGCCCAATACCGCGCCTCCCCATTGCCAAGGAAATCCAGCATCAACGCCCCCGACCAGATCATCGCTATGGGATTTGCAATGTTCTGCCCATAAATATCCGGCGCCGAACCGTGCACCGGCTCGAACAATGACGGAAAGCGCCGCTCGGGGTCGAGGTTGGCCGACGGCGCAATACCGATCGTCCCGGCGCACGCCGGCCCGAGGTCGGAGAGGATGTCACCGAACAGGTTCGATGCCACCACCACATCAAACCGGTCCGGTTGCAGCACAAACCGCGCGCACAGGATGTCGATGTGCTGCTTGTCCCAGCTCACTTCGGGGTAGTTGGCGGCCATCAATGCGGTGCGCTCATCCCAGTAGGGCATGCTGATGGAAATGCCGTTGGACTTGGTCGCCGCCGTGAGCTTCTTGCGCGGGCGGGACTGGGCAAGGTCGAAGGCAAACTTGAGGATGCGGTCGACGCCGCGCTGCGTGAATACCGACTCCTGCAGCACGAATTCATGCTCGGTGCCCTCGAACATCTTGCCGCCCACTGACGAATATTCGCCCTCGGTGTTTTCGCGGATCACCACAAAATCGATGTCCCCCGGCTCGCGCCCGGCCAAGGGGCACGGCACCCCAGGGAACAGCCGCACCGGGCGGATGTTCACGTACTGGTCGAAGTCGCGGCGGAACTTGAGCAACGAGCCCCACAGGGAAATATGGTCGGGCACCTTGTCCGGCCAGCCTACGGCGCCGAAATAAATCGCGTCAAAGCCCTTGAGCTGCTCAAACCAGTCCTCAGGCATCATCTGCCCGTGCTCCAGGTAGTAATCGCAGTGGGCCCAGTCGAGCACCTCGATGCTCAGGTTCAAGTTCCAGAGACTGGCCGCCCGTTCCAGTACCCGCAGCCCTTCGGGCAGCACTTCCTTGCCAATGCCATCGCCGGCAATCGCGGCGATTCTGAATGCCTTGCTCATGGTGCATGCCTCGTGGGAATTCAATTGAGCCCGCCGATGTGGAAGGCTTTGACTTCAAGGTACTCATCCAGGCCATATTTGCTGCCTTCACGGCCCAGGCCCGATTGTTTGATACCGCCAAACGGCGCCACTTCCATGGAGATGATCCCGGTGTTGAGCCCGACCATGCCGAACTCCAACGCCTCGCCAAAACGCCACGAGCGCTGCAGGTCCTGGGTGAAATAGTAGGCGCCCAGGCCATACGGCGTGGCATTGGCCAGGGCCAGCGCCTCGGCTTCATCCGTAAAGCGCATCAGCGGGGCCACCGGGCCGAAGGTTTCTTCATTGGCCAGCAACATGCCGGCGTGGGTGTCACTCAGCACCGTGGGCTGCACAAACTGGCTGTCACCCGTGGGGATCGCGCCACACAACAGCTTCGCGCCCTGGCTCAGGGCATCGTCGATATGCCGTGCGACCTTGTTCACCGCCGCCGGGTTGATCAGCGGGCCGATGGTCACGCCCTCCTCCAGACCGTTACCGACCTTGAGCTTGCTCACCTCCTCCACCAGGCGCTCGGCGAAACGCGCGTAGATACCGGCCTGTACTAGGATGCGGTTGGCGCACACGCAGGTTTGCCCGGCATTGCGGAACTTGCTGAGCATCACCCCGGCCACGGCCTTCTCCAGGTCGGCGTCGTCAAATACGACAAACGGCGCATTGCCGCCCAGCTCCAGGCTCAGGCGCTTGATGTGCTCGGCGCTCTGGCGCATCAGCAAGCGGCCAACGGCGGTGGAACCGGTAAAGGAGATTTTGCGCACCGCCGGGTTGCCGGTCAGCGCCTCGCCGATGCCGGCAGGCAACCCGGTGATCACGTTGAACACCCCGGCCGGAATGCCGACTCGCTCAGCCAGCACCGCCAGGGCCAATGCCGACAACGGGGTAAGGTCCGACGGCTTGACGATGATCGGGCAACCAGCGGCTAACGCCGGTGCGCATTTGCGGGTGATCATCGCGTTGGGGAAGTTCCACGGCGTAATGGCAGCGCATACGCCCACCGGCTGCTTGAGGGTCAGCAGGCGTCGGTCGCCGCTGGGCGCCGGCATGGTTTCGCCATAGACCCGGCGCGCTTCCTCGGCGAACCATTTGACGAAACCGGCACCGTAGCGAATCTCGCCCTTGGCTTCAGCGAGCGGCTTGCCCTGTTCCCAGGTCATGATCAGCGCCAGGTCATCGAGGTTGTCGAGCATGGCCTGGAACCTACGTACCAGCAGTGCCGCACGCTCTGCTGCCGGGCGTGCGCGCCAGGCGGGCCAGGCCCTTTCGGCGGCGGCGATGGCGCGGTGGGTATCCACGGCGTCCATGGCCGGCACCCGCGCCAGCAGGTGGCCGGTGGCAGGGTCGCGGATGTCCAGGGTGGCGCCGCTGTCGGCAGCGATCCACTGGCCATCCACATAGGCGAGTTCAGCCAGGAGGCTGGGGTCTTGCAAGCGATTATTGAGCATGGTCGAGTCCTGATCCGAGACACGCTCCAGTCTAGGGAGGTGCCGCGAATCAGGATGCCGAAAGCGCAGCTTAAGCAGCGTCCCGTGCTGAAATTGGCCCCAGGACGGCAGGCTCTGCTAGGCCGTAAGCGAACCCAGCAAACCTTGCAAAAAGCGCTCGCCGGCGTCCATTTGGCTGATCTCGATAAACTCGTCGGGCTTGTGCGCCTGCTCGATCGAACCCGGCCCGCACACCACCACCGGCACATCCAGGCGCTGCTTGAACAGGCCGCCCTCGGTACCGAACGAGACCTTGGAAGTGCCGGTGCCTGGCGCGGCGAATTGCTTGAGAAAACGCACGGCTTCTACACTGGGGTGGGTGTCGAGGCCGGGATACACGTTGACGGTTTCGATCTCGATGGCCGCCACGCTGGACAACTTCTGTGCCTCGCGCACGATCACTTCAGCGCGCTCGCGCATCTGCTCCAGGAATTGCTCCAGATCGTCGGCCGGCAGGTTACGCACTTCGAAATCCAGGGTGCACAGGTTAGGCACGATATTCAGCGCCTTGCCGCCGACAATCTGCCCTACGTGCACGGTGCTATAGGGCACGTCGTAGTCGCTGTCCTGTGCGCCGTGGCGTTGCAGTTGCTGCTGGCTATCGCGCAGGGCAGCGATAAAGTCGCACGCCACATGAATCGCATTGACCGAGCGTGGCGCCAGGGACGAATGGGCTTCCTGGCCCCGGCAATACGTACGGTAAGAGCCCTTGCCCTTGTGGCCCAGCACAAACTGCATGTTGGTGGGTTCTCCGATCACGCACAGAAACGGCCGCACCGGCGCCAGGTGCAGCACGTCGAGCAGGCGCCGTACGCCGACGCAACCGATCTCTTCGTCATGGGAAAGGGCCAGTTGCAGCGGGCGGTTCAGGCGGTGGTCGGCGGCATCCAGCATCGCGTCGATGGCCAGGGCGATAAAGCCCTTCATGTCGCAACTGCCGCGCCCATAGATGCGCCCGTTCTGCACGGTGGCGGCGAAGGCGGGAAAGGTCCAGGCCTGCCCCGCTGCCGGTACCACGTCGGTGTGCCCGGACAGCAACACTCCTGGCTGCTCCTTGGGCCCGGTGCTGGCGAACAGGTTGGCCTTCTTGCCGCTCTGGTCTTTGACGATCAGCGACTCGATGCCTTTGGTCAGCAGCAGGTCGCGCACGTAGTCGATCAGGGCCAGGTTGGATTCCGACGACACGGTGTCGAAAGCCATCAGCTGTTTGAGAATCTCGAGAACCCGGGGTTTCATGAGGCTTGGCTCCGTTGCTCGACAGGTGGGGCGAACCGGGTGATGGAGAACGGTTCGATCGGGGTACTGGTGCTCCCGGTGCCAAGCAGTTCGGCCATCACATCGCCGACGCCCGGGCCGAGCTGGAAGCCGTGGCCGCAAAAACCGAAGGCATAAAACAGGCCGTCGACGGTGCCGCTGGCGCCCATCACCGGCAGCGAGTCCGGCAGGTAGCCTTCGATGCCGCTCCACACGCGGATGATATTCAGGTTACCCACGCCCGGCAGCAGGCGGCGCATCTGGCTGACCTGGTTGAGGATGCTGCGCGGTTCCACATAGGCACGGCGGTTGAGCATGTCGGGCTTGCTACGGTAACCGCCGCCGATGACGATATTGCCCCGGGGAATCTGACGGAAGTAGATCACTTCTTCCGGGATCTTGGTGTAGACGCCGATCACTGTCGGCAATGCGTAGGGCACCGGCTCGGTCACCGCCATTTGCGGGCCGTGGGTGTCCAGCGGTACCGGTTCACCGAACTGCGCCGAGAGTTTCTGACCCCAGGCGCCGGCGGTGACCAACAGTTGCGCGGCGTGGAACTGGCGACCGTCGGTGGTGGAGACATGAAAGTCAGCGCCGACCTTCTGCACCTCAGCGACTTCAGTACGTTCTTCAATTTGCGCCCCCAGGCGTCGTGCAGCCCGGGCAAAGGCTGGTGCGGCCAGGCGCGGGTTGGCGTGGCCATCGTGGGGCGCATAGGAGCCGCCCTTGACGTCCGGGCCGAGGAAGCCGAAGCGTTGATGCAGCTCGGCGCCACGATAAATTTTCAGGTCCAGCTGTTCAGCTTCCGGCGCGGCCGCGTAGGCTTCCAGCTCGGCGATTTCATCTTCGCGATAACACACGCGCATGTGGCCACTGGGAATGAACTCCAGGTCATCATCGATCAGTTCCGGCAGGCGCTTCCACAGCGCCCAGGAGCGGTTGGCCAGGGCCAGTTGACCAAGGAAGCGCCCTTGCCGGCGCACGTTGCCGAAGTTGACGCCACTGGCGTACTGGCCGATCTGGTCGCGCTCCAGCAGGATCACCGACAGCCCGCGACGCCGCAGAAAAAACGCGGTGGCCGAGCCCATCACGCCGCCACCGACAATCACTACATCGGCTTTTTGTACACTCATGAAGGCACCTCCTCGGTGATCAGCATCGACAAGGGTTTGACCGGCGCCTGGCCGCGCTGGCGCCCCACCTCCTGGACCTGCACGCCGGCAGCGGCGGCGATCACTTCAGCCCCGGCCTGGGAGCAATAACGCCCCTGGCAACGGCCCATGCCCACGCGGCTGAACGCCTTGGCGCGATTGACCTCGCAGGCGCCCTTCTCCTTCACCGTGCGGCGCAACTCGCCGGCACTGATCATCTCGCAGCGGCACACGATGGCGCTGTCTGGCAGGGCCCTGGCCTGTTCACTGGGCCAAGGGAACGCCTGGGCCAGGCCGAGGCGGAACTGGTCCATCACTGCCAAGGCCTGTTGTTGTTCATCACGCAAGCCGGTGTCCACCGGTTGTTGCTGGTCTTCCAGCAGTGCCAACGCCACCAGGCGCCCGGCGTGCTCGGCGGCATCCGCGCCGCGAATCTTCGAACCGTCACCGGCTGCATACACGCCCTTCACCGAGGTGCGTCCGGCGTCATCGGTGGCCAGCCACCATTGGCTGGAGGCTTGATCAAACGCCATGGCGCACCCGGCCAGATCGCCCAATTGCGTCTCGGGGCGCAGGTGATAACCCAGCGCAACGGCGTCCGCCTGCACCGTGACCACCCGCCCACTGCCCGTGGTGAACCGCACGCCCATTACACCCTTGGCGGCGTCGCCCATGACTTGCAGCGGCTTGATCCCCAGGTGCACCGCCACCTTGGCACGGTACAGTTGCGCCAGCAGCTTGATCCCGGTGAACAGCACGCCAGGCCGCGCCAACAGTTTGGGCATGGCTTTCAGGCGCAGGCTCAGTGGCGAGGTATCAAGCACGGCCGCCACCTCGGCGCCGGCCTTCACGTATTGGCTGGCAACCAGGTACAGCAACGGCCCGCTGCCCATGAACACCACGCGATGACCGATGGACACGGCCTGGTTTTTCAAGGCGATCTGCGCCCCGCCCAAGCTATAGGTACCCGCCAGCTGCCAACCCTCGACAGGCATCAAGCGGTCGGTGGCGCCGGTGCACAGGATCAGCGCGTCATACTCCACGGTGGTATGGCGGCCCTGGCTCACGCAGCACAGTTGCCCCGGCGTGAGGTTCCACACCAGGGTGTCGGGGCGGTAGTCAATGGCGCCGCGCAGGCGATCGAAACTCTGGTGCAGGTCCTGGGCCTTGGCAGCCTCGCTGCCGTACAAGGTGGTGTAGTCGCGGGTGAACCCGTCGGGCTGGCGGCGGTAGATCTGGCCACCGTCACGGCGATTTTCATCAATCAGGATCGGCTTGATACCCGCCGCCAACAGGGTTTCGGCGCAGCGCACCCCGGCAGGTCCGGCGCCCACAATAACTACCCGTGCAGTGGCCATGTCGCCTCCGGTTGTGTGGTAACGATGTCCAGCCCGTCACGGACTTCATTGGAGCAGGCACGCAGGCGTTCACCGCTGCGGGTCCATACCCAGCAGTCCTGGCACGCGCCCATCAGGCAGAAACCGGCGCGGCGCCCGCTGTCGAATTCCGACTGGCGCAGCGCATTGCCCTGGGTCAGCAGCGCCACCATCAAGGTGTCGCCCTGCAAGGCCTCGATGGCTGCACCATCCACGGTCAGGCTGACCGTCGGCCGGCCCTGTTCGGCCAACCTCACAAAACGCCCCTTCATGCATAGGCTCCCAAGCTGGTGGTGGTGACGCCCCGCTGGGTATTCAGCAACTGGGCGCTGTCGTGGTGGCAAAGGATTTCACCGCCGTTGTCGAGGGCTCGGCGACTCGGCGCAGTGCGGTTGCACAGGCCGTCGACGCGTACCGGGCAGCGATTGAGGAAGGTGCACAGCTCCGGCACATTGGCCCGCTCGCCAATCGCTGGCAGCGTTTCGCACGTGGTGCCGCAGGTTTCCAGCCAGCCCTGGCGCAACTCGGGCACCGAGTGAATCAGCAGGTCGGTGTAGGGGTGGAACGGTGGCTCGGCAAACGACTGGCGGTTGCCGGCCTGCACCTTGTGGCCGCTGTACATCACCACAATGTCATCGCACAACGCACGCACGGTGGAGATGTCATGGCTGATAAACAGGTACGACACCCCCAGTTGCTGGCGCAGGTCCCGCAGCAGTTCGAGGATCGCCGCGCCCACCACCGTGTCGAGGGCCGAGGTCACTTCATCACACAGGATCAGGTCGGGCTTGGCCGCCAGCGCGCGGGCCAGATTGACCCGCTGCTTTTGCCCGCCGGACAGCTCGTTGGGACGACGTTCAGCCAGGGTGCGCGGCAGGCGCACCAGGTCCAGCAACTCACCGACGCGCGCCTTCAAGGCAGCGCCCTTGAGACCGAAATACATCTTCAGCGGGCGGCTGAGGATGGTCGCCACGCTGTGCATCGGGTTAAGCGCGGTGTCGGCGTTCTGGAACACCATCTGGATCCGCCGGAACTGCTCCGGCGTGCGCTCAGACAGGTGGCCGCCCAGCGGCTGGCCATCGAACGTCAGCCCCCCCAGGGCCGGGGTCAACAGCCCCGCGACCACACGCGCCAAGGTGGACTTGCCGGAGCCCGACTCACCGATCACACCGATGGCCTGGCCACGACGCACGGTCAGGTCGATATCTTCCAGCACCCGAATCGCCGGCATGCCTTGCATGTTCTTGTTGCCGTAGCCGGCGGTGAGGCCGCTGATAGTCAGCAGCGGCACGTCTTCGGCAATCCCGCTGGGCGGGCGGATGGTCGTGTCGGGCCGCGCGGCGGCCAGCAAACTGCGGGTGTATTCGTGGGCAGGGGTCTTGAGCAGCGGCGCGGTGGCGCTCTGTTCGAGGATTTGCCCAGCGTTGAGCACCACGATCTGGTCGGCCATTTGCGCAACCACCGCCAGGTCGTGGGACACATACACCGCCGTGGCGCCACGCTCGCGCACCACGCGTTTGAACGCGCGCAACACATCGATCTGGGTGGTCACGTCCAGGGCCGTGGTCGGCTCGTCGAGTACGACCAGCACCGGGTCGCTGATCAGCGCCATCGCCGCCATCACCCGCTGCAGTTGCCCGCCGGAGACTTGATGCGGGTAACGCCGGCCAATGCGTTCGGGATTGGGCAGGGCCAGGTCGCGAAACAAGCCGATGGCCTTGGCTTCCAGCTCGACCCGGGTGCCCAGGCCATGAATCAACGCGCCTTCCACCACTTGGTCGATGAGTTTCTTGGCCGGGTTGAAAGCCGCTGCGGCGCTTTGGGCGATATAGGACACGCGATTGCCGCGCAGGCCCTGCAGCTGTTTTTCGCTCAAGGCGAGCATGTCGTGTTCACCGACCTGCACCACCCCGCCGGACAGGCGACAGCCGCGCCGTGCATAGCCGAGCAACGCCAGGGCGATGGTGGTCTTGCCCGAGCCGGACTCGCCAATCAGCGCCAGCACTTCACCTTTTTCAAGGGAAAAGCTCACGCCTTTGACGATTTCCACCTCGCCGCGCGCGTCTCCAGCAACGACACGCAGGTCTTCGACGCGAATCAATTGGGTCATTTCAATGGCCTCCCGTGCGTCGACTGCGTCGTGATGACAAGTAATCAATCAGCAGATTCACACCGATGGTCAGCGTGCCAATGGCCAACGCCGGAATGATGATGGCCAGCGCACCCTGATTGAGGCCGCCGATGTTTTCGCGCACCAGCGAGCCGAGGTCGGCGTCTGGCGGTTGTACGCCGAGGCCGAGAAAACTCATGCCGCTGAGCAACAGCACGATGTAGCCGAACCGCAGGCCCAGGTCGGTCAATACCGGGTTGAGTATATTCGGCAGGATTTCCATGCACGCCACGTACAAACGGCCTTCGCCGCGAGTGCGCGCAACCTGCACGTACTCCAGGGCCTCGATATTGACCGCCATGCTGCGGGCGACGCGGAACGAGCCTGGGATATAACTGATAACCGCCGTGCAGATCAGCAGCGTCACTGACGAGCCAAACGCCGAGACCATGATCAGCGCAAGCATTTTGCTTGGGATCGAGATAAAGGCATCCATGATGCGGCTGATGATCTCGTCCAGCCACTTGGGCGAGACCACTGACAGCAGCGCACACCCGGTGCCGAAGGTGCTGGCCAACAGCGCCGCCACCAGCGCCAGCCCGACGGTGAATCGCGCGCCTACCAATACCCGGCTGAGCATGTCACGCCCCAGGTAGTCGGTGCCGAACGGATGAGTGAGGCTGAAGCCTTCGAAGATGTTATCGGACACCACTTCACCCACCGGGTGGGGTGCCAGCCAGGGGCCGAACAGCGCCACCAGCAACCAGACGACGCACACAACGGCGCCCACCAGCCCCAACCAGGACGGGCCGCTGGAAACCTTGGCAAGGGCCAGCGCGGAAGACACAGGCTTGGATTTCGCAATGACCGGGTTCATTGGTTTCTCAGCCTCGGATTGGACAGGATTGCGCACAGGTCGGCGATCAGCACCAACCCCAGGTAGGCCGCGCAGAACAACATGGTGCACGCTTGTACCAGCGCCATGTCACGGTTGGTCACGGCATCGACCATCAAGCTGGCAATGCCGGGATAATTGAAGATGGTTTCGACGATCACCACCCCGCCCAGCAGGTACGACAGGCTGAGGGCGATGGCATTTGCGATCGGCCCGATCGCATTGGGCAGGGCATGGCGCAGCACAATGCGAATGGGGCTGACGCCTTTGAGTCGGGCCATTTCCACGTAGGCGCTGTCGAGCTGGTCGATCACCGCGGCGCGGGTCATGCGGGCCATTTGCGCGACGATCACGCAGCACAGCGTCATCACCGGCAAGGCATAGGTACGCATGAATTGCAGCGGTGAGGTGATGTCGCTGGCGTAAGACAGTGCCGACAACCAGCCGAGGTTGACCGCGAAAATCAGCACCGCCAGGGTTGCCACCAGAAACTCCGGCACCGCGACCATCGCCAGCGTAATAAAGCTCAGGCAGCTGTCGATGCGCCCGCCACGGCCCATCGCCGAGCCGATACCCAGTACCAGTGCCACCGGCACCGAGACCAGCGCCGTGGCGCCCGCCAGCATCAGGGTGTTGGGCACCCGGCCCGCCATCAGTTCACCCACCGGCATGGCGTTGGACACTGACACGCCCAGGTCGCCGGTGAGCAGGCTCATCAACCAGTGCAAATAACGCAATACACCGGGCTGGTCCAGCCCCAGCTTCAGGCGCAGTGCCGCCACCTGCTCAGGGGTCGCGAACTGGCCGAGGGATTGCTGCGCCGCGTCCCCTGGCAGCACCGCCGTGATCGCAAACACGACCATGGACACAATCAACAAGGTCACGGCCCCGGCGCCGAAACGCCGGGCGATCAACCACAGTGTATTGCCATTCATCGCACTGCCCTCCTCACGCGTCCAACCACACCTGCTCGGCAAACATGTAGCCCATGAAACCGCCCAGCGGGTTGGTGCCGTACCCCTTGACGCGCTGGTCCACGCCGTCAATGTTGCTGATGAACACCGGCACGCCGATACCGCAGTGGTCGTGCACCAGGGCCTGCATGTCGCCATACATTTTGGCGCGCTTGGCGTCATCGTTTTCGCCACGGGCCAGCATCAACAGCTGGTCGAACTGATCGTTCTGCCAGCCGGATTCGTTCCACGGCGCCTTGGACTGGAAGAACTGCGAGAACATCACGTCGGCATTCGGCCGAGGGTTGATGTTGCCGAAGCTCAACGGGTGCTTCATCCAGTGGTTGGACCAGTAGCCGTCGCTCGGCAGGCGGTTCACGTCCAGCTTGAGCCCGGCCTGTTTCGCCGATTGCTGCAACAGCACGGCGATGTCCACCGAACCGGTGGCGGCAGGCGATGCCATGACCGGCATGGTGATGCTTTCCATGCCGGCTTTCTTCAGCAAGAACCTGGCTTTTTCCGGGTCGTAGACTGTCTGCGGCAGATCGGCGTTGAAGTAACGCGAACCCGGCGCGATCGGGTGGTCGTTGCCCACCACGGCAAACCCACGGAACACCGCAGACTTGACCTGCTCACGGTCGAGCAGCAGCTTCATGGCCTGGGTGAATTCCGGGCTTTTGCCGGGTAACTGGTCCTGGCGAATGATCAAGTCAGTGTAGTTGCCCGACGGCGCATCCACGACTCGGTGCTTGGTACTCGCGGCGATGCGCGTGGTGGAACGCGGGTTAACCTCGTTGATCATGTGCACGTCGCCCGACAGCAACGCGTTGACCCGCGATGGCTCGTCGGCGATGGCAATGAACTCGATCTCGTCGAGGTACGGCAAGCCCGGTTTCCAGTAGTTCTTGTTGCGCACGGCAATCGAGCGCACACCCGGCTTGAACTCACCGACAGTGAACGGGCCGGTGCCGATGCCTTTGTTGAAGTCGGTGGTGCCCTCGGGAACGATCAACAAGTGCGACACGGCGAGGATCGAAGGCAACTCGGCGTTGGGCGCGCTAAGGCGAATTTGCACCTCGTTCGGCCCGCTGGCCTTGATCTCGGCGAACTGCTCCATCAGCGGCATGACTTTGGAGCCGGTAAGCGGGTCTTTGTGGCGGTTCAGGGAGAACACCACGTCGGCGGCGGTCAGGGCCTTGCCATTGTGAAAGGTCACGTCTTTGCGCAGGGTGATGGTCCACACCGTGGCGTCGGTATTGTCGATGCGCTCAGCCAGTTCCAGTTGCGGCACCAGGTGCTTATCGAAACGGGTCAGGCCGTTGTAGAACATGTACTGGCGTGCATAGTCGGTGGACAGCGCGCCCTTGGCCGGGTCGAGGGTGTCGGCGGTGGAGCTGGACATGCCGGCCACGCGGATCTTGCCGCCCGGCTTGCCTTTGCCCTCGGTGGCCGCTTCATCGGCGAACAATTTGCCGGCGGCGCCGAACAGGCTGCCCGCACCAGCGGCGGCGACGCCCGCAACGCCGAGCATTTGCAGGGCATTGCGGCGCGACATGCCACGGTTGAGACTTTCGAACACCCGCAGGCTTTCCTGGCCGGAGATGAGCTCGGGTGTGTTTTTGTTGTCAGTCATAGCAAGGCTACCTGTCGATAATCGGAAGAATCGAGTGCTCACGGATGTCCGGAGCGTCCTGGAAACGCAAACGACGGTCACGCAACAACGGCAACTCAGTGCAAATAGTCCTGGAAACGGTAATAGGCGCCCACGAACGGCAGGAACCAGGGTTTGCCGAAATGCCCGGGAATCGCCGGCCATTCCAGTTCACCCCACGGGTTGGCCGCCGCGTTGCCCGCCATGACGTCAGCCATGACCTGGCCCATGTGCACGGACATCTGCACGCCATGGCCGCTATAGCCCATGGAATGGAACACGCCGCCGTGCTGGCCGGCGCGGGGCAGGCGGTCGGACGTCATGTCCACCAGGCCGCCCCAGCAGTAGTCGATCTTCACGTGCGCCAACTGCGGGAACATGTTCAGCATCGCCGCCTGCAGCACCTTGCCGCTCTTGGCGTCGGAGACGCTGTCAGACATGGCAAACCGGGCACGCCCGCCAAACAGCAGGCGGTTGTCCGGGGTCAGGCGAAAATAGTTGCCGATCATGCGGCTGGTCACGTAGGCGCGGCGCAGCGGCAGCAACTGATCGATCAACGCTTGGGACAAGACTTCGGTGACGATGACAAAACTGCCCACCGGCACAATGCGCCGACGGTACCAACCGAGGTCGCCATGCTGGCAGGCGCCGGTGGCCAGCAGCACTTGCCCGGCGTGCAGCGAGCCTTTGGCGGTGTTGACCTGATAGCCACCGGCCTGGGCCTTCCAATCCTTGACGGTAGTGTGCTCGTAGATCATCGCGCCGCGCCGCGCGGCCGCCTCGGCCAGGCCAACCCCGAAGCGACCGACATGCATCTGCACGCCGTTGCGCTGCAGCAAGCCGCCGTGGAACTGGGTCGAGTTGACTTCTGCACGGGTCTGTTCGGCACTGAGCAACGCGACATCGGCATCCACCTCCTGGCGGATCAGCTCACAGGTGCGGGCCAGGCCTTCGTAATGCAGGGGCTTGGCCGCCAGCTTGAGCTTGCCGTTGCGCACCAGGTCGCAGGCAATCCCTTCCTGCTCGACCAACGAAACGACGGTCTGCACCGCGCTTTCATAGGCCTGGTAATAGGCGCGCGCCTTGGCGGCACCGAGGCTGGCGTGCAGCCCGGCATAATCCTGGGCCACGCCGGTGTTGCATTGGCCACCGTTGCGCCCAGAGGCCTCGCCGATCACACGGCCGGCGTCGAGCACCACCACACTCGCCCCTTTGCTCGCCAACGCACGCGCCGCCGCCAGGCCAGTGAAGCCACCACCTACCACAGCCACATCGACCTGCCCGGGCAAGCTGCCCAGTTGGGCACCGGTGAACGCCGGTGCGGTGTCGAGCCAATAGGATTCACTGCCCATGCTTTACCCCTTGGTGTGCTGTTACAGACCGACCAACGCTGGCAGCCCACCGATATCGGTGATCTGCTGGTAACCGTAAAACGCATTGCCTGGCACTTCGTGGCCACGGGCAACGAACGCTTTGTTTTTGATCTTCATGTCATGGGCCGGCATCAGGTCATAACGGAAGCTGGAAGACACATGCAAGATGTCGTCCGGACCGCAACCCAGGTTATCGAGCATGAATTCGAAGGCGGCCAGGCGCGGCTTGTAGGCCTGGGCCTGTTCGGCAGTGAATACTTTGTGGAATGGCGCGCCGAGCTTGTCGACGTTGGACATGATCTGGCTGTCGCTGGCATTGGAGAAGATAACCAGGGGAATCTTGTCGGCAATCTTCGACAGGCCGGCCGGCACGTCCGCGTGGGGGCCCCAGGTCGGCACGGCGTCGTAATACAGCTGGCCTTCCTCGCGATACTCGATACCCCAGCGCTTGCAGGTACGGGCCAGGGCGGTCTTGAGAATTTCGTCGTAGGGGCGCCAGTCGCCCATGACCTGGTCGAGGCGGTAGGCCGAGAAGTCCTTGACGAATTGGTCCATCTGCTCAGGGGTGACACGATCGGCGAAGAGCTCGCGGGTCATGGTGCCCATATGAAAGTTGGTCAGCGTACCGTAGCAGTCGAACGTAATGAATTTGGGACGAAGAAAGCTCATGGAGTGCGGTCCTGAAGTTCGTTGAGTGTGACAAGCGTTCACTGCCCTGGCGGCGGCTCCGCCTCGTTGCAGCACAGGTTCATTACACCACTGTGAAATCAGCATATGCCGTCTAAAAAGACCTTCGCTCAATACAAACCACCGTTTTGGTGGCCGGGCTCAGCAGACTTTGCGGTGCGCGCCAGGCTTGGGCAGGGCCTGTGTTTGTGCGCTTTTTGGGGGCTTTGAGGGGCAGAAAGGCTTAAGGACGGGGGTGGGGGCGGCAGAAAGTGTGGCTGGCCGGGATTGCTTGCGTGGCCGTGACCGCGCTATGGAGATGTACCCGGAAAACACCCTTGGCATTTGCTGCTGCCCCCCTACCCCAATTAAGTAGTAACTGTGGCCGCGCAACACACAGCCCAAGGAATCTGCCGAATATTCCCGACCCACTTGCCAGCCTCTAAAACAGGTGGGATACAAGCATCCTCGTGCTGAACAATACGCTCTATGGAGGCTCGCCATGTCCGCCCTGCCACACCCTGCTTATGTATACCGCCCCATGACCGCGGCCGACCTGCCGGCCGCCCATACCTTGTCGGTGCAACTCAAATGGCCGCACCGCCTGGAAGACTGGGCCATGTTGCAACGTGTCAGCGACGGTTTCGTGGTGATGGATGGCGAGCGCCTGATCGGCAGCGCCTTCACCTGCCCCCAGGGCGACTACGCCACCATCGGTTTGGTGATCGTGAGCAATGACTACCAAGGCCAGGGCATCGGCCGTCGTTTGATGGAAAAAGCCCTCGCCGCCTGCGATGCGCGCACGCCGGTCCTCAACGCCACCCTCGCCGGCGCCCCGCTGTATACCAGCCAGGGGTTCGTCGAATTTGGGCGAGTGCAACAGCATCAGGGCCAGGCGTTGGTGCCCGCCCTGCCGGGACTGGCCGATGGCGAAACCTGCCGCGCCCTGCACGCCGACGACCACCCCAGCCTGCTCGCGCTGGCCAAAGCCGCCAGTGGCCTGGACCGCCGCGAAGTACTGCGCGACCTGCAGGTGGAGCACGCGGTGGGCATCGAGCGCGATGGCCAGCTACGCGGCTTCGCCCTGCTGCGGCCGTTTGGTCGTGGGCGCTGCATCGGCCCGGTGGTTGCCGAAAACATCGATCAGGCCAAGCACTTGATCGCGGTACTGCTGGCCCAGGTGCCGGATGCCTTTGTCCGCATCGACATTCCCGTCGCCTGCGGCCTCAGCGACTGGCTCGAATACGCCGGGCTGAAGAACATCGACACCGTCGCGCAGATGGCTCTGGGCACGCCGCCCCGGGCCAGCCACGGCGTACACCCCTTTGCCCTGATCACTCAGGCGATCGGCTGACTTTCCTCCCGGAGCATTCCCCATGTCATCTCCCCGTATCCTGCTGTTGGCTCGCGCCGACGGCAGCCGCGTTGCCACGTCTTTCAATACCGGCGCCTTGAGCGCGCTGGACCCCTTCGGCGACACCCGCCAACTCGCCTGGCTGGGCGATGATGGCGTGTCCGCAGGGCTGGTGACATTCAGCGGCGAAGCCGTGATCGAAGGCTTCCCCCACAGCGAAACACTGGTGGTACACGCAGGCCATGTGCTGCTCGGCAGCGCAGACCAGACACTG
Source organism: Pseudomonas sp. 14P_5.3_Bac1 (assembly GCF_025466135.1). Taxonomy (NCBI): domain Bacteria; kingdom Pseudomonadati; phylum Pseudomonadota; class Gammaproteobacteria; order Pseudomonadales; family Pseudomonadaceae; genus Pseudomonas; species Pseudomonas sp. 14P_5.3_Bac1. The sequence continues at coordinate 101,369 of NZ_JANLOF010000078.1, read as the reverse complement.
GAGCTGGGGGTCGGCAGCAGCGCCGTGATCGGTCGTGGCACACGCCTTACAGTGCAGGCGAGCGCAGGCAGCCAATGGGCGTTCTGCGCCGTCGACCAAGCCGATGCTCCGGCGCGTCCGGGCCTGACCTTGCTTGCCCCGCATACCCTGCTCAATCCCTCCGCCGCGCCCGAACCACAGATCCTGATCGGCCCTACCCCGCAGTGCCGCGCGTTCAACCTGTTCGATGATGAGGTCACTGAGCTGCGCATCGGCATCTGGGACTCGACGCCCTACGCCCGCCACGGCCGCCCGCACAAACTGCATGAATTGATGCACCTGCTCGAAGGCAGCGTCACGCTGCAAGACGACGAGGGAGTTGCGGTGACGGTCAACCGTGGCGACACGGTATTCGTGGCCAAAGGTGCGCCGTGTGCCTGGAACAGCACGGTGTATGTACGCAAGGTCTACGCCGTGAAGTAAGGCGCAAATCAGGCTTTCAGCGCCTCCTCCATAAACGCCACCAATGCGTGGACGCGCGGGCTGCGAAGCTTTCGCGACGGCACCAGGAGGATGATCGGCGCACTGTCAAAACTCCAGTCCGCCAGCACGCGCACCAGGCTGCCGCTGGCAACGGCGTCGCTGACATCCCACTGCGAACGCAACACCAACCCCAAGCCTTGCTCGGCCCATCGCCGGGCAACGCTTCCATCATTGCTCAGCAACGCCGGCTCCACGCGCAGCGTCTTGCGGCCCTGCCCCTTGCGCAGGTGCCAGAGCGTAACGTCCTCATCATTTTCACGAATGCAAATGCAGCGATGGGACGCCAGTTCGTCCGGTGATGACGGTACACCGTGGGCTTGCAGGTAGGCTGGGCTCGCGCATAGCCAACGCTCGTTTGGCGTGAGCGACCGCGCCGTCCACAGGCTGTCATTGAGATGGCCGATGTGAATCACCGCATCGCTGTCATGACGATCAGGCCAGGGGGTCTCGCGCAGATCCAGGTGCAGGCACAGCTGGGGGTGCATCCTGGCAAAACGCGCCAACAGCGGTGCGATTCGCTGCCGACCATAGCCAAATGGCGCCGCCAACCTCAAGGTGCCCACCAGCGTTTCGTCCTTTTGCCTGAAGGACTCCGGCAGCGCTTCGAGCTGCTCCAGCAGCAGCGCACTTTCTCGCGAGAACCGCTCGCCATCTGCCGTAAGGCTGAGGCGTCGGGCGTCGCGATTGGCCAGGGTCAGCCCCAGCAAGGTCTCCAGTTTACGCAGGCGCATGGAGAGCGCCGGCGGAGTGACGTTCAGGGCTCGGGCCGCAGCGCTCAGTGATTCAGAGCGCGCAAGGGTGACGGCCAGACGCAGGTCTTCGATAGAAATCATTCAATTTTACTTAATGATTGATTAGTCATGATTGAACCACAACTTAAGGACAGCTGAGTAGAGTGCCGCCTGTACCCAGTCACTCGAGTTCCGCCATGTCCATGCAGATTGCCTCCCTAGACACACCTGTCGCACTCATCGACCTTACGCGAATGCAGCACAACATCCAGCGTATGCAAGAGCGCATGGGCACCCTTGGCGTACGTTTGCGCCCGCACATCAAAACCAGCAAGTGCTTGCCGGTGATCCAGGCACAGATTGACGCAGGCGCCAGCGGCGTCACGGTTTCCACCCTCAAAGAGGCCGAGCGTTGTTTCGCCGCAGGCATCAGCGATGTGTTCTACGCCGTTGCCATAGCGCCGGGCAAACTGCCTCAGGCCCTGGCCCTGCGGCGCAGAGGCTGCAACTTGAGTCTGCTCACCGACAGCGTCTCAGGCGCTCGCGCCATCGTCGCGTTCGCACAGCAACATGACGAACGCTTCGACGTATGGATCGAGATCGATTGCGACGGCCATCGCTCAGGCCTGGCCGCGCAAGACCCTGTGCTGATTGAGGTGGCGCACCTCCTCAACGACGGCGGTATGCGCCTGCGGGGGGTGATGACCCACGCGGGCTCCAGTTACGAGCTGGACACCCTCGAAGCCCTGCAGGCGCTGGCCGAACAGGAACGTGCCCTCTGCGTCAGCGCCGCCTGCACCCTCCGCGAAGCCGGGCTGGCGTGCGCCGAGGTCAGTATCGGCTCAACCCCCACGGCCCTCTCGGCCCTGAACCTGGACGGTGTCACCGAAGTGAGGGCGGGCGTGTATGTGTTCTTTGACCTGGTGATGCGTAACATTGGCGTGTGTCAGGCCGACGAGTTGGCACTCAGCGTACTGACCACGGTGATCGGCCATCAGCCGGACAAAGGCTGGATCATTACTGACGCCGGCTGGATGGCCATGAGCCGTGACCGTGGCACACAGCGCCAGCGCCAGGACTTCGGTTATGGCCAAGTGTGTACCGAAGCCGGCGACTGGATCGACGGTGCGCTGGTCACGGGCGCCAACCAGGAACATGGCATCGTCACCCTGGGCACCGCCGCCATTGACGACCTTGTTACGCGCTTCCCCATCGGCAGCCGGCTGCGCATCCTCCCCAACCATGCCTGCGCCACCGGCGCGCAGTTCCCGGACTATCACGCCGTGGACGCCAAAGGCGGCGTACACGTCTGGAGCCGCCTCCATGGCTGGTAATCAATCAGGTTCGAAAAGCCAGGTGCTGATTATCGGTGGCGGCATCATGGGCGCCTCGTCGGCGTTTTTCCTGCGGCGGCGCGGCTGCTCGGTCACGCTGCTGGAACGCGACCAGATCGGTCAGTACGCCAGCGGTGTGAACTTCGGCAACGTGCGCCGCCAGGGCCGCTACCTGGGGCAACTGGAGCTGGCCAATCGTTCTTGGGCGCTGTGGAAGCGCCTGCCCGAGCTGATCGATGACGACCTGGAGTTCATCCCCAGTGGCCACATGCGCGTGTGCTATCGCGAAGATGAAATCGCTGAACTTGAGGCCTACGCCGCCGCGCCGGAAGCCGCGCAACTGGACTTGAAAATCTATCGCGGCGCCGAGCTGCACCGGCGCTTTGGTTTCCTCGGCCCGGAGGTGAAAGGCGGCTCCTATGCGCCTCACGATGGTCACGCCAACCCGCGCCTCGCAGCGCCGGCGTTTGCCCGTGCAGCCCGGCGTCTCGGGGCACGAATCGAGGAAAAGACCGAAGTCGCCGACGTGGAAAAGGTCAATGGTTTATTCCAGGTCACCACCACCGACGGGCAGTTGTTCGTCGCCGAGCAGCTGTTGATTACAGCCGGTGCCTGGGCTGCCCGCTTGTCCGAGCGCTTTGGTGAGCCGGTACCGCTGGAGCCCAACGGCCCGCAGATGTCGGTCACGGAACCGGTGCCCTACGCCTTGCCGACCGTGATCGGTGTGTTCACCAAAATCAAGGAAGAGGTGATCTACTTCCGCCAGATCCCGCGCGGCAACATCATCATCGGCGGCGGCAACCGCTGTACGCCGGACATGATCAACCGACGGGCGTTTTTCAAACCCGAAAGCCTGCTCAACCAGATGCGCCAAATGCGGCGACTGTTACCGGGGGTCGAGAAGCTGAACATCATTCGTGTGTGGAGCGGTATCGAGAGCTACACCCCGGACTCCCTACCGGTGATGGGCCCGAGCGGCAGCGTGGACGGGTTGTTTTATGCCTTCGGCTTCTGTGGGCACGGCTTCCAGCTCGGCCCGGGCGTGGGGGATGTAATGGCCGAGCTGATCAGCACCGGCAGCACCAGCACCTTGATCAGCCCCTTCGATATCCGGCGGTTTACCCAACCTTCTACGGTGCCTGCAAACGCCCCCACTACAGGAAAACTGATATGAGCCACTCCTACGTTTATCGCACAGTCACCGCCGCCGACATGCCCGCCGCCCACGCACTGTCCGTGCACCTGAAATGGCCTCACCGCGAGGAAGACTGGGCGATGGTGCAGCGCACGTCCGAAGGCTTTGTCGCCGAACATGAGGGTAAGCTGGTGGGCGTGGCGTTCGCCTGCCATCAGGGGGCTTATTCCTCCATCGGTCTGGTGATTGTGAGTGATCAACACCAAGGCAAAGGCATCGGGCGCCAGCTGATGAACCTGTGCCTGGACGCTACGGGCCCGCGTACGCCGATCCTCAACGCAACCGAATCAGGGGCGCCGCTGTACACCAGCCTGGGCTTCGTCGACTTTGCGCACATTCAGCAACATCAGGGCGTACCGCACGCTCCGGCACCAATGCCGTTGACCCGGCATGCGCACTGTCGCGTATTGAGCCTGGCTGATTACCCCACGGTGATCGAACTGGCCAATGCCGGCAGCGGCCTGGACCGCACCCAGGTACTCAACGACCTGCTGTCTACGGCCGAGCACGTGGTCGGCATTGAGGTCGAAGGGCAACTCAATGGTTGCGCCCTGCTCCGCCGATTTGGTCGGGGCCATATCGTGGGTCCTGTCGTTGCACACAATCAGGAACAGGCCCAACAGTTGATCACTCACCTGCTGCGGTTGATCCCGGGTCAGTTCGTGCGCTTCGACATTCCCACCGCCTGCGGGTTGGCCGACTGGCTGGAGAGCCTGGGGCTGCCATGCGTCGACAAAGCGCCGCGAATGGTACGGGGTGTGCCCCCGCAATCAAGCGGCGGCATCAACCAGTTTGCGCTGGTGACGCAAGCAATCGGCTAGGTCGCAAAGCCAGCCTGCCAGATTCAGCAGATTATCCCTTGCAGCGTTGAATAACGGCATCTTCGGGCTGAAACCTTTTGCTAGCTTAGCGAGACACCGGGCCTTGCTGTTCGCAGGGCCTATTGCCGCTCCAGGGAGCCAGTTGGATGACCATACACGCGTCGAACAAAACGTCTCAGCAGCTTTATATCGACGGCTGCTGGGTTTCCCCGACCATTGCCGCCAGTTTGCCGGTGGTCAACCCGGCCAATGAGGAGGTGGTTGCACAGGTCGCAAGCGGGTCTGCCGAGGATGTGGATCGTGCCGTTGCGGCAGCACGTGCGGCGTTCGCCGGTTGGTCTGCAACGCCCGCGGCATCTAGGGCGTTGGTGCTTGGGAAAATCCACGAGCTTATCCTTGAGCGCAAAGAGCAGCTTGCACAGGCGCTCTCCTTGGAAATGGGCGCCGCCATCGGCTTCGCTCGGGCAATGCAAGTGCCGTTGGCGGCCGAACACGTTCGGGTCGCTCGTGATTTGCTGTCCAGCTATCGCTTCCAGACGGTGGAAGGCGGTACCGCCATCCAGCGCGAGCCCATAGGCGTCTGCGGTCTTATCACGCCGTGGAACTGGCCGTTGTATCAGATCACCGCCAAAGTCGCCCCGGCCATCGCCGCAGGCTGCACCGTGGTCTTGAAACCCAGCGAACTGTCGCCGCTGAGTGCCCTGCTGTTTGCACAACTGGTGCATGACGCAGGCCTGCCGCCCGGGGTGTTCAACCTCGTCAATGGAAGCGGTGCCCAGGTTGGCGCAGCCATGGCGGCACATCCGGATATCGATATGATCTCAATCACCGGCTCCAACCGCGCAGGCGCGCTGGTTGCCCAAGCGGCAGCCCCTACGGTGAAACGTGTCACCCAGGAACTGGGGGGCAAGTCGCCGAATGTGTTGCTGCCCGACGCCGACTTCGCCAAGGCCGTACCGCTGGGGGTGATGTCCGCGTTTCGCAACGTCGGGCAATCGTGCAGCGCTCCGACCCGGATGATCGTGCCAAAAAACCGTTTGGCCGAGGTCGAAGCCCTGGCGGCGGCGACTGCAAATGCGCTCATCGTTGGCGACCCGCAATCGGAAGACACGCAATTGGGGCCCATCGCCAACGAAGCCCAGTTCAATCGCGTCCAGGCGATGATCCAGGCAGGCCTGGACGAGGGTGCGAAACTGGTGTGCGGTGGGCCTGGGCGTGTGCTGGGTTTTGACAAGGGTTTTTATACCCGCCCCACGGTTTTCTCCGACGTGAACAGCGCCATGCGCATTGCCCAGGAAGAAATCTTCGGCCCGGTGCTGTGCATCATTGCGTATGAGACGGTGGATGAAGCCGTCGCCATCGCCAACGACACGGTATACGGTTTGGGCGCCCACGTTCAGGGCCACGACTTGACGCAGGCACGTGCCGTGGCGTCGCGTATTCGTGCGGGCCAAGTGCACCTGAACTACCCCGCGTGGAATCCGATGGCGCCGTTTGGTGGCTACAAGCGCTCAGGGAATGGTCGGGAGTATGGCGTGCAGGGGTTTGAGGAGTATTTGGAAACCAAGGCTATTATTGGATTTGGTGAATGAGTCATGGGCCTGTGGCGAGGGCTTAATTTTGCAGGCATGGAAAAGCCCAAGCGTTACCGTTTGGGCTAAGTCATTGAGTTATAGGGTCGGGACGGAGTGATTCGAACACTCGACCCCTAGCACCCCATACATGGTGTAGGCAGATATGCACGTGGCCAAGGCGGCGATACTCTAAGAGTTGAGATCCTTGGTGCGGCCCAGGTTGCCAAATTCCTGTGCTTCGCACGCAGTTATCGCATAGGGGCCGAAACCGACCAACTCCGATTAGGCTTGTTGCACCTCGCCGCTCATGCCGGCGTCATTGTTGAAAGCCCGGAGTACTTGGGGAATGGCGACATTAGCGAACGTACAGGTTTGTCCAAGTCCACGACCAGTCGCCTGACCCAGACGCTTATCCGCAGCGGCATGCTGGTGTACGAGGAAACGGAGATTGCTGACGCCTGCGAAAGCGTGCGACTTCGAGGGTATTGCGCTGCTTCCTGGCAGGCCGAAGTTGTGACCATTTCCACGCCACTTGGCATACGTAATTACCAGGGCCACATATTGAATATCAGCGTATCGACCCCTAAGTCGATTGAAGCAGTGATCGCTCAATATGCCAAACCATTGACGGCGCTGGCTGACAAAATTCGAGCCAGTTTCTTCGATCGCGACGGACGCTAATCACGGGCTGAACAGCCTGGCCAACAAGCCGAATTCAGCCTGCAATAAAAAAGAACGCGGTCAATGGCGGTCGACGGGTGGTGTTCATTTCGCACAAGAAACGGTTCCAGCGGGTACTTGAAACGCGAAGGCGCGTTCTCAATACATTTCAACACAACGGCTTCAACTCAAAAGTCCGCCACCTTACCCCAGGCGGACGTCTGAAAACGGTCTGGGTGATAAGGACGCGGATCAACAATGGGGGTCATACCGCTGACGATATCGGCAATCAGATGACCCGCGCCCGGACCAATACCAAAACCATGCCCGCTGAACCCTGCCGCGATCACCAACCCTGGCAGGCTGGCCATTTCGCCGATACCGGGAACACCGTCCGGCGTACTGTCCACATAGCCGGCCCAGGACGCCTTGATCGACGTTCCTTGCAAAGCCGGCACCAATTGCACCGCGCGCTTGTAAGTCAACGCAACTGTCGAGGCATCAGCGCTTGGATCGAGAATGCGCATTCTCTCCATCGGCGTGGGCTGGTCCAGGCGCCAGCGCTTCAAGCTTTCGTGGCCTGCGTGCCAGCCTTCCAGCCCCCCAAGCGCAAGGTTGCGCCAGCGGCGCTGAAACATCGGCAAGAATTGCGTAGAGAACCCCAGCAACTGTGGAGTGATGTCGACTCGACCTCGTCCGCTGATCGCCAGCGTGTAACCGCCATCGAAGCGGCGGGTCATGGACGCGCCAGCGGTATGCAGCGCACTGGGAATTTCCTGGCTCGGAGCGGTGACCGAAAGAACGGTCTGACGAATCGTCGCCTGCGGGAACCGAATACCGTATTGGCGGCAGAACGACGAAGCCCAGGCGCCGGCGGCAAGCACCGCGAGCCGGGTGCGTATGGTGCCTTTTTCGGTGATCACCGCCGACAATCGACCGCCTTCGGTCTCGACGCCCCGCACGGCGCAATCCTGGTGCACGCTACTGCCCAGTGCCATGATCGCGCATGCGACCGCGGGGGCTGCGCGGGAAGGGTCGGCTATGCCATCGGTGGGCGCAAACACCCCTCCCCTCCAAGACGTGCCAGTCGCCCTGCCACGCTCTGCGGCCTGCTCGGCGGTGAGCATCTGGGTTTGCACGTTGACCGTACGCGCAAACTCGCCCCAGCGCGCCCACCCTTCCAGCTCCTCGTCGTTGTTGCTTAGGTAAAGTAAGCCGCACCGCGTAAAACCGGTCTGCTCACCGGTTTGCGCGGCGAATTGCTCCCACAGTTCAAGGCTTTTGGTGGCCATCGGCAACTCACGCGCATCGCGATTCTGCTGACGGCACCAGCCCCAGTTACGGCTTGATTGCTCGGCGCCTATGCGGCCCTTTTCGACCAGGGCGACCTTCATGCCGCGTCTGGCAAGATAATAGGCGGTAAAGGCGCCGATGATACCGCCGCCGATCACGACCACATCAGCCTCTGCCGGCAGATCGGCAGAGGTATGCACGGGAATTAAGGGTGCTGGCATGTTCTAGTTATCCAAATGGGGTCAGAAGAGTGACCTGTTGCTAAAGCCCGACCAGTCCGGCCAGCCCGCCGATATCCGGGATCTGGTGGTAGCCGAAGGCAGCATTGGCCGGCTGTTCATGCCCCCGGGCCACGAAGGCTTTGTGCTTGATCTTCATGTCGTGGGCCGACATCAGGTCATAGCGAAAGCTCGATGAAACATGCAGCACATCCTCCGGCCTGCAGCCCAGGTTATCGAGCATGAACTCGAAAGCCGCCAGACGTGGTTTGTAGGCCTGGGCCTGCTGGGCGGTGAAGACCTTGTGAAACGGTGCGCCGAGCTTGTCGACGTTGGACATGATTTGTTCGTCCATGGCGTTGGAAAAAATCACCAGGGGAATCTTGCCGGCGATTTTCGCCAGACCCGCCGGCACGTCGGGATGCGGTCCCCAGGTCGGCACGGCGTCGTAGTACACCTGGCCTTCGTCGCGGTATTCGATGCCCCAACGCTTGCACGTGCGCGCCAAGGCTATCTTGAGAATCTGGTCATAAGGCAGCCAGTCACCCATGACCTGGTCCAAGCGATAGGCCGCGTAGTCCTTGATGAACTGGTCCATTCGCTCAGCCGGGATGCGATCGGCAAACAGATCGCGCGTCAGGGCTGCGGTTTTGAAGTTGGTCAATGTGCCGTAGCAGTCGAAGGTAATGTACTTGGGGCGAAGAACGCTCATGAATGCGGTCCTTAATCAGTGCTGAGGTCATTACGGCGCAAGCCGCTGTGGGGTGCCGAGCATCCGGCCCTCATGAATTTATTACATCACCATGAGGCCGTGCATAAGCGCTTAAACGCGGGGTTACTTGGTACAAACTACCGTTTTAAAGGCACGCCCCAGCAGCTTTATCGAGGCGCCGGGGTGGGCTTTACAACTCGGCAAAAGCGCTTTCCAAGGCGTCCAGCAGCCGACCCGCCTCCCTTGCTGTCCAGATCAAGGGCGGGCGAATTTTCAGAATGCTCGCATCGGGTCCGGTCGCAGAAATGAGCACGCGTTTTTCCCGCAGATGGTTGACCAGGCGCAAAGCGGTCTGCATGTCCGGCGTTTTGCTGGCCCGGTCCTTTACCAGCTCGACCGCGAAGTACATGCCGGTGCCTCGCACGTCGCCAATCTGCTCGTACCGGGCAGCCAGGTCGTTGAGACCCGCCATGATCAGGCTGCCCACACGGTTGGCGTTGGCCATCAACTGCTCTTCGGTAATGACATCCAGCGTCGCCTGAGCGGCCGCAATCGCGACGCTGTTGCCGCCAAACGTATTGAAATAGCGCATGTCGCGACCGAAGCTCGCGACCACTTCCGGGCGCACCATCAATCCCGCCACTGGGTAGCCGTTGCCCATGGGTTTGCCCATGGTGATGATGTCCGGCACCACCGCGTGGCGTTGATGCCCCCAGAAATGCGTGCCGCTGCGACCAAACCCCGACTGGACCTCATCAGCGATGAACAGGCCTCCCGCCTTGCGCACCACCTCGGCGATCGGCCCGAATACATCGACCGGATCACAGAACAGGCCATCGGACGAAAACAGGCAGTCGGCAATGAACGCCGCGACTCCCCCCCCATGGCGTTGGATATCGCGGATCTGCGCCGCCACTTGGTCGGCCATATAGCGGCCCAGTGCTTCACGTGGGATGCGATAGGAGTCCGGAGCAGGCACCCGGCGCACGAACGGGTCGAGCTTGGCATTGATACCCAGCGACGGCGAAAAAGCTGCCACGGTCGCCGAGTTGCCGTGGTAGGCCTCGGCGGTGACGATGACGCCCGTATTGCCGGTGTGATGCCGTGCAATGCGGATGGCAAGATCGTTGGCTTCCGAACCACTGCAGGTGAACATCAAGTGCCCTTCGGCGGCCATCTCTCCGTCCGCCGTGGCGCGCAGCTGTTCGGCGTAGTCAAGAATGCCGTCCTGCATGTACCGAGTGTGGCTGCACAGCTTATTCATCTGTTCAGTGACCGCAGCGATAACGCGCGGATGGCAATGCCCCAACGACACCACGTTGTTGTAGGCGTCCAGGTACTCGTTGCCGTCCTTATCGTACAGGTAAGCCCCTTCGCCACGCACAACCCCCACCGGCTCGTTGTAGAACAACCGATAGGCGGGCCCCAGCAAATCGATCCGACGCTGAATATGTTCACGTGCAGCAGGGTCCAGGCGATCGGCGTTGGCAGGGTTGAAGCCGTTAGGCATGTCACCACGGACAGCCCGGATATTTGAGTTGCTCATTTAAACCCCCTAAGCAATGGATGAATCAGTCGGCGAAGTGCATCAAAAGCGCTGACATCTGTGACGGTGACCGGTTAAGCATCCAATCCAACTGGCCCCATCCCGGCGCGGCATTCCTTAAAATGTAGGCGCTGTTCTGCGGGAAAAGCTGCGAGCGCCAGGTGGTAATCAACGCTCTGGCAACCAGGCGTGCCATGGCCAGGTGCGGGATAAGGGCCAGCTCCTCTGGCGTCAGGTCGGCGACCCGCAGGTAACCTCTGAGCAGATCCTTGGCGGGGGCAAAAATATCGAGGTCCTGGCCGGGTTGCACCGCGAGCAACTGGTTCATCATGGCTGTAGACACATCGATGGCAATAGCAGTCTTGACCGTGTCGCCGAAATCGATGATCGCTCCGACACATTGCGGGCGATGCGCATCGATGACGATGTTCGAGGTATTGAAGTCGTTATGCAGCACTTGTTGTCGGCACCCAGCGATCAAGCCCTCCACCTCGCCAAAGCGTTCGAGTGCCCGCTCCAGCGAGTGCCGGCGCGCGGGCTCGACGACACCGTTGAGCATTGGCTCAAGCATCCGCAGGTGCTGCACATCCCAGCAGACCTTGCGCGATTCTGCCGGGTGGGTAAAGTCGGCAGTGGCCAGCCTCAGGTGCGCAAGCAATTGGCCGATCTGCTCGCGCCCCAGGGAGTTGAGGGTGGTTTTATCCAATGGTGTGCCTGGCATAAAGCTCAGAAGCCTCACCTGCCTTGACTCACCACTTTCAGTTACTACGGTGGTCAGGTACCTGTCGTCCAGTGCGGGGTAAACCCTGGGGATCGGTAACTGAGGCGCCCTGCGCCCAATATGCTGCATCACTTCGATTTGCAGCGAGAGCTCAACGGGCGCTTCCTGCGGGTTGGCGATCTTGAGCACGTAGGATTGGCCGCTTGAACAATCGCAGCGAAACGTATCGTCTTTTTCCGTGGCAAATCGCGTCAACTGCGCGCTGATACCAAACTGCTCCAGCACAATACGCCGGCCTTCCTCAAGCGACACTGGCGTGAAAGGCGCCGCCAAATCTCCCTGTAAGGCGACAAGGCTTTCGCTGGACTCATCTTTCCCAATTACTTGCATTGCCGGACTCCTGGGCGTGGAAAGCCATGCATGGCACGACATCGATGCAAATATATTGTGCTACAATTATTTTAATTGGAAGGAAATATTTCGAGCTTCTAACTGGATTTCAGATAAGAAATTAAAAAAACAATAATAATCAATAGGTTATAATTGATTTAAAAGCTCAAAAAAAATATAGTTGTTGCACAATTTATAAGAGGACCAGCGACCTCGCTGGCGAGCGTCACCGCGGGCGTATTAGAATCGCTCGCTCTACCGAGCCCCAACCCTCGTCGTGGTTAACATGATTTTTTCCAGCACGAACATTGAAACATCCCCAGTCAAGCCCTCAGCGGTCGAAGCACTGGCTGCAAAGCTCAAGGCCAGGATCCTGAACGGTGACTTCGAGCCAGGCGAATTCCTGCGAGACGTCAAGATGGCGGATGAGTACGAAGTGGCGCGCAACACGTTTCGCAGCGCAGCACAGCTGCTGGTGTCATTCGGCTTGTTGCTGAAAGTACCTCATCGCGGGTTCTGCATACCCGAGTTCGGCCCGGATGACATCGTCGATATTGCTCGGCTGCGCGGGGTACTGGAAACTGAAGCGGTGCGCATGATTATCCTTAATGGCACGGTTCCAGCTGACGCGCTGGACGCCGTTGAAAGATTGCGCAATGCCGCACCCGACACCCCACGCTCAGACATTGTCACCGCCGATGGTGACTTCCACCGAGCCATCATCCGCGCCAGTGGCAGCGCACGCCTGCAGCGCAGCTATGCCATGCTGGAGAGCGAGATTGAGCTGCTGCTAGTACTGCAACAGCCCTGTTATGAGGACCCCAAGCAAATCGTCGAGGACCATGAGCACTTGATAGCCTGCCTTCGCAGTCGCGACTTCGAAACAGCCCGTACAGCGTTTGTCGAGCATTGGGAGGATTTGAGCGCCAAGCTATTACGTGCACAGTTCGAGCGACGACAATCGCTTTGAACAACAATAAAAGTGCAGAATGTGGCTGGAAGGCTTGATGCAGTACTCAGTGATGATACTGCTGAAGGAGGAGTTCTGCGTGCAGAGCTGGTCAACCAAGCGCGCTTGTCTTCAAGGGAATGGAACCCTCTTTGCTATCGAACAGTCCGCTTCGCCCGAGCAGCTTCCTCGCGAGCCCCTTACCCTGCTAACCGACTGAGAGCTCCTGCAACAACCACCTCCATTGAGCAGCTCATTACGGCAACCAGGCCATGCCCATCCACGACTGGACCATGGCTCTGTGAGCCAACCTTCAACAGGCGCCACCCCCTTAAAATGTGGTGGCGGCGCGAACGATCTACTAATAATTAAGCGCGAAGAGCCAACGCGACCAATTCCTTCATCGGTATCGATGGACGGCCAATCAACGTTGATAAAACACCTCCATCATCAAACAGCGCTCCGCGGGACGCCGCGGCATCTGCGTCAGCCAGCAGGGCGGCAAGATCAGCAGGAAGCCCAAAATCAACCAGCAATTTTGCGTAGTCCTGCTCAGGAAGATCGTTGTAGACCACAGGCTTGCCGGACTGGCGGGAGACCTCAGCCGCCAGTTCGGCCAAGGTGAAGGCCTGATCGGCTGCCAGCTCATATATTTCGCCTGCATGGCTGCCTTTAGTCAGGACCGCCGCTGCCGCCGCTGCCGCCGCTGCGTAATCTTTACGCGCCGCCGAGGAAAAGCGTCCGCACTTTGCAGAGCCTACGAACGCACCATGCTCAAGTGCAGCAGACAACGCGTATAAGTGGTTTTCAGTGTACCAACCGTTGCGCAGGATGACGGCTGGAAGCCCGGACGCAGCGATCGCTTCTTCAGTTTGTCGGTGTTCTATCGCGAGCTGAGCGGTCGATGAATCGGCGTGTAACATACTGGTGTAAGCCAGCAGTGAAACGCCCGCCTGTTTCGCCGCATCAATGACGGCACGGTGTAAAGGCAGCCGCCCGTTTACTTCGCTAGAGGAAATCAAAATAAGCTTTTCCACTCCCTCAAACGCGCGGGCTAATGTTTCAGGCCTTGCGTAGTCTGCCTCGCGCACAATCACTCCGCGTTCAGCCAGGTCTTGTGCCTTCGCAGGATTGCGGACCGCCGCGATAATGCGAGAACCCGGCACGCTCTTCAAAAGCTGACGAACATCCGGGAATATGTTGACACCCAAGCGCTGGCACGGGCCTCAGAGGGCGTCGCGAGCCCCAAACACTGAGCCGCAGGGACCACCATTAACGGAGGCGACCCGCAAAGGGCTTATATATTGGTCTTGAGCTTGCCGCCATTCGACGATTACTTGCGCGCACTCCAGTTTAGATTGAACCTCCGTTGCTCAGGTGGACTCCCAACTCTAAATCTAGGAGGAACTCATGAGCCAAACAGCTTTAGTCGTCGGCGCCAGCGGCATCGTCGGCAGCGCCATCACTCAATTACTGATCGACAACAAGTGGCAGGTCGCCGCGCTATCGAGGCACCCGTCGCAATCGCAAGGCGTGATCCCCATCGCGGCAGACCTCCAGGATCCTGCCTCGCTGGAACATGCGCTTGCGGATCTGAAACCTACTCATGTGTTCATCACCACATGGTCGCGGCAAGCCACGGAGGCCGAAAACATTCGCGTCAATGCCGCCATGGTTCGCAACGTGCTGGCCGCCGTTCGACCCGCCAAGAGCGTTGAGCACGTAGCACTGGTTACTGGCCTGAAACACTACCTCGGCCCGTTCGAAGCCTATGGTAAAGGCAGCCTTCCGCAAACACCGTTTCGCGAAGAGCAGGATCGTCTGAATGTCGAGAATTTCTATTACGCCCAGGAGGACGAACTTTTCGCCGCGGCTGAAAAGGACGGCTTCACCTGGAGCGTTCATCGCCCGCATACCGTCACCGGGGTTGCCGTAGGCAACGCGATGAATATGGCGACCACCCTCGCCGTCTACGCCTCGGTTTGCAAACAAACGAATCGCCCTTTTGTATTTCCGGGATCAAGAGTGCAGTGGGACAGCCTCACCGACATGACGGATGCACGGCAGTTGGCGAAGCAACAACTGTGGGCGGCCACCACGCCAGCGGCGGCCAACCAGGCATTCAACGTGACTAATGGCGATGTGTTTCGCTGGAAATGGATGTGGGGCCGAATTGCCGAATACTTCGACGTGCCTGCTGTCGATTATCCCGCCTCACTCTCACCGCTTGAGCAGCAAATGGCTGACGACCAAGCCGCGTGGACGCAAATAGTCGCGGAGCACGGTTTGAAGGAAGCTGATATTGGTCGCCTGATATCCCCATGGCATACCGATGCAGACCTTGGTCGACCCATCGAAGTCGTCACTGATATGTCGAAAAGCCGTGCAATGGGCTTCACCGCCTACCAGGCGAGCGATCAAGCATTTTTCGATGTGTTCGACAAACTCCGCGAGATGCGCTTGATCCCCTAGGTCGTGCCACAACGGATAGGCTTAAGGGCATTCGCTTAAGCCTTCTGTTGCACAAACACCAAGCAAAAGCGTGTACCTGCTCCAGTGCTCTCAACGGTTACCCGCCCGCCATGCAATTGCATAATTGAACGGACGATTGCTAACCCCAAGCCACCAGAATCGTCCGGCTGATTGCGTGACGGGTCGCACCGGTAGAAGCGCTCAAACAACCGAGGTAGATGTTGCGCCGAAATCGGCGGGCCTTGGTTGTGCACAGTGACTTCGATCCTGTCCTCCCACACCACACTGCTAATCGTCACTGCGCTAGCAGTAGCGCCATAACGCAGCGCGTTGGACAGCAGGTTAGCCAATGCTCGACGGACCAGGGCCGGATCAGCACGCACGTGGTCATGGGCCTGATTGATCAGCGTGACATCACGCTCTTGCGCCACGCCTTCAAAATACTCACACAGTTGCTCGACTAGATCGTGCAGGTTGATGAGCTCATTACTCACCGATGCATGCGACTGCTCGTTACGAGCGAGAAACAGCATGCTGTCGATCATTCGCGCCAGACGCTCATATTCTTCCTGATTGGAAACCAGCAGGTTCTGGTAGTCCTCAATTGAACGACCATGCCTGAGCGATTGTTGGGTATGCCCCATCAGGTTAGTGAGCGGAGTACGCATCTCATGGGCGAGATCCTCTGAGAATCGTGAGAGCTGGGCGAAGCCCTCTTCGAGGCGTGCGAGCATTTGATTAAGCGCCTGGCTGAGCACTTGCAGTTCACTGAATTCGTTGAACTCATCCAGCCGCAGATGCAGATGGTGTGCATCAATGGCGGCAGCGCGCTTGGCCAGCAGGCGCACAGGTCGTAAGCCTCGCTGACTGACCCACCCGCCGAGTACAAAAGCCAGCAATGCGCCGACCGACATCGCGAGCCAGAGCTTGAGTCGGTAAGCCCCCAGCATCTGCTCGCGCTCGCTCAACAACTTGCCAGCAATCAGGGTCAAGCCGCGATCACCCTGCATGACATGCTGCCAGGCAAGCCGCACCGGCACCGAAGTGTCACCGTCACCCACCTGAGCCTGGGCTGCAGCCGGTAACCTGGGCAAGCTCATGCTGACGGGGTTGATTTCGATCAGCACCTGGCCTGTGTCATCGATGATCCACAGCAGGTTGTCGCGATTGCCCAGCATGTTTTCGTATAGCTTGGGCCGATTTCTGAGTTGCTCGACGCTGACACTGTCGTTGATCAACGCCTGCATGCGCTCCAGGCGCCCGAGCAGGGCCTGGTCATCGCGCCAGGCGATTTCTCGCTGTAACGACTGATAAAGATAAAAACCAATGGAGCCCAGCAGCAGCGCGCTGACCAACGCGAACATGACCGCCAGGCGCAAGCTCAGGGCGCGCGGAAACAGTTTCAGGATTGCACCTCAAGCATGTAGCCGATGCCACGCACTGTCAGTATCAACTTGAGCGGGTAAGGATCGTCAACCTTGGCGCGCAGTCGCCGGATGGCGACGTCGACCACATTGGTATCACTGTCAAAGTTCATCTGCCAGATCTGCGAAGCAATCAACGAGCGCGATAGCACCTCCCCTTCACGGCTGACCAGCAGGTGCAACAGGGCAAACTCCTTGTTGGTCAAGGTGAGGCGCTCTCCCCCGCGCGTAACTTTACGCCGCAACAGATCCAGGCTCAGGTCTGCAACCAGGAACTGCTCGACCTCACGGGGCGGCCCCCTGCGCAACAGGGTGCGTACGCGCGCCAACAACTCGGCATAGGAAAAAGGTTTGACCAGGTAATCATCGGCCCCTGACTCAAGCCCCTTGACCCGATCCTCCACAGAGTCCCTGGCAGTCAGAAAAAGCACCGGGGTTTGCCACTTGCGTCGAATAATCTGCAGCAATTGCCATCCGTTCAGGCCCGGCAGCATGACGTCCAGGATGATCAGGTCGAACTCACTTTCCTGCGCCAGATACTGGCCCTCCAGGCCATCCAGGGCGACTTCCACCACGTAACCCGATTCAGTCAGGGCTTTGTGCAGGTAATCCGCTGTTTTCGCTTCATCTTCTACAACCAGGATACGCATCTTTTCCTCCGGAACTGGCGCATAGGCTAGCGCGCCCGTGCGTTTTGGCACATTACATCTTGGTAATCATCAGGCAATCATTCTGACGGAGTGCACGGGGCATCATGCCTGGCTATGACTCAGCCAGACCAATCAAAGGACAAAGCATGCGTATACGCCTATCGACCTCATTGCTGATGTCACTCGCAATGAACTCAGCGCTCGCCGTTGCAGCCCCGGATCAAGTGCTGCAGCGCAACGACGTGTCAATGGCAATGGCCAATGATTTGCTGAACGCCGCGCTGACAGCCTGTCATGCCGATGGCCGTACAGGTGTTGCTGCCATTGTCGACCGTGGGGGCAATCTGGTCGCCCTGCAGCGTGACGATAACGTGGGCCCACACAACACATTAGCCGCCCAACGCAAGGCCTATACCGCCCTATCGACCAAGACGCCAACACGACTATTGGCAGAGCGTGCCCGCAGCACCCCCGATGCGCAAAACCTCAACACCCTGCATGAGCTATTGCTGCTGGGCGGCGGCGTGCCGTTGCTGTTTGAAGGGCAAGTCATTGGCGCGATCGGCGTGGCCGGTGCCGGTGGTGCAGCAAACGATGAAGGTTGCGCATTGGCCGCTATCAACAAAATCTTACCTACCGTCAAAAACTAAGGACATCATCATGACTGGATTAAAAACGTTCTTCGCGGGCCTTGTATTGAGTGTCGTATCGTCACTGGCGTTAGCGGCAGGAAACCCGCTCAGCGTGCATGTACTCAACTTACAAGATGGTCTGCCCTCCCCTGGCGTCAATGTCACGCTGGAAAAACAGGACGGCGAAAGCTGGAAAATGCTCAACAGCGCCGCGACAAATGAGCAAGGGCGTATTCCCGGGTTGTACCCCGATGGTCAGGCGCTGGAGAAAGGCACCTACCGTGTCACCTTCAAAACCGGGGAGTGGTTCAAAGCGCACAAAGTTGCAAGTTTCTTTCCGGAGGTACCGGTCATTTTTGAGGTAGACGGGACACTTTCGCACTACCACATCCCATTACTGCTCAGCCCCTACGGTTTCTCTACCTACAGAGGCAATTGAGCGTCGACCCGACAGAGCAACAAGGCCGCCCCTGATCTCATGGGCGGCCTTTCTGTTTGATTATTTTGCATCACCACCCACCTTGATATCGAAGGCGCAGGCGATCCGTTCATGGCAGCAGGCATGACCGTGCGCAGCACAGCAAAAAAGTTACCTCGCCCAGACAGTGGCCGCCGCTGTGTCGATAGCCGTTGCGCGGTGCCTGCTTCCAACCCCGACTCAGACGAGCAGCCCACATCGAAAAAAAAGCACACCTGGAACGCTTTGCCTGGTCATGGGCCGACGAAGAGTCTGGATGACCACTCCCTCAGCGGTGCAACGCCTTGGTCCGGCGGCGCAAATACCGCGCCAGCGCCGCAAGGGCTACAAGTGCTACCACCCCGATGAAGATTGGCAGGCGATACGGTCTCAGGTCGCCAAAGAAATGCTGCAATGCTTCGCCAGCCCAATAGCCGGCGCTGACGAACAGGGTGGCCCAGATCGCCGCACTCAAAACATTGATCAGGGCGAAACGCCAGGGCGCCAGACCGCTTGCACCGATCACCATAGGCCCCACCAAGCGCATTCCGTAGAGAAAGCGCACAGCGAATACAGACGTCATGGGGTAGCGATGGATAAGGCGCTCCACCCGTTGAATGGCAGACTGGTGACGCTTCAGTTTGGGCAGCAGGCGACTCCCGGAATAACGTCCGGTCCAGAACAGTAACTGATCGCCGAGTATGCCTCCCAGGGTGGCCCAGCCGATCACATGCAGCCATTGCAGAGTGCCCTGGTGTGCAGCCATACCGCCGAGGAGCAAAACTGTTTCGCCTTCCAGCAGGCAGCCCACGAAGATGACCCAGTAGCCGTAGACGGCAATCAGAGCGTTGAGGTCGAAATGTTCGAACATGGGCATTCCTGGATGCGGTGGAGGCAATGGCGGCATCATTGCATTTGTTTGACCCAGCATTAATGGGCATAAACAGATCTGTTCCTCGATCGATTCACGCCAATGCTTTTGTAGGCACGTTCAACGCCTTGGCGAGCCGGGTATGCGCCCCGCCGAGCCATACCTCGGTGATTGACCTAAGGTCGGTGGCCAGTTGATCCGAGTGATTGTCTTATCCATTGCGCTGCGCCTTACCAATAAATAGATATGGGCAGGCTTGCAGGCCTATAAGCACTTGGGAGTATCAGGTCCTCGCACAGCCAAAGCAAACGCCCTGGGCAGTGCGAGGGAAAGCTGTAGAAGCCCTCTCCTTGCGGCTTAGCGGCGCAAGAGACGGTCTAGCACAAGCAGGGCTATTGCGCCGATGGCCAGTGCAGCAACCGGTTTTTCCTTAACGAACGTAGACACGCTGTCGAGTGCATCGCCATAGGTTTGGGTCAGCTGACCAGAAGCTTGACGTCCAGCGCCTTCAGCTTGCAGCTTCGAATCACCCATCAGCTTTCCGACCGCGCTCTGCGCCTTGCCGGCCAGCTTCTCTGCAACACCTTCAACCTGTTCACTCTTCATATTCATAAACCTTCGTGTCAGTGGGACGCTCAAAAAAAACCCACTGCGATGGCGCCACGTTCAACACCATCGCAGCCAAGGGATGTGGACAGAAAAGTTGACCGGTGGTGAAGAGTCGGAGTTCCACTTTTAATGACCACCGCTCGTCAGTGACGCCCCGAACGCGCTCAACCCCCAAGTTGTCCTAGAATGATCTGAATTTCGCCGAGGCGCTAAAAATGATCGATGCAGAACTGCTGAAACTGATGGTTGAAACCTCGGACGATGGCATTGTCATTGCGGAGCAGGAAGGCGATGAGCATATCCTGATCTACGCTAACCCCGCCTTTATGCGCCTTACGGGGTATAGCGCTGACGAAACGCTGTACCAGGACTGCCGCTTCCTGCAGGGTGACGACCGAGACCAGGCGGGCCTGGTTGCGATCCGCGAGGCGATCAAGTCGCATCAGCCGTGCCGGCAAATCATTCGCAACTACCGTAAGGACGGCAGTGCCTTCTGGAATGAGCTATCGATTACTCCCGTGTTTAACAAGGCAGACCAGCTCACCTATTACATCGGCATCCAGAAGGATGTCAGCGTCGAAGTTGCGGCCAGCGAACGCGTGCGCGAACTTGAAGCGCAAGTCGCCAGCTTGAAAGCTCAACTGGATCAATCGCATAGACTGTCATAGGGCAAGCCGAGGTAATGCGCGGTCGGCATCCTCACGTCTGCTGGCGTAGTTGACGATCACGCTGGCGCCGTCCTGGGCCAATTGCTCGGCAATCGCCGCGCCGATACCCTTGGAAGCGCCGGTCAGAGTCGATCCCGCGCGATGCCGCTACGCGTGCGAAGAATATCGGCCAGCACCGCCAACGCGATTTCCGCCGGGGTCTTGCTGCCCAGGTTCAAACCGATAGGCGCGTGGATGCGCGCCAATTCGGCCTCGCCCAACCCGCCAATGCGTCGCAGGCGCTCGAAGCGCTTTTGTGAGGTGCGCATCGAACCCATTACGCCGATGTAAAACGCGTCGGTGCGCACCGCCTCCATCATTGCCAGATCATCAATACGCGGATCATGAGTCAACGCGACCACCGCCGTGTCGCTGTGGCAGCCGCCGTCAGCGATGAACACCGACGGCAGCTGACGTCGGATCTCGACGTTGTGCAGCACCACGCCTTCGAGCACCTCGTCGCGGGGATCGCACAAAATCACCTCAAACCCCAGGCCCACGGCAAACTCGGCGCAAGCCTGGGCAACACTGGAATAGCCCGCCAGCAACAAACGCTGCGCCGCGCCGACCCGCACACGGACCCGGTCGATCTCGCGCTCGATGCGCGCGCCCTGCTCGCTGTCTGCACACACGCGGCGCGCACCGCTGGCCAGCTCGACTTCGCGGATCAATCGGCGCTGGCCCAGCAACGCGCACTCCAGCTCGCGCAGATGGGCCTGAACCGCGCAGTCCGGCGCAAGCTTTTCCACCAACACATCAAGCACGCCGCCACAGGGCAGGCTGACTCGCGAGCGCGGGTCCTCGCCTTCGCCGTAACGAACGACGTTGACTGCCTGTTCGAACGCGCCTTCGGCTACCCGCTCAAGAAAGTCTTCCTCAACGCAGCCCCCCGACAGCGAGCCGATCCATTGCCCGCTCACGTTCACTGCCAGCAACGAACCCGGCGCACGGGGCGCCGAGCCGTAGGTGGCGAGCACCGTGCACAGCCAAACCGGCTGGCCGGCCGTCGACCATTGCAGCGCACGGCGAATGACTTGCAGATCCAGATGCTGCATGTCAGTGCGCCTTGTGCTCGGCTGGTGGTGCATCGGACTGAAGCTTCTGCACGTCGCTGACCGCCAGCTCACTCGACTGACCGCCCCAACCCTGGCGCAGATAGTTGAGCAGATCGGTCAGCTGTGCCTGATTGAGCTTGTCGGCAAAGCCAGGCATCGGTTGCATGCGTTCGAACCCGGTGAATGTCTGCTCGCCGATGCCGTCCTCGATGACCCGCAACAAGTTGCGCGGATCGTCCAGGCGCAGCGTGGTGTTGCCGCGCATGGCCACGGCGATGTGCGGTTTGCCCTCGCCGTTCGGCGCGTGGCAACCGGCGCACACGTTCAGGTAACCCTGACGACCGCGTTGGGCGCTTGGGCTCATTTTGTCGAGCGGCACTTCGGTCAACACTGCGGCGGTTGGGGCGGGATCGCCGAGCAGGTAGGTGGCCATCGCCGCCAGGTCCGGGTCACTCAGGCCCTGGGTGCTGTTGTGGAACACCGGGAACATCTCGTTGAACATCGTGCCCTGGGCGCTCATGCCGTGCTTGAGGAAGGTGCTCAGGTCCTGTTGATTCCAGCCGCGAGCGGCCAGGTCAGTGGCCAACAGGCTCGGCGCCAAATAGCCGTTGAGCAGGCCGCCGGTCAGGCGTTTATCCTGCTGCATGGCGCCAGGCAAGCCGCGTGGGGTGTGGCATTCGCCGCAGTGCCCGAGCACTTCGACCATGTATTCACCACGCTTGAAGGTTTCGCTTTTGCCCTCGGCCGGCGCGAGTTTCACGTCTTTGCCGTAGAGCAGGTTCCAGCCCATCAGGCCCAGGCGCACGTTGAACGGGAAACTCAGGCGAGTGACCGGCGCTGCACGTTCAATCGGCTCGACGGTTTTCAGGTACGCATGGATCGCGTCCGAATCTGCGCGCGGCATCAGGTGATAGGAGGTGTACGGCATCGCCGGGTACAGGTTCGCACCATCGCGGCGTTTGCCTTCGGTGAGCGCGGCGAAGAATTCGTCATCGTTGTACAAACCAATGCCGTGCGCTTTGCTCGGGGTGATGTTGGTGCCATAGATGGTGCCAAACGGCGACACAATCGGCAGGCCGCCCGCAAACGGCGCGCCGCCCGGTGCGGTGTGGCAGGCCATGCAGTCAGCGGCGCGGGCAAGGTATTCGCCGCGCTTGACTTGATCATCCGCGTGCGCCAACAACACCGGCGCAGCCAGACCAACCGCCAATGCCAGGCGGGACAGTAGAGGCTTCATGCTTAACCCTCCCTGACCAGGCCGAGATCGGTGAGCACGTTACGGGTCGCGTTGTAGTAACGCACGTAGCCTGTGCAACGGCAGATGTGGTGACCGAGGCTGTCCTCGATGACTTTTTCCAGCTGACTGTTGACGATGGGCTGACGCTGCAGCTTCTCGACCAGCACGGTCGCGGCATTGACGAAACCCGGTGCGCAGTAGCTGCACTGGAAGGCGAATTCATCGACGAAACGCTGCTGGATCGGGTTCAGCTCAGTGACGTTGCCCTGCTCGTCGCGGGTCGCGTGGCCTTCGATGGTCCGCACTTTTTTGCCTTCAAAATAGTGGGCGCCGGTGATGCAGGTGCGCACTTCTTCGCTGGTGCCGTCCGGGTTGTCGACGATCACCACACAGGCGTGGCAAATGCCCTGGCCGCAGCCGAGCCGCGAGCCGGTGAGGTTTTTGTATTCGTGCAAGTAGTCGATCATCGGCAGGTCATCAGGGATGTCCACCGGGCCGACGGATTGACCGTTGAGGGTCAGTTGAAACGGACGGTTAGCCATTGAGGGCCTCCTTGATGCGCGCAGAAGTGATAGGCAGGTCGCGGACACGTTTGCCGATGGCGTGGGCCACGGCGTTACCGATAGCGCCGACGATCGGGATCATCACCACTTCTGCGATGCCCTTGGACGGGTCGCTCGGCGACAACGGCGGCAGGATTTCAGCCGTCTGGTTCCACACGGCAACGTGTCGGGCCATCGGCAAGCGGTAACGGTTGAAGTTCCAGTCACCCTCCCCCGGCCCGCCTTCGTACAGCGGCATCTCTTCCATCAACGCATGGCCGATGCCCATGGCGATCCCGCCTTCGAGCTGCCCCTTGACCAGCTCTTCCACCAGCACCCGACCGCACTCGACCCACGAGTGGTGGTTGAGCACTTGCACTTGGGCGGAGCCCTTGTTCACTTTCAACTCCACCAGCGTCGCAACCGGGCTGTAGTAAGTCACCGCCGCGTTGTTCAACTGGGTGTCCGGGTAGTGGACGTTCTGGCGATCCAGCAGGTGGAAACCGTTGCTGGTCATCTGTGCCCGTTTCGCCTGCGGCGCGCCGTCGCCGTACTTCACCGCCAGACCATCCAGGGGCAGACGCTCGCGCACGCCGTCGATGCTGTACTCGGCCTCGGCCCAGCTCCAGCGGTTGAAGCCGTGCACGGTAGCGCCGGTCACCAGGCCCTTTTCGTGCGCGTGCCTGGCCAATTGCTCAAAACTCAGCGGCTGCATGCCGTTGGCGGTGAGTTTGCCGTCGACCCAGTGCGCATCTTCGCGACGCACCACGTACGGGTTGGCCTGGCCGCCGTAAGGGCCCTGGCCCCAGATCTGCAACGCCGCCGGCCACAAGCCGTGGTTGAACAGCACTCGGGAGGCTTCACGGGTGGCGTGGCTGAAGTAGTACGCGGAGTTGGTCGCCGACGAGGCCGACGCCAGTTTGCCGACCCAACGCGGGTTGCGCAGAAAACCATCCTGTTCGGCCTGGCTCATGGTGTACGGGTTGCCGCCCGTGGTCAGTTGCAACTCTTTCCATTCGGTTTCGCCGGTCTTCACTTGCGTGGCCGGTATGCCGATGAAATCCGCCACCACCAGGGCTTGCGAGGTGGACATGCCGGTGCCGATTTCAATGCCGATATGGCGCAACGTCACGTGCCCTTCGGCGGTGAATTCGATGCTGGCCATCGGTGCCTCGGAACCGGTGCCGAAGTCTTTTTGGCAGATGGCAAAACCGACGCCATACCAGTTATCCGGGTCAGCGGCTTCGCGCGTCTTTTTGATCTGGTCGCGGTTTTTCCAGACATCATGGACAGCCGCCTTGTCGAGAATCTCGTGCAAGCGCAATGCACCGGCCGGTACCGCGCCCTGGGTGTTTTTCATGCCCGACAGCATCGCGTTTTTCTTGCGCAGGTCGATAGCGTCGATACCCAGACGATCAGCGATTTCGTCGACCATCATCTCGGTCGACGCCATGCTTTGCAGGGTGCCGTAACCGCGCATCGAGCCCGCTTCAACCGCGCGCGAATGGTAGGCCGTGACCTGCAGATCGTTCTGCGGCATGTAGTAGATCGACTGCGCTGCCGTGGCGCCAACCGCCGCCACCGAAGGGCTGTAGTTGATGCGCCCGCCGCCATCGACGTTCATCTCGGCGCGGAAAATCTGGAAACTGTGATCGTTTTTGTCCACCGCCAATTGGTAGCGGATATCGAACGGGTGACGCTTGATGCCGCTTTGAAACTGCTCATAGCGGTCGTTGGCCAGGCGCACCGGCACACCCGCGCCGTACAACGCAGCAAGGGCTGCGTAGTAGACAAAAATGTTGTGGTCCTTGGAGCCGTAACCGACGGTATAGCCTGGGTGCATGTTCAGATTCGCCAGGCCGAAGCGTGATGGCGCGATCATCTTCGCGGTTTCGGTGGCGGCTTCCAGCGGGCACTGGGTCGCGACAACAAAGTGCAAGGTCTTGGTGGCCGGGTCGTACCAGCCGTTGCCGTTGTCCGGTTCCATCGCGGCCGGCTCAATCGACGGGGTTTTATAGCGCTCGTCGAACACCAGCCAGTGGTCGGGCGGCGCGTCGATCTGCTGCTTCATCCGGTCGGCGTAAAACAGCCCGCGCTCGGTCAGATTGCCGTGCAGGTCCGGCTGGGAATTCCACACCGGGCGACGGTTTTTCAGCATCGGAAACAGAATCGAATCCTTGAGGCTGGCGAATTCATCTTCGTCCGCCGAGGTCGCACCGCCGACGCGTACATAGCGGAAGCTGCCATATGGATCACGCTCGTAGTACGGCGCTGGGGCGCCGTAACGGATCGCTTTGTCATTGAATTTGAGTTTGGCCTTGGCCTGGCGGAACCGCTCGAAGTCATTCCAGATCAGGATCGCCACGGGGTGACCGATGAACATCGGCACCTGGCCTTGCGGCAACAGCGGATCCGGCGCGTGCTCTTCAGGGAAGACGATGCCGTCTTTGTCCAGGTCGGCAGCCGTCACGATGCGGTCAGGTTGCAGGTCGGCGCCAAGCCACGACAGATCGTAGCCGGCGTAGATGCGGTCGGCCCTGGTGACTTTCAGCAACATGGCGTGACCCTGTTGCTGCGGCCAGCCCGGCATGTCTTTGGAACGGATGTCGCGGGCAAAGACTTTGCTGCCGCACACCTTGGACAAGGCGTCGTTACGCGAGCGCGCCTTGCCATTGTTGCCGAGCCATTGCTCGGACGGCACGGTCACGCTGTTTTCCATCAACGCAGCCAGCGCCTGGGTGCTGAGCGGTGTAAGCGTCACGCTCACACCCGCCACCAGTCCGCCCTGAAGGAACGAGCGCCGGGAGATATCACGGTTGGACATGGATCATCCTCTGGGCGGTTATAGGTCCGCCCTTATGGTTATGTTCTGGGGATCTCGGGTCTGGCAGAAGCGCTCTTGCCGGAACAAAAGGCTGTATGTGGCAGTGCAAAGCTGACCGAAAGGTTAACTTTATAGGTTTATGCGTCAGCCGCAAACAAGCTGTTACAAAAAACTGACCGAGGAATCAAACCAGCGAACCGCGTGCCAACGCGGCCTACAAGATCTTGTAGGTGCCAAGCCTGAACAAGTCCTCTATAAAACCCCGCACTTCCCCCATCCCCCAGGAACTCCCAGCCATGCAGATGGAAGAGCACACGCTGAGCGCAATGAGCGACGAGCTCAAACTCAGGCTAGGCCGCTTTCGGCACGAGCAATTTGTCGAGAAACTCGGCTGGCGGCTGCCTGGCCATCCGCACCCGGCGGGTTGTGAATGGGATCAATACGACACCGAGCATGCGCGCTACCTCTTGGCGTTCAACGAGTACTGCGACATCGTTGGCTGCGCGCGTCTGATACCCACCACATTGCCAAACCTGCTGGAAGGTGTTTTCAGCCATACCTGCGCTGGCACGCCGCCCAAGGATCCTGCCATCTGGGAAATGACACGCTTCACCACCCGTGAACCGCAATTGGCCATGCCGTTGTTCTGGAAAAGCCTGAAGACCGCCAGCCTGGCAGGCGCCGGTTTCATTGTCGGCATCGTCAACAGCACGATGGAGCGCTATTACAAAATCAACGGGGTCAACTACGAGCGATTGGGACCGGTCACCGTGCACCAGGACGAAAAAATCCTTGCGATCAAGCTCTCGGCTCACCGTGAACACCATCGAGGCGCCCGCCCGCCTTCAGCTTTCATGCCCGCCGCATTGTTGAAAGACACCGCTTGATACCGGCCGAGTCATCCTTTTGGGAAGGCTCGGCGGCAGTCGATGAACCTCAGATATACCCCAGCGCAACCGCGTAAGACACCGCCTGCACACGGTTGCTGGCGCCGATTTTGCGTTGGATGTTGCGGTGATGGTAATTCACGGTGTCGGTGCACACGCCCATGATCACGCCAATTTCCTCGGAGGTTTTGCCGTCTGCGGTCCAGCGCAGCACATCACACTCCCGTTCGCTGAGCTCGACATCCGTATTGAACACACGCGCGTCACTCTCCAGCTCAGAAATTTTCTGGTGGGCCGCCGCGGCAAACGCTTTGGTCACCGGCTTCAAGGCTTCGAACTCCTGAAGGCTGATGACCTTGTCCTTGCGTGCGATGCTCAACACCCCTACCCGGCCCTGGACGTTGAATGAAGGCTGCGCCAGGCCATGGCACAGATTCGAATCGTTGGCCTCGGACCACAGGGCCGGGCACCCCTTGAACAGCTCATTGCTCCACAAAATGGGGGCGGACGAGACTTTGCTGTGTTTCACCGTGGGGTCGATCGCCGCGTAGTTCGCTGCCTGATATCGCGCTATCCAGTCCTTGGGATAATTGCTGTACATATAGGTTTTCGGTCGCATGAACGGCGTCGCGCTGCACATGCCGTAGGCGAAAAAATCAAACTGCAGTTCACGTAAAGCCCTCAATGCAACAGCAGTAAACTCCTGCATGTTCATAGTTTGCGCAAAGATACTGTAAAAATAAGCATCCCATCCCAACAGCTGTCCTAATTCCATTTGAACACCACTAGAGTTGGAAACGAGTCGTGAGACTAGACCAACCTGAACTCATGTCAATACACAAAATTCAACGGTTATAGACCACTTCGCAATAGCGAAGGCTTTATTGTGCCTAACCAACTAACTAGCCATAGGCCATTGATAGCCAGGCGATGTTGGCGGGCCATCGTTGCGGCCTGGCCGACGAATGAACCTGCTGATTCATAATAGTGCAACACACTACCCTACGGACCGTATCCGCCCCCTCCATGCCCGAGCCGCTACAAGATCTGGTAGTTCCTGCCGCGAGAAGTGCAGGTGTATAAACAACACGCCTCAGCACGCTCTCAATATACAAAGTTAAACCTGTAAGTGCTGGCGCGCCTGATTAACTAAATATTTACTTGATTTTCGAAAAACCTTAATTCAACTAAGAAGGTTACGGCTTATGTCGGTTTCGCTTTGCGCCAGCGGCTTTAATGATCAGCTTGAACTTCGCCGTAAAAACCGCGCCACCGTCGAACAGTACATGCGCACCCATGGCAAAGACCGCCTGCGTCGGCATGAACTGTTCACCCCGGATGGCAGCGGCGGTTCGTGGAACACCGAAACCGGTGAACCCCTGGTATTCAAAGGCCACGCGAAACTTGCCGCCCTTGGCGTGTGGCTGGAACAGTGCTTTCCAGACTGGCAGTTTCATAACGTGCGGGTGTTTGAAACCGACAACCCCAACCACTTCTGGGTCGAAAGTGATGGCCGTGGCAAGACCCTGGTCCCCGGTTACCCGGAAGGGTATTGCGAAAACCATTACATCCATTCCTTCGAATTGGACAACGGCAAGATCAAGCAAAACCGTGAATTCATGAACCCCTTCGAACAACTGCGCGCCTTGGGCATTCCGGTGCCACGCATCAAGCGTGAAGGTATTCCCGCCTCATAAGCCCTTTCATTATTGGAGAGTGAACATGCCTACTCATGCAGCCCGACAACTAACCGCTGACGACAGCAGCGAACTTCGCCGCAAGAACCGCGCCACGGTCGAGCAATATATGCGCACCAAAGGCCAGGATCGCCTGCGCCGCCATGAACTGTTTACCGAGGACGGTTCGGGTGGCTTGTGGACCACAGACACCGGCGCACCCATTGTAATCAGTGGCAAAGCCAAGTTGGCCGAACATGCTGTTTGGTCACTCAAGTGCTTCCCGGATTGGGAATGGTACAACGTCAACGTATTTGAAACCGACGACCCCAACCATTTTTGGGTCGAGTGCGATGGCCACGGCAAGATCCTCTTTCCAGGTTACCCGGAAGGGTATTACGAGAACCACTTCCTGCACTCCTTCGAGCTGCAAGACGGCAAAGTAAAACGCAATCGCGAGTTCATGAACGTCTTTCAACAACTGCGCGCCCTGGGCATTCCCGTGCCGCAGATCAAGCGTGAAGGCATTCCTACTTAATCCTTAGGGAGAGTAATCGCATCATGGAAGACTTACTGAAACGGGTTCTAAGTTGTGAAGCGTTCCAGCAGCCTCAATGGAGCGAGCCCTCACAATTGCATGACGCGCAGGCCTACCTCAGGGACAGCGCATCGCTGATTCGCGTCGAAGACATCCTGGTCCTGCGTGCCACCTTGGCCAGGGTGGCGGCGGGCGAAGCGATGATCATCCAGTCCGGCGACTGCGCCGAGGACATGGATGAAAGTGCTCCCAGCCACGTGGCCCGCAAGGCCGCGGTGCTGGACATCCTCGCCGGTGCATTCCGGCTGGTGACCCAGCAACCGGTGGTGCGCGTCGGGCGGATTGCCGGGCAGTTCGCCAAGCCGCGTTCCAACAACAGCGAACGCATCGGCGATGTCGAGTTGCCGGTGTACCGCGGCGACATGGTCAACGGCCGCGAAGCGGTCTGCAACCATCGCCAGCATGACGCACAACGCCT
Source organism: Pseudomonas sp. 14P_5.3_Bac1 (assembly GCF_025466135.1). NCBI lineage: Bacteria > Pseudomonadati > Pseudomonadota > Gammaproteobacteria > Pseudomonadales > Pseudomonadaceae > Pseudomonas > Pseudomonas sp. 14P_5.3_Bac1. The sequence goes on along the minus strand of NZ_JANLOF010000078.1, from coordinate 71,644 downwards.
GGTACGAGGCTATCGCGCCGCCCAGGAAATCTTGCACCACCTGGGCTGGAAGGAACCGGCCAGCAAGGAACAGCTCAGCGGTTCTCCCGCCTGGACCAGCCACGAAATGCTGGTGCTCGACTACGAACTGCCGCAAGTGCGCAAGGACGAACAGGGCCGGGTGTTTCTCGGCTCAACCCACTGGCCGTGGATCGGCGAGCGTACCCGCCAGTTGACGGGCGCTCACGTGGCACTGCTCAGCGAAGTGCTCAACCCGGTGGCCTGCAAGGTCGGCCCGGACATCACCCAAGACCAGTTATTGAGCCTGTGCGAGCGCCTGGACCCACGACGCGAGCCCGGCCGACTGACCCTGATTGCGCGCATGGGCGCCCACAAAGTCGCTGATCGCCTGCCACCGCTGGTTGAAGCGGTGCGCCATGCCGGCCACAAGATCATCTGGCTCAGCGACCCGATGCACGGCAACACCATCATCGCGCCCTGCGGCAACAAGACCCGCATGGTGCAGACCATCACCGAGGAAATCACCGCCTTCAAACATGCCGTGACCTCGGCCGGTGGCGTGGCTGCCGGCCTGCACCTGGAAACCACCCCCGATGACGTCAGCGAGTGCGCCTCCGACGCCGCCGGCCTGAGTCAGGTGGCCAGCCACTACAAAAGCCTGTGCGACCCGCGCCTGACCCCTTGGCAAGCCATCACTGCAGTGATGGCCTGGAAAAACCTGCCCTCCTCCACCCTTGCTTACCTTTGACTGGAGTTTGTCGTCATGACTGGCATTCCATCGATTGCCCCGTACGCCCTGCCTACAGCCCGCGACCTGCCCGTCAACCTCGCGCAGTGGCGCGTCGACCCCGAGCGCGCCGTGCTGTTGGTGCATGACATGCAGCGCTACTTCCTGCGGCCCTTGCCCGATGCCCTGCGTGAAGCCGTCGTGGCTAATTCCGCGCGCATTCGCCAGTGGGCTGTCGACCACGACGTGCCGGTGGCTTACACCGCCCAGCCAGGCAGCATGAGCGAGGCACAGCGCGGGCTGCTCAAGGACTTCTGGGGCCCTGGCATGAAGGCCAGCCCCGCCGACCGCGAGGTGGTCGACGCGCTGACGCCCAAGCCGGGTGACTGGCTGCTGACCAAGTGGCGCTACAGTGCGTTCTTCAACTCCGACCTGCTGGAGCGCATGCACGCCAACGGGCGCGATCAGTTGATCCTGTGCGGGGTGTATGCCCATGTCGGGGTACTGATTTCTACCGTGGATGCCTACTCCAACGATATCCAGCCCTTCCTGGTTGCCGACGCGATTGCTGACTTCAGCAAGGCGCACCACTGGATGGCGATCGAATACGCCGCCAGCCGTTGCGCCATGGTCGTCACCACCGACGAGGTGGTGCTATGAGCCAAGCTGCCGCCCGCCTTATGGAACGCATTCTGCAACCGGTGCCCGAGCCGTTTGCCCTGTTGTATCGTCCGGAATCCAGCGGCCCGGGGCTGCTGGATGTGCTGATTGGGCAGATGTCGCAGCCGCAGGTCCTGGCCGATATCGACTTGCCTGCCCCCTCAATCGGTGCCCCGCGCCTGGATGTACTCACGCTGATTCCCTACCGCCAGATTGCCGAACGCGGCTTCGAGGCGGTGGACGATGAGTCGCCGCTGCTGGCGATGAACATTACCGAGCAACAATCCATCGGCATTGAACAGTTGCTGGGGTTGCTGCCAAACGTGCCGATCCAGCTCAACGGCGAACGCTTCGACCTCAGCGACGCCCGCTATGCCGAGATCGTCAGCCAGGTGATCGCCAACGAAATCGGCTCTGGGGAAGGCGCCAACTTCGTGATCAAACGCACCTTTATGGCGGAAATCAGCGAGTACGGCCCCGCCAGCGCGCTGTCCTTCTTTCGCCATCTGCTGGAGCGCGAGAAAGGTGTTTACTGGACCTTCATCATTCACACCGGCAGCCGCACCTTCGTGGGTGCCTCGCCCGAGCGGCACATCAGCGTCAAGGATGGGCTCGCGGTGATGAACCCCATCAGTGGCACCTACCGCTACCCGCCGGCTGGCCCCTGTCTGACGGACGTCATGGCCTTTTTGGCCGACCGCAAGGAAGCCGATGAGCTGTACATGGTGGTTGATGAAGAGCTGAAAATGATGGCGCGCATTTGTGAAGACGGCGGCCACGTCCTCGGCCCTTACCTCAAGGAAATGACGCATCTGGCCCACACCGAGTACTTCATTGAGGGCAAGACCCGTCGCGACGTGCGCGACATCCTGCGCGAAACCCTGTTCGCCCCGACCGTCACCGGCAGCCCGCTGGAAAGCGCCTGCCGGGTCATCCAGCGCTATGAGCCGCAAGGCCGCGCGTACTACAGCGGCATGGCGGCGCTGATCGGCAGCGATGGCAAAGGTGGACGCTCCCTGGACTCGGCCATCCTGATTCGCACCGCCGACATCGATAATGGCGGCCAGGTACGCATCAGCGTGGGCTCGACCATCGTGCGTCATTCCGAGCCCATGACCGAAGCCGCCGAAAGCCGCGCCAAGGCCGCCGGCCTGATTGCTGCCTTGAAAAACCAGGCGCCCTCGCGCTTTGGCAGCCACCTGCAGGTACGCGCAGCGCTGGCCAGCCGCAACGCCTACGTCTCGGACTTCTGGTTGATGGACAGCCAGCAACGCCAGCAGACCCAGGCCGATTTCAGCGGGCGCCAGGTGCTGATCGTCGATGCCGAAGATACCTTCACCTCGATGATCGCCAAGCAGCTGCGGGCCCTGGGCCTGATAGTCACGGTGTGCAGCTTCAGCGATGAATACAGTTTCGACGGTTACGACCTGGTGATCATGGGCCCTGGCCCCGGCAACCCGAGCGATGTCCAGCTGCCGAAAATCGACCATCTGCACGTGGCCATCCGTTCCTTGCTCAGCCAGCAACGGCCATTCCTCGCGGTGTGCCTGAGCCATCAGGTGTTGAGCCTGTGCCTGGGCCTGGAGCTGCAACGCAAGGCCATTCCCAATCAGGGCGTGCAAAAACAGATCGACCTGTTCGGCAGCGCCGAGCGGGTAGGTTTCTACAACACCTTTGCCGCCCAGAGTGCCAGTGACCGCCTGGATATCAACGGCATCGGCACCGTCGAGATCAGTCGCGACAGCGAGACCGGCGAGGTGCATGCCCTGCGTGGACCGTCGTTCGCCTCGATGCAGTTTCATGCCGAGTCGCTGCTCACCCAGGAAGGCCCGCGCATCATCGCCGACCTGCTGCGCCACGCCCTCATCCACACACCGGTCGACAGCAACGTGTCGGCGGCGGGGAGATAACCATGCACAACTACGTGATCATCGACGCCTTCGCCAGCGTCCCGCTGGAAGGCAACCCGGTTGCGGTGTTCTTCGACGCCGATGATTTGCCGGCGCCGCAAATGCAACGCATCGCCCGCGAGATGAACCTGTCGGAAACCACCTTCGTGCTCAAGCCACGCAACGGCGGTGATGCGCTGATCCGGATTTTCACCCCGGTCAACGAACTGCCCTTTGCCGGCCACCCGTTGCTGGGGACGGCCATCGCGCTGGGGGCGCACACCGACAATCACCGGCTGTACCTGGAAACCCAGATGGGCACCATCGCCTTTGAACTGGAACGCCAGAACGGCAGCGTGATCGCCGCCAGCATGGACCAGCCGATACCGACCTGGACGGCCCTGGGCCGCGATGCCGAATTGCTCAAGGCCCTGGGCATCAGCGACTCGACCTTTGCCATCGAGATCTATCACAACGGCCCACGGCATGTGTTTGTCGGCCTGCCGAGCATCGCCGCCTTGTCGGCCCTGCACCCTGACCACCGTGCGCTGTCGAACTTCCACGACATGGCGATCAACTGTTTCGCCGGCGCCGGGCGGCGCTGGCGCAGCCGCATGTTCTCACCGGCCTACGGCGTGGTCGAGGATGCAGCCACCGGCTCGGCTGCCGGGCCGTTGGCGATTCATCTGGCGCGCCATGGCCAAATCGAGTTCGGCCAGCAGGTGGAGATTCTGCAGGGCGTGGAAATCGGCCGCCTTTCACTGATGTTCGCCAGAGCTGAGGGCCGCGCCGATCAACTGACGCGCGTCGAAGTCTCCGGCAATGGCGTCACCTTCGGGCGGGGGACCATCGTGCTATGAACCTTTCAGTACAAGGCAAGCCGCTGCTGGGTAAAGGCATGTCCGAATCGCTCACCGGCACACTGGATGCACCGTTCCCCGAGTACCAGACACTGCCCGCCGACCCCATGAGCGTGCTGCGCAACTGGCTGGAGCGTGCACGGCGCGTGGGCATCCGCGAACCCAGGGCATTGGCACTGGCCACCGCCGACGGCCAGGGCCGGCCCTCGACGCGCATCGTGGTGATCAGTGAGATCAGCGACGCCGGACTGTTGTTCAGCACCCATGCCGGCAGCCAGAAAGGCCGTGAGCTGAGCCAAAACCCGTGGGCGTCGGGCGTGCTGTATTGGCGCGAAACCAGTCAGCAGATCATCCTCAATGGCCAGGCCGTGCGCTTGCCGGACGCCAAGGCGGATGAGGCGTGGCTCAAGCGCCCGTATGCCACGCATCCGATGTCATCGGTGTCTCGCCAGAGCGAAGAACTGCAGGATGTTCAGGCCATGCGCAACGCCGCTCGCGAACTGGCCGAAGGCCAAGGTCCGCTGCCGCGTCCCGAGGGCTATTGTGTGTTTGAGTTGCGCCTTGAATCGCTGGAGTTCTGGGGGAATGGGCACGAGCGGCTGCATGAGCGGTTGCGCTATGACCGCAGCGATACGGGCTGGAGGGTGCGGCGTTTGCAGCCCTGATCGTACAAAGCTACGCACATCGAAGGACGCTGTAGATCTCAGAAACCACCTGCGCCGTGGCGTCCTCGATCGTTGTTTCATTGCGGCATAAAACCCAGCCGTGATCGCTAATCGCGCGCTCGAACGCCTGAGTACACGCGACATGTTCTTCCAGCTTATGCATCACCGTACTGCTCAGCCCACGCCGTCGTTCGGCTGCCCTCGCCCATGAAATATCAGGGGCGGTGACCACGCCGACATGCAGGTCGGGCACTTGCACGTCTCGATCAATGTTTAACTGCAGAATGTCTGCAAACCCGACGATCCGGCGAAACGCTGCATCAGAGGGGTACCAGCGATCAATCAAGATGATGCTACCGGCTGGCTGTTTGGCCAGTACGTGCCGGGAAATCCAGGCGCGGCTATCAGCAAAGCGCTCACACACCCTCAACTCCAACTCCCGGCTGGGGTTTCTGACGAGAGTGTTAACGAGGGCCATTGTTTCAGCCCTATGGGGATCGCTTTTTTGCTCGCTGAGCCGGATCACCTTTTGCTTGTCTGCCCTCAGCACTTGGGTCACGGCCTCCAAAAGCGTGGTTTTGCCCGTTCCCTTGGGGCCATCGAGAGATACAAAGAGTGGACGACTCATACTTCACATCATGATTGGTAGCGGTTCATTGGGCTCTGCTCGTTCGCTGGAGTCGCCTGGCGCGACGATGCGAATCGAGTGCAGCGCCCATAGGAACAGACATTACTGAAGGCGTCGATCAATGATGCTCCCTGAGCAGAAAAGAACTTCCCCACGCCAACGGCGCCACGCCCAAATGCGTGGCCAGCGTCTGGCCGATATCGGCAAAGCTGCCGCGCTCGCCCAGCCAGCCGGCCGCCACGCCTGCCCCGTAAGCCAGGACCGGCACATGCTCACGGGTATGATCGCTGCCCGGACGCGATGGGTCGCAACCGTGGTCGGCGCTGATGATCAGCAACGTCTGCGGGTCCATCAACGCCAATAATTCCGGCAGCCTGCGGTCGAAGGCTTCCAGTGCGGCAGCGTAGCCGGCCAGGTCGCGGCGGTGCCCGTAAAGCATGTCGAAGTCGACGAAATTGGCGAACACCAGGCTGTTGTCTGGCGCTTGCTGGTAAGCCTTGAGCGTGGCATCGAAGAGCGCGTCGTTGCCGTCTGCCTTGTACAACCGGCTGATGCCGCGGTGCGTGAAGATATCGCCAATCTTGCCCACCGCATGCACGCTGCCGCCGGCTTCGCACAGATGATCCAGCAGCGTCGGCGACGGCGGTGGCACGGTGTAGTCGCGGCGATTGCCAGTGCGGCTAAACTCGCCCGCGTGCTCGCCGGTGAACGGCCGGGCAATGACCCTGCCGACCGTGTATTGATCACACAAATCGCGCGCGATTTCACACACCCGGTACAGCTCATCGAGCCCGAAATGGCTTTCATGGGCGGCGATCTGCATCACGCTGTCGGCCGACGTGTAGCAAATTGGCTGCTGGCTGCGGATGTGTGCTTCGCCCAAGTCGTCCAGCACCGTAGTGCCAGAGGCATGGCAGTTGCCCAGAACACCCGACAACCCTGCCCGCTCAATCAGGTCGGCCAGCAACTTGGGCGGAAAGGACTCGACCGGCCGCTCGAAATAACCCCAGTCGAACAACACCGGCACGCCCATCATTTCCCAATGCCCGGACGGTGTGTCCTTGCCTGAGGATTGCTCGCGCGCATGGCCGTAGGCGCCGACCGGTGCAGCGTCGCCCCAGTGGCCCGGCAACGGTCCGTCACCGCTGGCTGCCGCAGCGGCGCCCAGGCCCAGACGACCCAGATTTGGCAGCCACAGAGGCCCCCGGCGCAATGGCCCATCGGCCTCTCCAAGGGCGCACGCCTCGGCGATATGGCGCAAGGTGTCGGCGCCGGCATCGCCAAAAACAGCAGCGTCGGCACTGGCGCCGATGCCCAACGAGTCCAGCACCAATACGATGGCTTTGCTCATAGGATGTCCTGGATCAAATCACGTGCGGCCAGGCTCGAGCCGCCTAACCGATAGGCTGCGCGCAAAGCGGATGCGCCCTGCCCGGCCTGCTCTGGGTTGCGTGCGTGCACCCAGCCCAGAGGCCGTTGCGCGTTCACCTGTTCACCCACAAAGGCCAACTCGCTGAAGCCCACGGACAAGTCCAGCACGTCGTCGGGATGACTGCGTCCGCCGCCCAATGCCACCACCGCCAAGCCCACCGCCCGGGTGTCGATGTCGGTAACGCAGCCCTCTTCCTCGGCCCACACCGGCACCGACACGGCGGCCTTGGGTAAATATGCTTCAGGGTCTGCCGTAAAGCCCGGCGGGCCGCCCAGAGCGACGACCATTTGCTCGAAGCGCTGCAAGGCTGCACCGCTCTGCCAGGCCTGGAGTAATTGATCACGGGCCTGGGCGTCATCCCGCGCCAAACCGGCCATCGTCAATGCTTGGGTGGCCAGCGCCAAGGTCACCGCCCACAAGCGCTCACTGCGCACCTCGCCCTTGAGCAAAGCGACTGCTTCGCCAACCTCCAGCGCGTTGCCGGCACTGCGGGCCAGCGGTTGGTTCATGTCGGTGATCAGCGCGCGGGTGTTGACCCCGGCACCGTTGGCCACCGCGACGATGCTGGCGGCCAGCTCGCGCGCCTGTTGCGGCTCGGCCATGAAGGCGCCGTTGCCGGTTTTCACATCCATGATCAGTACGTCGAGGCCGGCGGCGAGTTTTTTGCCGAGGATCGACGCGGTGATCAGGTCAATCGACTCCACCGACCCGGTCACGTCGCGGATCACATACAAGCGCTTGTCCGCCGGCGCAAGGTTGGCAGTCTGGCCGATGATCGCGCAACCGACGTCGGCCACCACCGCGTGCAGGCGTTCGGGGCTGGGTTGGCAGTCGTAGCCGGGAATGCTCTCGAGCTTGTCCAGGGTGCCGCCGGTATGCCCCAGGCCACGCCCGGAAATCATCGGCACGTAACAACCGCAGGCCGCCAGTAACGGCGCGAGCAGCAAGCTGATCATGTCGCCGACACCGCCGGTGGAATGCTTGTCCACGATCGGCCCCGGCAGGTCCCACTTCAGCACTTGGCCGGAGTCGCGCATCGCCTCCGTCAAGGCCAGACGTTCACTCACGTCCATGCCTTTGATGAACACTGCCATGGCGAACGCCGCCACCTGCCCATCGCTGAGGCTGGCGTCGGCAATGCCGGCGACAAAGCGTTGAATGTCCATCGCGGCCAGGGCGTGCCCGTCGCGTTTGCGCCGAATCACTTCTTGTGGCAACCACATACTGTGCTCCTTACAGCGAAATGAAAAAGCCGACAATCGCCGCGCTCATCAGGTTGGAAAGCGTGCCGCCGATCATGGCCCGCAAGCCCAGCCGCGCGAGTTCCTCACGGCGTTGCGGGGCGATACCCGTGAGGCCGCCCAGTTGAATGGCAATCGAAGACAGATTGGCAAAGCCGCACAGGGCGAAAGTCACGATCACCTGGGTGTGAACCGACAACAGCGGCACGCCGGCTTCGGCAGCCTTGGCCGGGGTCAGGTAGTTAGCCAGGTCGGCGTAGGCGACAAACTCGTTGAGCACCAGTTTTTCGCCGATAAAACCGCCGGCCATCACTGCTTCATGCCACGGCACCCCGAGCAGAAACGCGATGGGCGCCAGCACGTACCCGAGAACCAGTTGCAAGGTCAATTGCGGGTAGCCAAACCAGTTGCCCGCCCAGCCCAGTAGCCCGTTGAGCAGCGCAATCAACGCGATAAACGCCAGCAGCATGGCACCCACCGCCAAGGCCAGGCGCAAGCCAACCTGGGCACCATCGGCGGCGGCGTCGATGATATTGGTGGGGCGATTCTCGGCCTGGCCCAGCTCCTCGATCACCTGTTCGGTGCAGGCGGCTTCGGTTTCCGGCTCCATGAGTTTGGCCATCAACAGGGCCCCCGGCGCCGACATGAAACACGCCGCAATCAGGTACTTGAGCTCCACGCCCAGCCCGGCATAGCCCAGCAGCACCGAGCCGGCCACTGCGGCGAAACCACCGACCATCACCGCAAACAACTCAGAGCGCGTCAGCTTGGCAATGAAGGGCCGTACCACCAGCGGCACTTCCGACTGGCCGATGAAGATCGCCGAGGTCACCACCATCGACTCGATGCGGCTGGTGCCCAGCAACAGGCGCAAGGTGCCGCCCACCAGCCGAATGATCCAGCCCATCACACCGATGTAATACAGCACAGAGATAAAGCTGCCGAAGAACACGATCATCGGCAAAACCCGGATGGCAAACACAAACCCGCCACTGCCGAACACTTCAAACATGTGCGGCGAACTCAGGCCGCCGAACAGAAACTCGATGCCTTTGTTAGCGTAAAGCTGCAGCGATGCCACCGCCCCTGACAGCGAGGCGAGCGCCGTCTGGCCCCACGGCACGTAAAGCGCAAAGGCGCCGATCAAGACCTGGATCAAAAACGCGACCGAAACGGTGCGCCAGTTGATCGAGCGTCGTTGATGAGATAAAGCAATGGCAATGAGAATAAGGGTCGCTATTCCGACAAGACTGATCATGCAGGCGTCTCAACAATGGACCACGCGAATGCAGACCCGAAGGCCTGCCCAGGATTAGAAAGCGTCGAAGGCGCCCGGCAGCAATTGCTCCAGGGTCCAGGTGCGCGTGGCGGCCGGGTCACTGCCCTGACAAATCACCACTGCATCCTTGGCCATCAACTCCAGCATCACCTGGCGGCAGGCACCGCAAGGGCTTATCAGTGAAACATTGGGTGCATAAACAGCCATGGCTTTGAAACTGCGCGGGGCATGGCCCTGGCTGATGGCGCTGAACAACGCGCTGCGCTCGGCACAGTTGGTCAGCCCGTAGGAGATATTCTCCACGTTGCAACCCTGTACCACCTCACCGTCGGCGGTCAGCAATGCCGCGCCCACGGGGAAGTGGGAATAAGGCGAGTACGTGCTCTGGGCGGCACGCTTTGCCTGTTCCATCAAACGCTCTTCAATTGTCATGCACAGGGTCATCCCATCTTATTGCGAGCACGTCCAGGGCGGTCATGACGCTATTATGGTGTTATTTAAATAACAATTGATGTGAATATTCAATCTTTTTTTATGCTCGCGAACAAAGTTACGCGCCGAAGTCCCTGGCTGCCTCACGTGCACGCGTCTATGACGTAGACAGGTGTTGTAGCGTTGTTGGCTCACAAGGATGCAAGCCTAAAACCCTTTGTTTTCCGGGAGCACAGCCTGAATACTGCTTGCTGGTCCGGCGCCTTCGCGAGCAAGCCCGCGCCCACCTTTGCTCCCAGCCAGGGCAGCTAACCGTGGTGCTTGAACCGGGAAATCCCCAGCCCCAAACTCTCCCGCAACGTCGTCCCTTCATACGCCGTGCGATACACCCCACGCGCCTGCAGCAACGGTATGACTTCCTGCGTAAACCGCGCGAACTGCTGCGGATGGCCAATATAGATATTGAACCCATCCACCGCCCGCGCCTGGAGCCACTCCTCCATCTTGCGCGCAACCGTGTCCGCCGTGCCCACAAACGCGCCCGGCCGCAGTTGGCGACCAAACTCCACTGCTTGGCGCAGCGTGAAACCTTTGTCCCGCGCCTGGTCGGCAATGCGTTTGGCATTGGTGAAAAAGCTGCTGCGCGCCGCTTCCAGGCTCTCCTGCGGAAACGGCGCATCGAGGTCGTACTGGCTGAAATCATGCCAGCCGAAATTACGCCCGAACTCCTTGAGCGCCAGCTCGAAACTGTGATCGGCGTGATGGTAGTGCTGCTCGATTTCACGGGCGTGCTCATCGGTGTCGCCCACATAGATCTCGGCGCCGGGCATGACCAGCAATTGCTCCGGGTCGCGACCGTGTTGCGCCGCCCTGCCCTTTATATCGCGGTAAAACGCCTGGCCCTGCTCGATGCTGGCCGCGTGGGTGAAGATCACGTCCGCCGTGGCGGCGCCCAGGTCGCGGCCTTGCTCTGAGTCGCCGGCCTGGAAGATCACCGGCTGACCTTGCGGCGAGCGTTGGATGTTCAGCGGGCCGACCACCGAAAAGTGCTCGCCCTTGTGGTTCAGGCTGTGCAGTTTGCTGGGGTCGAGGAACTGGCCGGTGGCACGGTCACGCACGAAAGCGTCTTCCTCGTAGGAGTTCCACAGGCCTTGCACCACGTGGACGTGCTCGGCGGCGCGGCTGTAGCGCGTGTCGTAATCGTAATGTTCGTCGCGGCTGTAGTTGCCGGCAGTGCCGGCGTCACCGCTGGTGACCACGTTCCAGCCGGCGCGGCCTTTGCTGATCAGGTCGAGTGAGGCCAGGCGCCGGGCGACGTTATAGGGCGAGTTGTAAGAGGTGGTCAGCGTACCGACCAAGCCCAGATGCCGCGTGCTGACGGCCAGCGCAGAGAGCAGTGTCAGCGGTTCCAGGCGGTTCAGGTAGTGGGACGGCGAGCCCGGTGTGATGAATTGGCTGTCGACGATAAACATCAGGTCGAACAGCGCCGCCTCGGCCTGGCGGGCAATGTCGATGTACCAGTCGACGTTGACGCTGGCGTCGGCCGGCAAGTGCGGGTCCAGCCATAGATTGTGGCGGCCCGGCCCGCCGCAACCCATGGTCAGGGCGCCGAGTTTGAGCTGTCGTTGGGTCATATCAGAAGAGTTCCTTGAAACGTTCACGGCTGGGTCTGGGCGACGGCGGGTTGCAGCGAGGCCGAGAAGGAATCATCGAACAGGCTCGCTGCGGAGTAAGACTTGACCAGGCCAAGGCTGGCGAAGAAGTCCACGGTCTTTTGCGCTTCTACCGGCGACTGGGCCGTGAGCGGTTCGACCGTAGTGCGCGCACGCGCAAACCAGGCGCGGGCGATGTCGGCGTCGGCGCGGGTGCGCTTGGCCCACGCATCGGCATACGCGTCAGCGTTGGCCGGGCTTTGGCGCGTCCAGTCGCGGGCTTTTTTCAGGCGCTGGAGGAAGTCACTGATTTGCGCGCGTTTGGCCTCGACAGCCTTGGCATTGGCGGCAATAAAGCTCTGGGCCGGGATCAAGCCTTCAGCGGTTGCGAGTACCCGCGCGCCTTGGCGTTCCTGTTGCGTGACGTAGGGTTCCCAGGTGGCGATGACGTCAACCGAGCCACCTTCCAGCGCATGGGAAGCGTCGAGTGCGCTGAGGTAGCGCAGCTCGAGTGAGTCGCGCGGGACGCCGGCGTTGTCCAGCGCGGTGAGCAGCAATTGCTGGCTCCAGGAGCCCTTCCAGAGCGCCGCACGTTTGCCGGCAAGGTCGGCCAGTGTGTGGATCGACGAATCCTTTCTGACCAGGATGGCCACGCCGTCGAGGTTTTGCCGGCTGACGGCAATCACCTTGATCGGCGCACCCAATGCGCCCAGGAACAGCACCGGCGCGTCCCCCAGCAAGCCGATATCCAGGCTGTTGGCATTCAGCGCTTCGGCGACCGGCGAGCCTGCAGTGAACTGCTTCCACTCAAGCGTGTACGGCAGGTTTTCCAGCACGCCCGCCGCCTCCATCACGGCTTGGGCGTTGTAGCTTTGGTCGCCCACCACCAGCGTTTGCGCGTTCGCGGTCAGGCACAGCAAGGTGGCGGCCAACCCGGCCGCCAGTGTTGTCAGGTAACGCACGTTCGTCTCCAGATGCCTGGTCAGGCATGCAAGTCGATCCGCGCGTGCGGTCTCGGCAGTGTTCGTAGGGGTTCATACGATGCGGTTATAAATACCGCTTGTAAAATACTGATAACGCATAACCTAATTCACAAATAATGCAACTTAGGCATTTTCAGGCCGCACGCGTTGCACCCGCACATTGCACAGTGCCCTACGCCACCTACACTGGTTGAAACCCCGACACCCCGCGGCCTTTTCAAGCCGCCCGGCCGGACGTACCCGCACGCATCGCTCAACCATTACAGCCGTTGGCCAACTGATTAATCCGAGTAGATATGAAAGAGCAGCTTCGCCAGCGTGCACCCGCAGTGGTGCCAATCCGCACCCCGTTTCGACATGCCTGTTTGCTGGCGCCGCTGAGCCTGCTGTGCCTCGCCCTCGCCGGCTGTACCGTGGGGCCCGACTTTGCACGGCCCGATGTACCGGCCAATGCAGGCTTTGCAAAGGACCCACTGACGACCACCGCCCAGGCGGACATTGACGCCGGTGGCGCGGCGCAGCGGCTGATCGCCGGGATGGATATTCCCGGGCAATGGTGGACGCTGTTCCGCTCGCCTTCCCTCAATGCGCTGGTCGAAGAAGCCCTGCGCGCCAACCCGGACGTCAGCGCCGCGCAAGCGGCACTGCGCCAGGCCAACGAGCTGGTGTACGCCGACCAGGCGTCGCTGTTTCCGTCGGTGAGCGCCAATGTGCAAAAAGCCCGCGAGAAAGTCTCCGGCGTCACCTCGGGCATCCCGGAGTCGCCGATTCTCACAGTGAGTTCGGCGTCGCTGAGCGTTTCCTATGCGCCGGACGTGTTTGGCGGCACGCGCCGGCAAATCGAATCCACCACCGCGCAAGCCGAGTACGAGCGCTTTCAGCTGGAGGCGACTTACCTGACCCTGACCTCCAATGTGGTCAACACCGCGGTCAGCCTGGCGTCGTTGCGTGATCAGGTGGCCGCCACCGAAGAAATCATCACACTGCAGGGCGGTCAGCTCGACCTGCTGCAAGCTCAGCGCCGACTGGGCGCCATCGGCGACAGCGATGTGCTCACGCAGCAAACCGCACTGGCGCAAACCCGCGCGACCTTGCCGCCGCTGCAAAAGCAATTGGCACAGACCCGCAACCAATTGATGGCGTACCTGGGGCGCTTTCCAAACCAGGATCAAGGCGAACGCTTCAATCTGGCCTCGTTGCATCTGCCAGAAGCGCTGCCGGTCAGCCTGCCCTCGGCCATCGTCGGCCAGCGCCCGGATGTGCGTTCGGCGCAGGCGCAACTGCATCAAGCCAGCGCCAACATTGGCGTGGCCGTCGCCAATCAGTTGCCGCAATTCAGCATTACCGGGTCGTTGGGTTCCACGGTGGCAAGCGGCACCAAGCTGTTTTCGGCGGGCAGCGGTGTCTGGAGCCTGGCGGGTTCGATTACCCAGCCGATCTTTGACGCCGGCGCACTCGAACACCGCAAACGTGCGGCCGTGGCCGCTTACGACGAGTCCGCCGCGCGCTATCGCGGCACAGTGATTACCGCATTCCAGGATGTCGCCAACGCGCTGCGGGCGCTGGAGGCGGATGCCGATGCGCTGAATCAGCAGGTCGTGGCCGAACACTCCGCACAAGCCAACCTTAACCTGGTGCAAGCCCAGTTCCGCCTAGGCGCGGTGGCGTACATCAACTTGCTCACGGCCCAGCAAACCTACCAAAACACTGTGCTCGCCCGCGTCAAAGCCCAGGCCGCGCGCTACAGCGACACCACGGCGCTGTTCCAGGCATTGGGTGGCGGCTGGTGGAACCGCACGGATGTGGACCCCGCCACCCAGGGCACGCCGGACCGCTTCGGCCTGCCGTCGTGGCAAGAGATCATGCCGGCTCACAGTAAAGCCGCTCCCGACTTGAATCATTGAAACAGTGAGAACCCCCATGGCTGACGTTCAGACTGCCTCTGCCCTGCCCCCCGAGCCCGGAGTACCGCGCAAGCGTCGCCTGCGGCGGCCGATGCTGATCATGATCGTGGTGGTGCTGGTGATTGTCGCGATCATTGCCGGGGTGAAATTCGTGCAGATTTCAGCGCTGATCGCCCAATCCAAAGCGCCCTTGCCGGCCGCCGTGGTGACGGCCCTGCGGGTGCCGTTCAGTGACTGGCAACCGAGCGTCTCCGCCGTGGGCTCGATGAAGGCGGTGCGCGGTGTGGATGTGACCACTGAAGTCGGCGGCATCGTGCGCACCCTGGGCTTCACGCCCGGGCAAGAGCTGGCGGCCCAGGCGCTGCTGGTGCAGTTGAACGCCGACTCGGACATCGCCCAATTGCACTCCCTGGAGGCAACTGCGGACCTGGCCGGCATCGTGCTCAAGCGCGACAAGGCGCAACTGGCGGTCAACGCCATTTCCCAAGCCCAGGTGGACACCGACACCGCCGACCTCAAGGCCAAACTCGCGGCTGCCGAACAACAGCGCGCGCTGGTGGCGAAAAAAACCATTCGCGCCCCCTTTGCCGGGCGCATCGGCATTACCAGCGTCAACCCCGGCCAATACCTCAACCCCGGCGACAAGATCGCTACGTTGCAGACCTTTGATCCCATCTACATCGATTTCTCGGTGCCGCAGACCCAACTGGAGGCCATTGCCATCGGCCAGGTGGTTTCGGTGACGGCTGACGGCCTGTCAAAGCAGACCTTCACCGGCCGGATCAGCACCATCGACACCCAGTTCGACTCAACCACGCGCAACGTCACCGTCGAGGCGACCGTCGAGAACCCCAAGCAAAGCCTGGTGCCCGGCATGTTCGCCCGTGCGGTAGTCAACTCGGGGACCACCCAGCGCTACCTCACCGTGCCGCAGACGTCAGTGACCTACAACCCTTACGGCACCACGGTGTTCATCGCCACGTCGAGCAAAAACGACAAGGGCGATGAAGTACTCACCGCGCAACAAACCTTCATCAAGACCGGGCCGACCCGCGGCGATCAGGTCGCGATCCTGTCGGGCGTGAAGGAAGGCGATCTGTTGATCACCAGCGGCCAGATGAAGCTCAAGAATGGCTCGCCGGTGAAGGTCGATAACAGTGCCGCGCCGTTGAACGACCCGGCGCCAACGCCCCAAGAACAGTAAAGGTGTCCCATGAAGCTTACCGATACCTTTATTCAGCGACCGGTGTGGGCAGTGGTGGTTTCGCTGTTCATTCTGATCCTGGGGCTGCGCTCGATCTTCGAGTTGCCAGTGAACCAATGGCCGCGCACCGAAAACACCGTGGTCACCATTACCACCGCCTACTACGGCGCGGACGCGTCCACAGTCGCCGGCTTTATCACCCAGCCGCTTGAGTCGGCCATCGCCCAAGCCCAGGGCATCGACTATTTGTCCTCGACCAGCATCACCGGTGTCTCCACCATTACCGCGACGTTGCGTTTGAACTACGACGCCAGCAAGGCCCTCACCGAGATCAATACCCAGGTCAATTCGGTGAAGAACCAACTGCCCGCGCAGTCCCAGGAACCGGTACTCACCATTGCCGTCGGGCAGACCACCGACGCCATGTACCTGGGGTTCTACAGCGACACGCTGCCCACCAACAACATCACCGATTACCTGGTGCGGGTGGTCAAGCCCAAACTGGATTCGATCCAGGGCGTGCAGACCGCAGAGATTCTCGGCGGGCGCCAATTCGCCCTGCGCGCCTGGCTGGACCCGGACAAGCTGGCCGCGCATAACGTCACGGCGCAGGACGTTTCCACGGCCCTGGCCAACAACAACTACTTGTCTGCCGTGGGCTCGACGCGCGGGCAAACGGTAACGGTCGACCTCACGGCCGGCACCGATCTGCACACGGTGGATGAATTCAAACGACTGGTGATCAAGCAGAAAGGCGACGCCTTGGTGTATCTGGAGGACGTGGCCACCGTCACCCTTGGCGCCGAAAGCTACGACAGCAGCGTGGCGTTTTCCGGCAAGCGCTCGGTGTTCATCGGCATCAAGGCGGCGCCGACCGCGAATATCCTGACCGTCGCCGACAGCGTGCGTGAGGCCTTCCCCGAGCTGCAATCGCAACTGCCCACTGGCGTGCGCGGCGAGATCGTGTACGACTCAACCGAGTTCATCAATACCTCGATTTACGAGGTGGTGAAGACCCTGGTCGAGGCGATGATCATTGTCTCGGTGGTCATCTACCTGTTCCTCGGCTCGTTCCGCGCGGTGATCGTGCCGCTGGTGGCGATCCCGCTGTCGCTGGTCGGGACCTTCTTCATCATGTACCTGCTGGGGTACTCGATTAACCTGCTGACCCTGCTCGCGCTGGTTCTGGCGATTGGCCTGGTGGTGGACGACGCGATCATCGTGGTGGAAAACGTCGACCGGCATATCAAGGAAGAAGGCAAAGGCGTGCTGGAGGCCGCGCTGATCGCGGCGCGGGAACTGGGTGGCCCGATCGTCGCGATGACCGTGGTGTTGATCGCCGCGTACGTGCCCATCGGCCTGCGCAGCGGGCTCACTGGTGCGCTGTTCAAGGAGTTCTGTTTCTCGCTGGCGGGCGCCGTGACAGTGTCGGCCGTGGTGGCGTTGACCCTCTCGCCAATGATGACGTCCAAGCTGTTCAAGTCCGGGCAGGAAGAAGGTCGTTTTGCGCGTAAGCTCGACCAGTATTTTGACTGGCTGCGCGGGCGTTACCACCGTGTGTTGTCTGGCGGGCTGAACATCTGGCCGGTGCTGGTGACCTTTGGGTTTGTGCTGTTCCTGCTGGTGGCCGCCAGTGGCATGACCGCCAAAAGTGAACTGTCGCCCACCGAAGACCAGGGGCTGGTGTTCATGCAGATCAAAGGCCCGCCGACGGCCTCGCCCCAGCAGATGGAGCGTATTGCCGACCAGGCCTTCCAGATCGCCAGTAAAGAGACGGAATACGCGCAGATGTTCCAGCTGACCGGGCTGCCCATCCTCAATCAAGGCCTGGGCGGCGTGCTGCTGAAAACCTGGGGCGACCGCACGCGCTCCCAGGCCCAGCTGATACTCGATCTGCAGCAAAAGTGGAATCAGGTGCCGGGCGCCACCATCGCGGCCTTTCCGCTGCCGTCGCTGCCGGGCGCCCAGGGTTTGCCGGTGCAATTTGTGATCACCACCACCGACTCCGTGGAAAACCTCAACGAGGTCGCGCAGGCCGTGATGGCCGAGGCGCAGAAACAGCAGTTGTTCTGGTTTGCCGACATGGACTTGAAACTCGACAAGCCGCAAGCCCGGCTGGTGGTGGACCGGGAGAAGATCGCCGCATTGGGCCTGACTCAGGCCGACGTCGGCGCGGCGCTGTCGGCGGCGTTGGGCGGTAACTACGTGAACTACTTCTCGACCGCCGGCCGCTCCTACAAAGTCATTCCCCAAGTGCTGCAGGTCAACCGCCTCAACCCGGAGCAAATTCTCGATTACTACATTCGCACCCCGTCCGGCTCGATGATCCAGGCCCGCACCGTCGCGCATATCGAGACCTCGACGCAGCCCGAATCGATCAACCACTTCCAGCAACTCAACTCGGCCACCCTGTCAGGCGTCAGCGGCGTGGCCCAAGGTGAGCTGCTGGGCAAACTCAACACGATCCTGACCAACGTGGCGCCCTCGGGTTACACCTCGGACTTTGCCGGCGAGTCGCGCCAATTCATGCAGGAGTCTGGTGGGTTCTTTGGTTTGCTGATGTTCTCGATTCTGATCGTCTACCTCGCCCTGGCCTTCCAGTTCGAGAGCTTTCGCGACCCGGTGGTGATCCTGTTCTCGGTGCCGCCTGCACTGTTTGGCGCACTGGCCTTCATCACCATGGGCTACGCGTCGATCAACGTGTACACCCAGGTGGGCCTGGTGACGCTGCTGGGCTTGATCACCAAGCACGGGATCCTGATCGTGCAGTTCGCCAACGAACTGCAACGCGCAGGTCACAGCAAGCGCGAAGCCATAGAAGAGGCCGCCGGCGTGCGTCTGCGCCCGATCCTGATGACCACGGCCGCGATGGTGCTGGGCGTGGTGCCGCTGGTGTGGGCCTCCGGTGCCGGTGCTGCGGGGCGGCACGACATGGGGCTGGTGATTTTCGCCGGGTTGTCGATTGGTACGCTGCTGACGTTGTTCATGGTGCCGGCGATGTATATGTTTATTGGGGAAACGCACCATCAGCAAACACCGCAGACACTCCCAGGCTCAGACTTGAGGACAACATAAACCCAAGCCCGGCAGGTCACACTTGGATTATTTCACCGCGCTGACCGCCTTCGTCGAAGCCGCCGAAGGCAACAACTTCTCGCGCGCCGCCGAGCGGCTCGGCATCAAGGCGTCAACCGTTTCTCGCTACGTGAAGGACCTTGAACAGGACCTGGGCATCGCCCTGTTCAACCGCTCGACGCGCACGCTGCACCTGACCGAGGGCGGCCAGACGTTTCTGCTGCATGCGCGCAGGGTGCTGGATGAGCTTGAACAGGCCAAGGCGGCGACGTCGGCGCTGAACCAGGAGCCTCGTGGGCTGCTCAAGCTCAACTTGCCGCCAGCGTTTGCCCGTCACCATATCCTGCCGCTGTTGAATACATTTGTGGCTCGCTACCCGCAGATCAAGCTGGAACTGGTATTGGATAACGCCCAAGTCAACCTGATTCATACCGGCGTTGACCTGGCGATTCGCATTGGCGCGCTGGCTGATTCCACGCTCAAGGCGCGCAGGATCTGCGCGGGCAACTACCTGCTGGTGGCCAGTCCGAGCTTTTGCGCTGCGCACCCTGCCCCTTCAACGCCGGCAGAGCTGGCCCGCCTGCCGGCGGTACTGAGTCAGCATGATTTTGCGTTTGCATCCGCTGATGAAGTCGTGCCGCTGGTGCCTCACGACTGTATCCGTATCAACGACCTGGATGCGCAGCTGATCGCGGCGCGCCAGGGCCTGGGATTTGCCCTGTTACCCGACTGGTTGGTGGCGACCAGTATTGACGCGGGCGCGTTACAGGTGTGGCTGCCAGAATGGAACATCCTCGGTGCCGAGCAGGCATTTTCTGTGTGGTTCGTCTATCCACCCAAGAAGATCGTGTCGTCGAAGGTCAGGTGCTTTATCGACTTCATCGTTGAGCAGTTGGGCGACACACCTGATTGGAAGCGCCAGGGCTGTCCGTGCCCAGCCGACCTAAAGGGTGGCTGTTAAACTCGCTCCCACATTAGGGTCTCATCACATCAGCTAAAGCGAATATCCAGCGCGCGCAAGTACGTTTGCAACCCGGCGTCCTGGATAGGGATCAGGAATGCCTCCTGATCGGACTCATTGAAGTGCGCGTGCCAGTACCCCGGCGGTGTGACAAACGCCAAACCCGGCGACCAGTCGACGCGTACCGGGTTGCGAATCTGCCCGTCGGCGTCCAGTTCGGTGCCTACCAGCGAGTAGCAGCCCGTGGGGCAGTCGATGATGAAGTCCAGTGCAATCGACTGGTGCCGGTGCGGCTTCTGGATCGAGCCGGGCGGCAGGATGCCGTACATGGCCCACAGCACATGCGTGACGGTTCGGGTCTGTGGAAAGTTGCGGTTACCCAGCAGAATGCTGATACGGCTGCGGTCCTGGGCACGCGGATCATCGGCGGCTTCACGCAGCTTCAAGTTGGCCAGTGCGGCCGGATACAGCGTCGGCGCGAAACGGTCGGTGCTGCGCGTAACCCCCAGGTAGCGCAACAGCGGCTCATCGTGCACGTAGTACAGGCGCGCATCCTGCGAGGCGCGGAACCGGGCTGGCAGCAAGCCTGGCAGCGCGATAAAACAACCGGCCGACCATTCGATCTGGTGTTCGCCCTGAACGACGCAGCCCTCTCCGGTGATCACATAAAACACTTGAGAGGTGGCATTGGGGTGCAGCTCCAAGGTGTCGTCGGCGTTCAGGCGGATGAAGTTGGCACACAGCCCAGGCCCGGTTGCCGGGCCCTCACAGCCCAGCGCAGCGCTGAGGTCCAGCGCGACCACCCGCGACGGGCCACTGTCATACAGCGAGGCCGGGAAGCTGTGGTAAGGAATTCGGGTAATCAGATTGGCGCTGATCGGGTTGGCTGCCTTGCTGTATTCAAAATACTCGGCATCCACTTGTTCGCGTGGGGCATCAACGCTCAGGTCGGGCTTGAATTCGCTGTTCATGGTCCACCTCAGTCTTGGGCTGGTTTGAAACAACTATAGGCATTGCGCCCACCGCGATTAAGCACTCGGTTGGCACAGCAGTTGTGCAAGATGGGGCAGCTATGCTCCTGGATGGTGCGAAAGGCCTGTCCATCGCCAAAGCGTGAACCGATGATCCATGTGTCAGGCATCTGTCTCATGCTCAAACGTCATAATCCCCCGTTCGTCTGCGTGGTAATCTGGCGCCACCATGAATAGACATTGATCGTCACTTGACGATGACCAGAGCCAGGAAAGAACATGCCAAAGATTTCTCACTCAGCACTGCGCCGCAACTTCCGTGAACTGCTTGCCAAACAAATCTGCGTTGAAACCGCCTCCGTCTTTGACCCCATGTCTGCGCGCATCGCCGCCGACCTGGGTTTCGAAGTCGGTATCCTCGGCGGTTCGGTCGCATCGTTGCAGGTCCTCGCGGCACCCGATTTTGCGTTGATCACACTGAGTGAGTTCGTCGAACAGGCCACCCGCATTGGCCGTGTGGCCCAACTGCCGTTCATCGCCGACGCCGACCACGGTTACGGCAATGCCCTGAACGTGATGCGCACCGTCGAAGAGCTCGAGCGCGCCGGGGTTGCGGCACTGACGATTGAAGACACGCTGTTGCCCGCGCAGTTCGGGCGCAAATCCACCGACCTGATTTCGGTTGAGGAAGGCATCGGCAAGGTCAAGGCCGCCCTTGAAGCGCGGGTCGATCCAGAGCTGTCGATCGTCGCCCGCACCAACGCTGGCGTGTTGCCGACCGAAGACGTCATCGCCCGCACCAAAGCTTATGAAAAAGCCGGCGCCGACGGCATCTGCATGGTGGGCGTCAAAGACTTCGACCACCTTGAGAAGATCGCAGAAAACCTCAGCGTGCCGTTGATGCTGGTGACTTACGGCAACCCGCAGCTCAATGACAGCGAACGCCTGGCCGCGCTGGGTGTGCGCATTGTGGTGGCCGGCCACGGCGCCTACTTTGCGTCGATCAAGGCGACTTACGACAGCCTGCGTGCGCAACGCAAGTTGACCAGCAGCACCTCGAACCTCAGCGCGACTGAACTGACGCATACCTACACGCTGCCGGAAAGCTACGTGGCGTGGGCGGAAGAATTCATGGACGTGAAAGAGTAAGCCTCAGTCAATCGGCGGCCAGTTCCGACTGGCCGCCGACTTCGGTCAGTAATTGGCGTTGGGATTACCCACGTCCACGTAGCCATTTTTGGGCGCAATGATCACATCCAATGGCGGCGGCGTAACGCCGAAGTCATCGAGCTGATCCTTGAGCCCGGTGTACCACTCTTCCTGCTGTTTCTTGCGCGCATTGTCGGCCTTGATGTCGGCAATGATCGCGTAGATCAAGCCACCGACCGCCGCGATGCCGCCCACGGCACCCGCCAGGGCGCCGGCCGCGCCGCCAATCACGCCGGCCGCTTCTGCAACGCCGGCTGCCACCGTGGTTATGCGCGGCACCACATAGGTGGCGACCTCCACCATGCCGGCCACGGCCGACAGGCCATTAAGCCCCGCGAAGGTGCCCTGGAAGCCGGCGCCGACCTTGTCGCCGCTCTGGGCCGAGTTCTTCGCGGAAATGGCCCCGGTGACCAAGCCCAGTACGTTCCCCGCCACGCCGCCCAGGCTCTTGCCGACGTTTTCCACGTCTTTCACGTACTTGGGCGCGTCGAACTTGTAAGTGCCCTGTTGGGTGCGATCGAACTGGTCCTGGACAAACTTGGCGCCACCTTCCAGGAACAGTCCGGCCGCCTGAAACGACTGCCCCACTGTCTGCGCGGTGCTGCCGCCCTTGCCGCTGGCGATGCGCGTACCGATGGCGCCCGCCAACAACACGCCCGACACGCCGTGCATCACCCCGGCCTTGTACGTCGCGCTGACTCCGGCCGGCAGCTTGCCGCCCCAGGTGCTTTGGACTTTTTTGATCGCATCGTCGAACTTGGCGCCACCGCGCATGGCGTCGTCCACCGCCCGAATGCCACTGATGATATCGGCGGTTTTCGGTGGGGCCTCGCCCGGTGGCGTGAATGCAGCGATGTTGTCGTTGATCACTTGCTCAAGGCGCGGGTCATTGGCGCCGGTAACGCCCAGGCCGCGGTAGAAGTCGTCAATCGACTGGCCTTTAAGCAGGTCTTCGCGCCCCAGTTTGGCGGCGACGTCGTTGAAGCTCGAACTGCCCGCCTGCACAGTCTTGTCGTCGAGTACCGCGTCAAAGATTGCCTTGTTCACACCGGACTGAATCACCGCCTTGTCTGCCGGCACACCGCTGGCGATCAGGTCGTTGATCTGCTTGCCGGAGGTGATATCTGCGTACTCCGCGTTGACCTTGTCCTTGATGGCTTGCGGGGCGTTTTCCAGGGCTTTCTTGTAGTCCGGCTGTTTGCCCAGGGCCTGGGCGTAGAAGTCCGGGTACTTGATAAAACTCGACAGCGCATCGGTGGTGCTGGCGCCCTTGGCGGCAAACGCGCTTTGCAGCGCGTCGCAACTGGATGAAGCGTCCAGGCGCCGCTCCATCTCGGCTTTCAAGGCTGGGTCGGCGGCGACCATTTTCTGCAGCTGTTCGGTGCCCTGGGTGTTGAGGAACTGCTGCACGTCCGGGTCTTTGCTGAGCGTGTCGATGCGCCCTTGCACATCCTTGATAAAGTCTTCGCGTTGCTGGCCCGGTGACGGGCCGTCGCCTGACCACTCATTGGCCGCATCCGGCCCCTGGTGCGCAAACGCATCGGCACCCGCCTTGTAGTTGGCCAGGCCCGTGGACAGCTGGATGATCGCTGCAGTCTTGTCCGCACCGCTGGCGCTGCTGTTGCCCGTGGCGAAATAGTCAGCGCCCACCTTGGAGGCGTCACCACCGGCCGCCTTCACGGCGTCTTCGGTGGCCTTGGCATTCAAGTCCTTGATCTGGTCATCCGCGCTGTTGCCGTCCAGGCCCTTGAGGTTGTCGTAGCCGTATTTGCCGAAGTCCTGCAGGCGCCCCGCTTCCGTACCGTGGCGCGCTTCGCCATCCTTGGTGAAGCCGTCGATGCGGCCATTGCCCACGTTGCCGCCTTCGATGTGCTTGCCGGTCTCGTCGTAGTTCTCGACATAGTTGAGCACCTGCGCGGCACGCCAGGCCGCATCGGCGTCGTGTTCAAAGTCGCCGACACGCTCGCGCAGAGCGTCCTTGACCCCGCTCTGGTTGCCGAGGTTTTTCAGCAACGGGTTGTCTTCAATGATTTGCTCGGCACTGCGGTTGTCGCCCATCGGCCGGCCTTCACCCGGCAACGGCAGATGGTTGGACGGCGCATCGCCCTTGGGCGGCGTGCTGGGTGAGCTCTGCGGTAGCTCGCCTTTAAGGGTCTCCCAGCCGTACTTGCCGAAATCCTGCAGGCGCCCGGCTTCGGTGCCGTGGCGGGCGTCACCGCCTTTGGTAAAACCGTCGACCTTGCCGTTGCCGGCTTCATTGAGTTCTGGCCGCTTGACGGTGGGCTTGCCGTTTTCGTCGAGTTTTTCGATGTGCTCCAGCACCCGGCTCGCGCGGTAAGCGGCGTCTGGATCGTGCTCAAAGTCGCCGACGCATTCACGCAATTTGTCTTTCACGCCGCTCTGGTTGCCGAGATTCTTGAGCAGCGGGTTGTCGTCGATGATCTGCTGCGCAGTGCGAAAGTCACCTTGGGGCCGCTTTGTATCGGGGCCGAGGCGGTTGTCGTCGGGCTGATTGCCTAGCGCTTTCGACACCGCTTTATTCCAGTTGGGGTTGTCGCCCGCGTTGGGGGTGCTATCAACCTGACGAAGCTGATTGACTTGCATGGCCTGTCTCCTGATCTGGCGTGGGAGAAAGGATTATTAAAGGGCAAGTGCAACAGTCTTGTTACATGGGCGAAATTGAATCAAGCGCAATCATATAGCCACCACTGAACGACGGCGGCGCACATGAACTTTTATATAACTAAGCATTAAAAAATCCGCCGCAGAGCCTGCGGCGGCAAACCAAAGGTTTTTGTCGAAGCAGAGCGGCTAAGACCCTATCAACGCTACACCCGCTGGTGATTAAAAGACGTGAAGTTTAATTAATCGAGTTTAATCCGCCACACCGCTGCAAGCCGCGAAAAATATGATAAAAATCGGCTTCGGCAACCCTGTCGAACACAATAAAAACCGTCACTACGCTCACCTGAAAACATCTGCCCACAACACTGTATGCGCCATAACAATTGCGATGTTTCTGCGCGCGCGTTACTTATTCCGGGGAAGTAAATACCATGATCAAACCCATGATTAGACAATGCAGCCTGCTCACACTGGCAGTGTGCGCGAGTGTCAGCCAAGTGGCCTTTGCCGAGTCTGTCAGCGACCAGGCCGATTCCAAGGGTTTTATTGACGGCAGCAGCATCACGGGCCTGTTGCGCAACTATTATTTCGACCGCGATCGCCAAAGTGGCAAGGCAGACAACCGCGACTGGACCCAAGGCGCAATGCTCAACTACGCCTCGGGCTTTACCCAAGGCACCATTGGTTTTGGCGTAGACGCCTACGCCTATGGCGCGATGAAACTCGATGCCACCCACGCGGATGCCGGCACCGGTGACCTGCCGACCGACCGCCATGGCGACCCGGAAAACGGCTATGGCTCCGTCGGCGCCGCGGTGAAAATCAAGGTGTCCAAGACCCAACTGAAGTTCGGTGACATGCAACCCACGGCGCCGGTCTTTGCCACCGGCGGCACGCGGATTCTGCCGCAGACCGCCACCGGGTTTGACCTGACCAGCAGCGAAATCGCCGGGCTGGACCTGGAAGCCGGGCATTTCACCAGCACCAACAGCGGCATGACCAGCAACCATGACCACGATATCTATGCCACCTACGCCAACGTCGCGGCCAACAGTGCGAGTTTCGTCGGCGGCAAATACACCTTCACGCCCTCGCTGAGTGCAACCGTGTACGCCGGTGAACTGGAAGATATCTGGCGCCAGTACTACACCAACCTCAACTACGTATTGCCGTTGGGCCATGACCAGTCGCTGGCGTTGGACGGCAACCTGTACCGCACCCTCGACACCGGCAGCGCCAAGGCCGGGGCCATCAACAACACCACGTATTCGGTGGCGGCGGCCTACTCGTTCCTGGCGGCCCACACGCTGACGCTGTCGTTCCAGAAGGTGCACGGCGACACGCCGTTCGACTACATCGGCACCGGCAACAACGGCGCGGGTGAAGGCGGCGATTCAGTGTTCCTGGCCAACTCGATTCAGTGGGGCGACTTCAACGGCCCGGGCGAGCAGTCCTGGGGCGTGCGTTATGACCTGAACATGGCCAGCTACGGCGTGCCAGGCTTGAGCTTCATGACCCGCTACGTCAACGGCTCCGACATCAACGGCACGCACACGCCGGCCAACAGCGCCTACGTCGGCGACTACGGTGCCGACGGCGACCATCACGAGACGGATGTGGAGGCCAAATACGTGCTGCAAAGCGGCCCGGCGAAAAACCTGTCGCTGCGCGTGCGCGATGCGATGGTTTCGTCAAACGCGGATCAGCGCGACGGCAAATTGAACGAGCTGCGGGTGATCGTCGACTACCCGTTCACTCTGCTGTAACCACCCCAGGCTCCAGCCGTTGGCGCATGCCTGCGCTGGCGGCTGGACCGGCCTGCACCACGCACGCATCCAACGGCACGAGTGTGCCTTCGGCCGTTGCCATCATCGGTTGCACCGGCTTGCCCGTCTCGCGCTCCAC
Source organism: Pseudomonas sp. 14P_5.3_Bac1 (assembly GCF_025466135.1). Taxonomy (NCBI): domain Bacteria; kingdom Pseudomonadati; phylum Pseudomonadota; class Gammaproteobacteria; order Pseudomonadales; family Pseudomonadaceae; genus Pseudomonas; species Pseudomonas sp. 14P_5.3_Bac1. The sequence goes on along the minus strand of NZ_JANLOF010000078.1, from coordinate 45,342 downwards.
CACCTCGACACTGGTGCCCTCTTCGGCATAATGCCGATTGCCCCACGCCACCAGTGCCATCAGCACCATGCGCAAATCCTCGCCCTTGGCCGTCGGCACGTATTCATACCGTGGCGGCCGCTCGCTGTAGGCGCGGCGCTCAAGCATCCCGGCGTCCACCAGGCCATTCAAGCGGCGCGTCAACATGTTCGGCGCGATGTCCAGGCTGCGTGAAAACTCATCGAAGCGACGCAAGCCATGCAATGCATCGCGCATGATCAACATGCTCCACCACTCCCCTATCCGTTCAAGGCTGCGGGCGATGGGGCATTCGTCGCTGACAAGAGACTTGCGTTGCATAAGGGTTCCCAGGTGCCGGTACAAAGTTGTGTAACGCCATGTTACTTTCATCATGATAGTGACGTCCACAGGGTCTGTACCCTCAACGCAACCGGAGTCGATTGATCATGAGTAAACGTATCGTCGTGACAGGCATGGGCGCACTGACGCCGCTGGGCGCCAGCGTGGAATCCACCTGGCAACGCCTGTTGAACGGGCAGTCGGGCATACGCCGTCTGCCTGAAGCATTGATCGGTGACCTCGCCATCAGCATCGGTGGCCAAGTGCAAAGCGTGCTGCAAGACCCTGAGGCCGGGTTTGACCCTGATCGGCTGCTGGCCGCCAAGGAACAGCGCAAGATGGACCGCTTTATCCTGTTCGCCCTCGCGGCGGCCGATGAAGCCTTGAAGCAAGCCGGCTGGGCGCCTCAAACGCCGCAGGCACAGGAACGCACGGCGACCATCATCGCCTCTGGCGTGGGTGGCTTTCCCGCGATTGCCGATGCCGTGCGCACCACCGACAGCAAAGGCCCGCGACGTTTGTCGCCCTTCACCATTCCCTCGTTCCTGAGCAACATGGCGGCCGGGCATGTGTCGATCAACTACGGCTTGAAAGGCCCGCTGGGAGCGCCGGTGACGGCCTGCGCAGCCGGTGTGCAAGCAATTGGGGACGCGGCGCGGATGATTCGTGCCGGGGAAATCGATGTGGCGGTGTGTGGCGGTGCGGAAGCGGCGATTCACCGGGTCAGCCTGGCCGGTTTTGCGGCGGCGCGGGCGTTATCCAGCGAGTTCAATGACACGCCAGAACGGGCTTCGCGGCCCTTCGATCAGGCACGTGATGGCTTCGTGATGGGCGAAGGTGCCGGCATCCTGGTCATCGAAGAACTGGAGCATGCCCTGGCACGCGGCGCGCAGCCCATCGCCGAACTGGTGGGTTATGGCACCAGTGCCGATGCCTACCACATGACGGCCGGGCCGGAAGACGGTGATGGCGCGCGGCGGGCGATGACCCAGGCACTGCGTCAGGCAGGCATCGAGGCGGCCCAGGTCCAGTACTTGAACGCCCATGCAACCTCGACGCCGGTGGGTGACAAAGGCGAACTGGCCGCCATCAAGACCGTGTTCGGCGCCCATGGCGGCCCGGCCATCAGCTCAACCAAGTCTGCCACCGGCCACTTATTGGGCGCCGCAGGCGGCATCGAAGCGATCTTCAGCGTGCTTGCCCTGCGCGACCAGATCGCCCCGGTGACGCTGAACCTGGACAACCCGGACGCGCTGGCCGACGGCCTGGACATGGTGCGCGGTGAAGCGCGGCACATGCCGATTGAATATGCGCTGTCCAACGGCTTCGGCTTTGGTGGCGTGAATGCCAGCGTGCTATTCCGCCGCTGGGCATAACCCTCGGTTTGCCCCTGTTGTGATTTTCGGGGACCATGTGCGCCTTCTGCTAAAGCCAACCAGAGGCGCCCATGGCCAACCACGACCTGAGCTACACCCCCGATCCGGATGCCGACTCGATTTCCTCCGACGTCGTCGGTTTCAACGGCATCCTGGTCTCCACCCAGATCCCGACCCGCGCCGATGGCAGCCTCGAACTCGGCGACATCACCCTGCAAAGCGAGTGCACCCTGCAAGCGCTGAAAGTCGCGCTGGAAAAAGCCGGCAGTTCCATGGCCCGGGTGATGCACCTGACCATCTACCTCACCGACATGGCTGATCGCGCCGCGTTCAATGAAGTCTACAAACGCTTTTTCGCCAAACCGTGGCCGGTTCGCGCTGCCGTTGGCGTGGCCGCATTGGCCGTTGAAGGCATGCGCGTGGAAGTCACCGCGATGGCAGCCAAGGCCTGAGTTATCGCTGGCAATACACATCAAGGGTTGCCTCGATAGCGTCAGATAGACCGAGGTGCCTGCATCGCAGGCAAGCCAGCTCCCACAGAAAAGCAAAAGCAGTGCGGTGGTGGCGGCTGAACGCGGTCAACTTGTGGGAGCGGGCAAGCCCACTCCCACATTTGGATCTCTGTGCATCAGATAGAAGTGTGTTGCTTTGCTTTTGATTTTGATCTGACAGGCCCCGTCAACCACGCTGGCCGAACCTAGGCGAGGCACCGACTGGTGGGGCAAAGACCTTTTGGTTACTTTTGGCTGGGCCGGCATTCCGGGCGTTTGCCAAAAGTAACCCGCTGCAAGAGCGGAACCGCCAGCCGCCGTTACCGCAGCAACGGATATGCTCCCAATCTACCTACCCCATTCGCCCAGCCAGCCCTGCGGTAGGTGCCCACCCAGCATTTCACAGCTACAATGCCCGCCTCAACCGTGACAAGCCTGACTAAAAAAACTATGTCCTTGCCCAAGCATCACCTGGAATTGCTCAGCCCGGCCCGCGATGTCGCCATCGCGCGCGAGGCTATCTTGCATGGCGCCGACGCCATCTACATCGGTGGACCAAGCTTCGGCGCACGCCATAACGCGTGTAACGAGGTGAGCGACATCGCTCAACTGGTCGAATTCGCCCGCCGTTACCACGCCCGCGTGTTCACCACTATCAACACCATCCTGCACGACAACGAACTGGAACCCGCGCGCAAGCTGATCCATCAGCTGTACGACGCCGGTGTCGATGCGTTGATCGTGCAGGACCTGGGCGTGATGGAGCTGGATATTCCGCCCATCGAGCTGCACGCCAGCACCCAGACCGACATCCGCACCCTGGGCCGCGCCAAGTTTCTCGACCAGGCAGGTTTCTCGCAGCTGGTGTTGGCCCGCGAGCTGAACCTGCAGGAAATCCGCGCGATCGCCGATGAAACCGATGCCGCCATCGAGTTCTTCATCCACGGCGCCCTGTGCGTGGCGTTCTCCGGGCAATGCAATATCTCCCACGCTCAGAATGGCCGCAGCGCCAACCGTGGCGATTGCTCCCAGGCCTGCCGCCTGCCGTACACCTTGAAAGATGACCAAGGCCGCGTGGTGGCCTTTGAAAAACACCTGCTGTCGATGAAAGACAACAACCAGAGCGCCAACATCCGCGCGCTGGTCGAAGCCGGTGTGCGTTCGTTCAAGATCGAAGGCCGTTACAAGGACATGGGTTATGTGAAAAACATCACCGCCTATTACCGCCAACGCCTCGACGACGTCCTCGAAGACCGCCCTGACCTGGCGCGCGCTTCCAGCGGCCGTACTGCGCATTTCTTCCTGCCCGACCCAGAAAAAACCTTCCACCGGGGCAGCACCGACTACTTCGTCACCGACCGCAAAATCGACATCGGCGCCTTCGACACGCCCACCTTCACCGGCCTGCCGGTGGGTGTGGTGGAAAAAGCCGGCAAGCGCGACTTGCAGGTAGTCACCCATGAGCCGTTGTCCAACGGCGACGGCCTCAATGTGCTGATCAAGCGCGAAGTCGTGGGTTTTCGCGCCAACATCGCCGAACCCAAAGGCGAGTTCGAAGAAGACGGCGAGAAACGCTACCGCTACCGCGTCGAACCCAATGAAATGCCGGCCGGCCTGCACCAGTTGCGCCCCAACCATCCGCTGAACCGCAACCTCGACCACAACTGGCAACAAGCCCTGCTCAAGACCTCGGCCGAACGCCGTATTGGCCTGCAGTGGGTCGCGCGCCTGCGTGAAAACCAGTTGGACGTGACCGCGACCAGCGAAGAAGGCATCAGCGCCAGCGTCACCCTGCCCGGCCCGTTCGGCGTGGCCAACAAGCCGGAACAGGCGCTCGACACCCTGCGCGACCTGCTTGGCCAACTCGGCACCACCGAGTACCACGCCACGCACATCGAACTGGATGCGCCGCAGGCATTCTTCATCCCCAACTCGCAGCTCAAGGCCTTGCGCCGTGAAGTGATCGAGGCGCTGACCGCCGCCCGCGTTGCCGCTCACCCACGAGGTGGACGCAAGGCTGAGACGTCGCCGCCGCCGGTGTACCCGGAAGCGCATTTGTCGTTCCTGGCCAACGTCTACAACCAGAAAGCCCGGGACTTCTACCACCGTCACGGCGTGAAGCTGATCGACGCCGCCTTCGAAGCCCACGAAGAAACCGGCGAAGTGCCGGTGATGATCACCAAGCACTGCCTGCGGTTCTCGTTCAACCTGTGCCCTAAACAGGCCAAGGGCGTGACGGGAGTGAAGACCAAAGTGGCGCCGATGCAACTGATCCACGGTGATGAAGTGCTGACCCTGAAGTTCGACTGCAAACCGTGCGAGATGCACGTGGTGGGCAAGATCAAGGGCCACATCCTTGGCTTGCCACAGCCGGGCAGCGGCGTGGGCCATTTCAACCCGGAAAACATCATCTTTCAGGGCACGCACTGACCCTTGGGGAGCGGGGCCACCACCAGCCCCGCTGCAACCCCGCTGCCGCCAGCAGAATCGCAACAACCCCCAGCCATTGCAGCCAACCCAGGCGATGCCCAAAGGCGATCCAATCGACAAAGATCGCCGCGATCGGGTAGATGAACGACAGCGCCCCGGTAATCGCGGTCGGCAGTTTCTGGATCGCCCCGTACAGCAACACATACATCAAACCGGTGTGCACCATGCCCAGCGTGATCAGCGCAGCCCAGGCCTGGGTCGCGGCAGGCAAGCTGTGCCAAGGCACTAACGGCGCCAGCAACAGTGCGCCGGTAATCACCTGGATCAACGCCATCAAGTGGGGTGGAACGTCCTTCAAGCGCTTGATGATCAAGGCGGCAATCGCATACAAAAACGCTGCGCCCAACGCCAGGGCAATACCGGTCAGATAATCCCCGCCAGCGCTTTGCTGTTCGCCATGGGCGGTGACAATCGCCAGCATGCCGAGGAACGCCACGCTCAACCATGCGAGCTTCTGCACGGTGATCTTCTCACCCAGAAACAGCGCCGCCAGCATCACCAACATGAACGGCTGCACGTTATACACCGCGGTGCTGATGGCAATCGACGCACGTGAATAGGATTCGAACAACAGCAACCAGTTGCCGACGATGGCCACACCGCTGAGCATCGCCAGGCCGAGCTTGGCCCACGTCAGCAGGTCTCGGCGCAAATAGCCCAACCACGCGCACACCAGCAACAGCGTCAGCGCGCCAATCAGGCAGCGCCAGAACACCACTTCGATCACCGACACGCCAGACACCAGCACAAACCAGCCGATGGTGCCCGAAATCAGCATGGCGGCGACCATTTCCCACGATCCGCGACGAATAGATGTGTCCACGATGGCGCTCCTCAAGTGAGGCTCAATTATGGCAATCTGCTGATCGGCGCCTCCAGCGACTAAAGTAGGCAAAAACCCTCAATTACCTTTTTAAATTAGGCAGGCAGCATGATTGACTCTATCGACCAGCAACTGATCGCCGCCTTGATGGACGACTCGCGCCTGTCGCTCAAGGCGTTGGCGGGTATTACCGGGCTGTCTTCGCCCAGCGTGGGCGAACGTCTGCGCCGTTTGGAGGAGCGCGGCGTGCTGACCCATTACACCGTCGACATCGACCCCAAGCACTTCGGCTATTTGCTGCAAGCCATCGTGCGTATCCGCCCGTTGCCCGGCAAATTGCAGGAGGTGGAGCGCCAGATCCAGGCGATTCCCGAGTTCACCGAGTGCGACAAGGTCACCGGTGAGGACTGCTTTATCGCGCGCCTGCACGTGCGCACCATGGACCAGCTCGACACCCTGCTCGACCGGCTTAACGCCTATGCCGAAACCAACACCGCCATCGTCAAGAAAACCCCAGTCAAACGGCGTTTGCCGCCACTGGCCGATTCGTGATTTTGCGTCACTAACGCAGTGACGTAATCGCTATTCTGTCATCGCCGGCCGAACTTTATGCTGGGCTCCACACATTGGAACCCACAGGAATAAAGCGCATGTACGTAATCACTGGCATCACAGGCAAAGTCGGCGGCGCCCTGGCGCATAACCTCCTCAAGGCAGGCCTGCCGGTTCGCGCCGTCATTCGCGACGCCGGCAAAGCGGCCTATTGGGCCGACCAAGGCTGCGAAATCGCGTTTGCCGCGATGGAAGATGCACAGGCGCTGACCGAAGCGTTCAAGGGCGCGACCGCTGTGTTCATCCTGCCGCCACCGGGCTTCGATCCGCTGCCTGGGTTTCCTGAAGCGCGTGCCGTGATAGCGGCTGTCAGCCAGGCCCTCAAGGCCGCCGCGCCACAAAAAGTCTTGTGCCTGTCGACCATCGGCGCGCAAGCCAAGGAGCTCAACCTGCTGACACAGCGCACGCTGATGGAACAGGCGTTGAGCGCCCTGGACATCCCCGTAACCTTCCTGCGCCCAGGCTGGTTCATGGAAAACGCCGCCTATGACGTCAGCAGTGCGCGTGACACCGGCGTGATCCACAGCTTCCTGCAACCGCTCGACAAACCCGTGCCGATGGTTGCCACGGCCGACATCGGCACACTTGCCGCGCAACTGTTGCAGCAAGACTGGGCCGGCCACCGCGTAGTCGAACTGGAAAGCCAGTGGGTCAGCCCGAACGACATCGCCCAGACCCTGGCGCAAGTGCTCGGCCGTGACGTGCGCGCCGAGGTGGTTGAGCGCGATACCTGGGAACCGTTGCTGCGTGCCCAAGGCGCACACAACCCGCTGCCGCGCATGCGCATGGTCGATGGCTTCAACGAAGGCTGGATCTGTTTCGAGCACGATCAGGTGCTCAAGGGCACAACTTCCCTGCTCACGGTGTTGCGCGAGCTGGCAGATAAAACCGCGGAGGCGAATGCCTGATGAACCTGCCTGAATTGGGTTTCGGTACCTTCCGTATGCCCGGCGATGACTGCCGGGCAGTGGTCGAAAGTGCCCTGGCGCTGGGTTACCGGCATATCGACACCGCCGCTATGTACGACAACGAAGCCGCTGTGGGCCAGGCGATCAAACACTCGGGCATCCCCCGCGACGAGGTGTTCCTGACCACCAAGGTCTGGCATGACCAGTTGGCGCCGGCCGCGCTGCAAAAAGCCTTTGAGCTGAGCCTCGGCAAGCTGGCGGTGGACTACGTCGATCTGTTCATGGTGCATTGGCCGGCTGCCAACATGGACCTGCCCGGCGTGATGAACGCTTTGTTGGCCCTGCGCGACAGTGGCCGCGTGAAGCACATCGGTGTGTGCAACTTCAACATGCCGATGCTGCGCGAGGCGATCGATGTGCTGGGCACGCCGATTGCCGCGGTACAGGTGGAATACCACCCGTTCCTCGACCAGAGCCGCCTGCTCAATTACCTGCGCGGCAAACGCATCCCGATGGTTGCATATGCACCGTTGGCACAGGGTCGCGCGGCCACTGACCCGGTATTGACACAGATCGGCGCCAAGCACGGCGCCAGCGCAGCGCAAGTCGCCCTGGCCTGGTTACGCCAACAAGGCGTGGCGGCGATTCCCAAGGCCCAGCGCCCGCAAAGCCAGCAAGCCAACCTCGATTCGCTGCACGTCGCACTCGATGAGCAGGATATGCAAGCCATCGCGCGCCTGCCCAAAGACCAACGCTTTGTGCAGCCGCCGTTTGCACCGCAATGGGATGCGCTGTAAGCCGATGGACTGTTGTCGTCAGTGGGCTTTCTGTGGCGAGCGGTCTGGTTGTGGCGAGCGGGCTTGCCCCGCGTTGGGGCGCGAAGCGGCCCTGAAACCTGCCGACTCAATTAATCTGGAAAAGCGCGGTGACGGGTTTGGGGCTGCTGCGCAGCCCAACGCGGGGCAAGCCCGCTCGCCACAGTAAGCCCGTTCGCCACAACAGCCCCGCTATCCACAACAAGCCCGTGCCCACTGGAAATATGGAGACACCGAACTCAACACGGTCAATCCACTGGCGCTGCTAGCGTCACAGCTTCTTATCCATGCAAGGAGCAACGGATTGTCTCGTCAGCCCAACTCTCACCGGTTACGCCGCGGTCGCTACTCAGAATCAGGGCGTGCTTATTTGGTTACCGTCGTGGTGCATCAGCGCCAACCCTTGTTCAACAGTTTTGAGCTGGGACGATTATTGGTAGCAGAATTCAAACGAACCCACGACGCGGGCCAGGTCAACTCACTGGCGTGGGTGATCATGCCGGATCACTTTCATTGGTTGTTCGACCTGCATAACTCGACCCTGCCCGATGTGATGCGCCAGACCAAGTCGCGCAGTACGCTGAGTATCAATCGAGCCCGAGGCAGCCGGGAAAGATTCTGGCAGCGCGGCTATCACGACCATGCTGTTCGGGCCGAGGAAGACGTACGGAAAATAGCGCGCTACGTGATCGCCAACCCTCTACGAGCCGGGCTGGTCGAGCATATTGGCGATTATCCGTTGTGGGACGTGGCGTGGTTGTGACGCTGCAGATTCGCTTGGCAAGCGGGCTTTCTGTGGTGGACGGGATTCCTGTGGCGAGCGGGCTTGCCCCGCGTTGGGGCGCGAAGCGGCCCCGAAACCTGACGACTCAATCTATCTGGAAAAACGCGGTGACGGGTTTGGGGCTGCTGCGCAGCCCAACGCGGGGCAAGCCCGCTCGCCACAACAAGCCCGCTCGCCACAAAAAAGGCCTGCTCAACACAAGGCGCATGATCAGTCGTGCAGCGCCTTCGCCGCCACCAGCAACCCTTGGAACTTGCGATAACGCGCTTCCAACACCGGCTGTTGCATCACGTCCGGCCAATACCGCGCCTTGACCGGCAGGCCCGCTTGCAACAGCGACGCGCCCTGCCCGATCGCCACAAACCCCAGCTTCGCCGCCCCAATACACGCGCTCAATTCGCTGCCCTGCAAGGTAAAGATCTCGCGCTGCAGGATGTTCGCCAACAACTGCGCCCAGTACTCGCTGCGCGCGCCGCCGCCCACCAGAGCGCAGGCGCCGACGCTGGCGCCGGCCGATTGCACGGCGCGCAAGGCGTCGAACAAGCCAAACCCCACGCCTTCCATCACGGCGTAACCGAGCATCGCCGGGGTGCAATCGTGGCCCAGGTTCATGAAGCCGCCGCGCAGCAACGGGTCGTTATGCGGCGTGCGTTCACCGGCCAGATAGGGCAAAAACAAGGGTGTGTCTAACGGTACCGGCTGCCCCATCGGCAACTGCGCCTGCACCTGGTCCAGCAGCGTTTGTTCGTCTGGCATACCGGTCAAGCGCGTCACCCAGCGCAAGCAACTGGCACCGGCCAGCATGGCGCCCATCGTGTACCAGCGATCAGGCAGCGCGTGGCAGAAGCTGTGCACGGCGCTGGCCGGGTTGCCGGCGGCGTGATCGGTGATAGCGACGATGGCCGCGCTGGTGCCCAGGGTGATGAAACCGTCGCCGGCATTGATTGCACCGATGCCGACGGCCGCCATCGGGTTATCGCCGCCGCCACCGGCAATCACCACGCCGGGCGACAAACCCAGCCCGCTTGCCGTCACGTAACCCGCCGGCGCACCGCCTTCCACCAACCTGGGCATCTGCGCAGGCGCAAGCCCCGTGGCACCCAGCATCGGCGCGAACCATTCGCGCTGCGCCACGTCCAGCCACAGTGTGCCGGCCGCATCGGACATCTCGCTGATGCGCTCGCCACTCAGGCGTAAACGCAGGTAATCCTTGGGCGAGAGCACGCAGTCAATGGCCTTGAACACCTCGGGTTCATGCTGTTGCAGCCACAGCAGTTTCGGCGCGGTCAGCCCGGCCATCGGCAGGCTGCCGGTGACTTCGGCGAAGTCGGGCCCGAGTTGCTCAGCGTCGGCGACAGCACGCGAGTCGTCCCACAGGATCGCCGGGTACAACACGCGGTCGTCATCCCCGAGCAACACTGCGCCGTGCATCTGCCCCGACAACCCGATGCACACCACGCGACTGAAAGCCGCATGCGCACGCAACTGCTCAAGCGCCTGCAAACAGGCCTGCCACCAGTCTTGCGGGGCCTGTTCGGACCAGCCGCTGTGACGTCGCGAAACACTCAAGCGCACACCGGCGTGGGCCAGCACGGCGCCGTCGACGTCCATCAGGATCGCCTTGAGTTCGGAGGTGCCCAGATCAATACCGAGGGAAACAGGACTGCTCATACGTGGGTCATTCCAATCAAATACAGCCACATGAATTACGGTATTGCAGGCTCGGCGCCAGGCGTACGCTTTGTACCGGCGCGGCCGGCGCGGCCATGCGTTGCAGCAGCATCTGCACCGCGCGTACGCCCAGCTCCTTGACCGGCTGGGCAATCAAGGTCAGGCGCGGCACGAAAAAATCCGCCCAGTCAAAATCATCAAAACCCACCAGCGCGATCTGCCCTGGCACTTCAATCTGCGCGTCACGCAGGGCATGCATGGCGCCCAGTGTCATCAGGTTATTGCCCGCCATGATCGCCGTAGGCGGCGCGCTCAGGGCCAGCAACTGCGCAGTCGCGGCGCGCGCCGGCTGACTGTTCGAGCCACCGTTGACCAGCAACTGCGGATCAAACGCCACGCCTGCCGCCTGCAACGCAGCCCGGTAACCCGCCACGCGCTCATCGGTAGTGCCCAGCCCCGCGCGCCCGGCAATAAAGCCGATACGGCGGTGCCCGTGTTCAATCAAATGCGCGACCAGGGCCTGGGTGGACTGGGTATTCTCCACCCCGATCTGGTCAAACTGCGTACTCATCATGCGGTCCACCAGCACCGTGGGCATTTCATTTGCCTGCAAATACTTAAGGGCCCTGGAATCGGTGGACGGGGCCAGCAAAATTCCGTCAACCCGCCGATGATGCAACGCGGTGACCACCCGCAGCTCCTGCTCCGGGTCGTCGTGGGGGTCGACAAACAGCATCATGTAGCCGTGCTTGGCGCACTCGGTTTCAATCGCGTGCACGGTTTCACTGAAGTAATGGTTGGACAGCGCCGAGATCGCCACGCCAATCGTGCTGGTGCTGGAACGGGCCAGCGAGCGCGCCAGGGTATTGGGGATGTAGCCCAAGTCCTGAATTGCGCGCTGCACCGCTTGCACCGTGGCCTCGCTGACTTTGCGGGTGCCGTTCAACACGTGGGACACGGTCGACGTCGACACCCCCGCCCTGCTTGCCACGTCATCCATGGTGACCACGACGCGCTCCCCTTTGCTCAATGACTCAATGTTTACTCGACCAACCGCTGTACGTAGCCACGTTGTCGCGGGTGATCAGTTTTGGCGTGAGCAGGGTAACCGCTTCGGCCGGGGCCTTGTCATTGAGAATGTCGTTGCCCACATTCACCGCTGTTTGCGCCATGGCCCAAGGGTCCTGGCTGGCCGAGGCCTGGATTTGCGTGTCGGTCTTCAGCGCATTTTCGATGTCTGGCGCACCGTCCACCGAGGTGATGAGGATGCCGCTGCGTTTCAGCTGTTTGGCCGCCAGGTCACTGCCAATGGCTTGCGGGTCGTTGATCGCGAACAGGCCGTCGATTTTCGGGAAGCGCGTGAGGTAACCCTGCATCACGTTCAGGCCGCCTTCGCGCGAGCCTTTGCCGTCCTGGTCATCGGACAGCACCTTGATGTCCGGCGCACCGGCCAATGCAGCCTTGCAGCCTTTGACGCGGTCGGTCACGGCGGTGACTTGCGGGCCATTCTGGATGATCACATTGCCCTTGCCCGCAAGCTTGTCCACCAGGAACTGGCACGCCAGTTTGCCGGCTTCGACGTTGTCGGTTTGCACGGTGGCGTTCACGCCCTTGGCGTCCACATCCACCGCCACCACGACAATGCCGGCATCCCGGGCTTTTTTGATGGCCGAGGCCATGGCCGATGGGTCGACGGCGTTGAGCAGGATCAGGTCGACCTTGGACGAAATGAAGTTGTCGATCTGCGAGAACTGCTTGCTCAGGTCATAGTCGGCCGACACCGACGTCACTTTGACGTTGGGGTTCAGCTCTTTGGCCCGCGCCGTGGCGCCATCGGCCAGGGTCACAAAATACGGGTTGCCGAGCGAGCCCATGCTGATGCCGAGGGCCTTGAGTTCGCGGGCTTCTACGGTGTGGGAGATCAGGGCAGCCAAGGCCATAACAGGAAAGAGGCGTTTGAAGTTCATGCGGGACTCTCTTGTGATTGTTGTTGGAGTGAAATCAGGTCCGTGCGCCGGACTGGCGATAGCGATCCAGCGCCACCGCGCCGATGATCACAATGCCCTTGATGATGTACTGCCAGATATCCGACACACCCAGCAGCACCAGGCCGTTGGTGAGCACCGCGATAATCAGCGCCCCGATCAGCGTGCCGCCGATGGTGCCGACGCCGCCGGTAAAACTGGTGCCGCCGAGAATCACCGCAGCAATCGCGTCCAGCTCATAGGATTGCCCCAGTTGCAGGCCATTGGCGGCGAACAGGCGCGAGGCGTTCATCACCGCGCCCAGCCCGGCCAGTGCACCGGACATGGCGTAGACGAACAGCAGCACTTTCCACACCTTGATCCCCGACAAGCGCGCCGCTTCCGGGTTGCCGCCGACGGAGTAGATCTGCACGCCCATGACGGTGCGGCGCAGGATGAACCACGACAGCGCCACCACCGCGACGGCAATGATCACCAGCCACGGCACGCCCAGCACCGAGTCATTGCCGATAAACGCAAACGGCAGGTCGGGGTTGAACACGGTTTTGTCATCTGCCAGCAACCGCGCCAGGCCGCGCATGGCGGTCAGTGCGCCGAGGGTGACGATAAACGGCGGCAGGCGCATGAAGGCGATCAGCCCGCCATTGACCAGGCCCAGCAACAGACCGAAACCGATGCCGGCAGCAATCCCGAACATGCCGAACTGTGGCGACATTGAGGCCTGCAACGCGACCACAGCGGACGCCGCGAGAATTGCGCCGACGGACAAGTCGATGCCCGCCGTCAGAATCACAAAGGTCATGCCCGCCGCCAGCACCACATTCACCGAAGCCTGCTGGGTGATGATCGACAGGTTCTGCACGGTGAGGAAGTTTTCACTGGCCAGGGCAAACCCGACCAGCAGCAATATCAGCACCGGCAGCATGCCGACCGTGCGCATCAGCTCGCGAACGCGTTCCGCTTTACCGACGGGCGCAAGGGCAAGTGTGTGGTTGTTTGAATCAGCCATGGGCAGCCACCTGATCGCCACCGGTGGCGAGGTCAATAATACGTTCCTGGGAAATGACGTGGCCGGATGCCCCGCCGACTTCGGCCACCAACTGGCCTTCGCGCATGATCAACACGCGGTCGCACGTGCCGATGATTTCCGGCAACTCACTGGAGATCACCACAATGCCAACACCGGCCAGCGCCAGTTGATTGATGATGCGGTAGATCTCGGACTTGGAGCCGATGTCCACGCCCCGCGTCGGTTCGTCGAGGATCAGCACATGCGGCTTGACCTCCAGCAGCCGCGCCAGCAGCACTTTCTGCTGATTGCCGCCGCTCAAGGCGCCGACATTGACCTTGCCCGATGCCACCCGGATCGACAGCGACTTGATCGCGTCATTTGAACGCTGGTTAGCATGGCCGCGATCCAGCACGCCACCGGCATGCGCGTCCGGCACACAGGCGCAGACGTTGATGTTGTCGGCCACGCTCATGTCGAGGAACAGGCCCTGGGCCTTGCGGTCCTCGGTGAGGTACACCACGCCGGCGCGGATCGCGTCAGCCGGGTTACGCAGTTGGGTGACGGTCTTGCCCACCACTTCAAGTGTGCCGCTGGTGCGCGGGTCGGCCGCGAAGATCAGCCGCGCCAGCTCCGTGCGCCCTGCCCCGACCAGCCCGGCAATGCCCAATACTTCGCCGGCGTGCAGGTCGAAACTGCACTGGCGCACGCGCTTGCCATCGGCCATGTCACGCACGCGCATCACCACGTTGCCGGGGTTATAGGCGGCGTGTTCCTTCTTGTAGAACCCGGAAAGATCGCGGCCGACCATCATTTTCACCAACACCTCGGCCGACAGCGCCTCGCGCGTCAGCTCGCCGATGTACTGGCCGTCGCGCAGCACCGAAACCCGGTCCGACAACTCATAGATCTCGGCCATGCGGTGGCTGATGTAGATAATCGCCAGGCCCTGGCTGCGCAGCTGTTTGATCAAGGCAAACAGGCGGTCGGTCTCACGCGATGACAGCGGCGTGGTCGGCTCGTCCATCACCAGGATCCTGGCGTGGGCATGCAGCGCACGGGCGATTTCCACCAGCTGGCGCTCGGCAATCGACAAGCTGCTCACCGGCGTGGTGGGTTTGAACCCAGCGCCCAGGCGTTGCAGCACCTCGACGCAGCCGGCTTGCATGCCCTTGCGGTCGATGGTCCAGCCGCGCCGCAGTTCGCGGCCCAGGTAGATATTCTCGGCCACGCTCAGGTTGGGGCACAGGCTCAGTTCCTGGTAAATCACGGCGATGCCGAGGGTCTTGGCAGTGGCGGGGTCGAAGGTGGCGACGGGCTGGCCGTCGATGCGGATTTCACCGCCGGGATCGGCCTGGTAGGCGCCGGAGAGGATTTTCATCAGGGTGGATTTGCCGGCGCCGTTCTCCCCCATCAACGCGTGGATTTCACCGGGGTAGACCTTCAGGCCGACATTCTTGAGCACGCGCAAACCGTTGAAGGTTTTGCTGATGCCCTGCATCTGAAGCAAGGGTTCAAGGCTCATGGATGAGCTCCTGGAATTATTATTTTTGTAGTCGAGTGCTGCCGACTCTAGTCCAGTTACATTTCCTTACGCAAGCGCTTGCGCGCGCCGTTTATCGATTGATTAAACGTTTCACCAAGCCCACAAGCGCAAAACCTGCACACCGTCGGGTGCATGAAATGAAATTTATACACCAGCGGAATGAAACCCTGTGCCCGTCCGTTCTGCCAGCAGTCATTGGAAGAAATCAGGATGCGTCATGACCTCCAACGCAAGCGTTGTCGTTTACATCTGGTATTCCCAATGGCGGCTGAACGCGGTCAACTTGTGGGAGCGGGCTTGCCCGCGAAGGCGGTGTGCCAGTGATACATGAGCTGACTGGCCCACCGCATTCGCAGGCAAGCCAGCTCCCACAGAAAAGCAAAGCGCTGCGGTACTGGCGGGCTGAACGCGGTCAACTTGTGGGAGCGGGCTTGCCCGCGAAGGCGGTGTGCCAGTGACACATGAGCTGGCTGACCCACCGCATTCGCAGGCAAGCCCGCGCCCACATTTGGATCTCTGTGCATCAGGTAGATGGGCTTCGTTTGTACTCGGTTAAAGGTGGGAGCTGGCTTGCCTGCGATGGCATCTACTGTGTGTCACTGATAGACCGAGGTGCCTGCATCGCAGGCAAGCCAGCTCCCACAAAAAAGCAAAGCAGTGATGTGCTGGCAGCTGAACTCGCTCCCACATTTGGAGCTTTGTGCATCAGATAGGCGTGTGTTGCTGTGCTCCGGCATTTCGGGAATTTGCCAAAAGTGACCCGCTGTAAGAGCGCAACCGCCAGCCGCCCTGAGCGCAG
This sequence comes from Pseudomonas sp. 14P_5.3_Bac1, assembly GCF_025466135.1. Lineage (NCBI taxonomy): Bacteria > Pseudomonadati > Pseudomonadota > Gammaproteobacteria > Pseudomonadales > Pseudomonadaceae > Pseudomonas > Pseudomonas sp. 14P_5.3_Bac1. The sequence continues at coordinate 29,694 of NZ_JANLOF010000078.1, read as the reverse complement.
CAACGGATATGCCCCCGCCCACCAATCCCTCCAAAACCCGCCAAGTCAAAGCTGCCAAGCATCAAAACGCCATAATCTCTGCTATCGTCCAAAGACCTCATCTCCTCCTCGTCGCCCTCGTGCGATCTCAGTGAGCATGCTCTGCGCCATCGGCTGTCAATGATGGCGGGCCTGAAGTTCATGGAACGCCACCGCGATGGATAAAAACCCAACCGAACGACCCCTCGAACCGCAATCGCGGGCCGAAAAAATCGTCGAATTCAAACGCCAGAAAACCCTGCTCAAGACCGGCGCCCTGCAAGACGCGATCTTCAACAGCGCGTATTTTTCAAGCATCGCCACCGACGAAAAAGGCGTGATCCAGATCTTCAACGTCGGCGCCGAACGCATGCTCGGCTACGCCGCCGACGACGTGCTGAACCGCATTACCCCCGCCGACATTTCCGACCCCGCCGAACTCATCACCCGCGCCGCCGCCCTCAGCCTGGAGCTCGACACACCGATCACGCCGGGCTTTGAAGCTCTGGTGTTCAAAGCCTCGCGCGGCATCGAAGACATTTACGAGCTGACCTACATCCGCAAGGACGGCAGTCGCCTGTCGGCCATGGTCTCGGTGACGGCCCTGCGCAACCGCCACGACACCATCATCGGCTACTTGCTGATCGGCACCGACAACACCGCGCGCAAGCAGGAAGAAGCCGAGCGCAAAGGCTTCGAACGCGCCCTGGAAGAAAAGAACCTGGAACTGGAACACGCCAACCGCATGAAGTCCGAGTTCCTCGCCACCATGTCCCACGAGTTGCGCACGCCGTTGAACGCGGTGATCGGCTTTTCCGAGGCGCTCAAGGATGGCCTGGTCGGCGACATGAGTGAGGTGCAGCGTGAATACATCGGCGATATCTTCACCAGCGGCCAGCACCTGCTGTCGCTGATCAACGACATTCTCGACCTGTCCAAGGTCGAGGCCGGGATGATGGACCTGGAGCTTGAGGCCGTGGAGCTCGCCGGCTTGCTGGCCAACAGTCTGTTGATCGTGCGCGAAAAAGCCGCCCTGCAACGCATCCAGTTGAAACTGGAAAGCGACGGCGATTTCGGCACCCTGGAACTGGACCTGCGCAAAACCAAGCAGATCATCTACAACCTGCTGGCCAATGCGGTGAAGTTCAGCGAACACGGCGCCTCCGTGACCCTGGCGGTGCGCGAGGTCAGTCGCGCCCAGGTCGGGCAGATCCCTGGCGACTGGCCGACCCATGGCTTCGCCCTGCAGCCCAGCCCCCACGCGCAGTTCCTCGAACTGAGCGTCAGCGACACCGGCATCGGCATTGCCAAGGACGACATGAGCAAGCTCTTCAAGGCGTTCAGCCAGATCGACAGCAGCCTGGCGCGTAAATTTGAAGGCACGGGTTTGGGGCTGGCGATGGTCAAGCAATTGACCGACCTGCATGGCGGCAGCGTCGCCGTCGCCAGCCGCGTGGGCCTGGGCACCCGCTTTGTGGTGTGGCTGCCACTGCACCGTGCCTCGGAGGCCGCATGGCCGAAATCCTGATCGTCGAAGACAACGAGGCGAACATGCGCCTGGCTCGGTTGTTGCTGGTCAATGCCGGTCACAGCGTGTTGTGGGCGGCGGATGCAGAAACCGGGCTGACGCTGGCGCGGGAAAAACAGCCGGCGCTGATCCTGATGGATATCCAGTTGCCGGGCATGGACGGCCTTGCCGCCACCCGACTGCTCAAGCAAGACCCCGGCACCGCGCACATTCCGGTGATCGCCCTGACCGCCATGGCCATGAAGGAAGACCGCGAAAAGACCCGACTGGCCGGCTGCGACGCCTACATCATCAAGCCGCTGCGCTACAAAGAGCTTTACCAGACCATCGACACCTTGCTGCAACAACATATCAGCCCACTCCTATGAGTCCTCTCCATGGCCAGCCAACCCGCAACGCTATTGATCGTTGATGATGAACCCCAGGTTCGCAAGCTGCTGGAAACCCTGCTGCAGCACGAGGGCTACCAGACCCTGAGTGCCAGCAGCGGTGAAGAAGCCTTGCAGTTGGTGGCGCAGCAACCGCCCGACCTGATCCTGCTGGACATCATGATGCCGGGCATGGACGGCTACGAGGTGGCCAGCCACTTGAAGGGCGACGAAGCCACGGCGAGTATCCCGATCATCATGTTGTCGGCCCTCAGTGAGCCCAGCGCGCGCGTCACCGGGCTGGAAACCGGCGCCGAGGAGTTCATCAGCAAACCGGTGGAGCGTGTCGAGTTGTGGCTGCGGGTGCGCAACCTGCTGCGGCTCAAGGCGCGCGGCGATCATTTGAAAGTCCACAACCTGATGCTCGAGCAGCAACTGCAGCAGCGAACGGGAGAGCCGGCGGGCATGAGCGTGCACGACCTGGCGCGCCAGGATCTGGAAAACGCCCTGCGCCTGGCGGTCGAAACCAATGCATTCAGCGTGCATTACCAACCCAAGGTCGAGCTGGCCGGCGGCCAGATATGCGCACTCGAAGCCCTGCTGCGCTGGGAGCGGCCAGGCTATGGCGCGGTTTCACCGGCGGTATTTGTGCCGATACTCGAGAGCCTGGGCCTGATCGTGCCGGTCGGGCGCTGGGTGATTGACACGGTTTGCCAGCAAATCGCCGTGTGGCAACGCGGTCTGATTGGCGCCGTAGAGGTTTCAGTCAACGTTTCCGGTCATCAGTTGATCGAGGGCGACCTGATTGCCGATATCGAACGCACCTTGAGGCAAACCGGGGTTGCGCCGCACTGGCTGGAGGTCGAACTGACCGAAGGCTCATTGATGGAAAACACCCAGCACACCATTGCCAGCCTGCAACGGCTGCGCACGATGGGCGTGAAAATCTCCATCGATGACTTCGGCACCGGCTATTCAAGCCTGGCGTATCTGCGCCGGTTTCCCATCGACACGTTGAAGATCGACATCGCGTTTATTCGCGAAGTCACCACCAACCCGCAAGACGCGGCCATTACCCGCACGATCATTGAACTGGCCCATAGCCTGAGCCTGCAAGTGGTTGCCGAAGGTGTCGAAACCCAGGATCAGCTGGCGTTTCTGAAGGCCGCCGGGTGTGATCAGATCCAAGGGTACTTGTTCAGCCGGCCATTGCCCGCAGCCACGCTGGAACGCCTGCTACTGGAGCGAATGCCGCGGATCTGAAATCTCTTCGCGCAAACACTCGATCAGCCCGCGGTGTGTCGAACTCTATCGCCCCGCGCCGCTGACCAGCGAATTCGAGATCAAACAGGGTGGCGACCTTCATATCGACTATTCAACCGTGTGGCAGAGGCTGATTTAATTTCCAACTGACGGCCACGTTTCCTATGCTGCGAGGGTCACTCACTTTCCGTACAGGTGCCGCATGCCCCTTGAGAACACCCCTCGCCCACTCTGGTTGACCTTTGATTGCTACGGCACGCTGATCCAGTGGGACGAAGGCCTGCGCGCCGCGATCGATAAAATCCTCGACGAAAAAGGTGATCATCAGGTCGACCGGGATACCTTGCTCAGCGCCTACGATCATCACGAACACACGCATATCTGCGCCAGCCCGCACCTGGACCGCGTGCCTGAGCTGTTCAAGTCCGTGGGTTGGTGAGGCCTATCGAAATCACCTGACGCGCCGCGATCCCACTGTGGGAGCGGGCTTGCCCGCGAATGCGCAGTGTCATTCACTGAAGAGGTCGGCTGATACGCCCTCTTCGCGGGCAAGCCCGCTCCCACATGGGGGGGCGTGTACAGGCAGCATTTCAGGGGTCCAGCACCAGGCCGGCGTCGGCGGCTGACTGCACCAGGCTCTTTTGCCACTGCGCCAGGTTGCTCGCCGGGCGCTCCATGGCCAGTGAGTGGTCGAAAGCGCGGTTGAAGTTCTGCCCGGTGGCGTCGTGAAAGCGCCCCAGCAGTCGACCCTGACGAAATTGGCCGATGCCGAACGGATTCGCCTGCGGCACAGCAGTAACGGTGCCGCGCAGCCGCCCTTGAGCCTGTAAGGGGTGTCAGCCGTCGATGTAGCCGAACGGACACCCCTGGCAACTGAGCACGAAGGTTGAAATGAGGGGTAAAGATTATCGCCGCCAGGCGCCGGAATCGCTGCACGCAATACTGCCACAAGGGGATGCCACGCCACTGTGCCGTGGCGTATTCCCCTGCCCAGGTGACAGACTTTATGACGCGTATTTCCACCCCCCACGCTGCGCACGTGCAGCCAACGCAGGTTCCTGACAGCAACGTTGCACCGCCCAGGCTCACCGCTGAGCCCGGCGCGCCCATTCAGCCAGCCATTGAAGGCACCCGGGCCCACGGTGATCGCGAGCTGGCGGCTCAGTACGGCGCCGCACTGCGCGGCATAACCGGCGTAGCCGCCCGCGATGCTGACCAGAAAATCTGGCCCATTCCCCCGCATTCGACCTTCGGCCAGTGGTGGGCGCAGCTGGCCAACGCCTTGCGATCACCGGATGTGGCCCAGTGGGTCCATGACCAGGGCATAGACAGCCACTCGATCAGCCTGAACCCGACGTCCGGGCAGATTTGCTTCACGCTCAAGCGCCGCCTGGATCCCGCGCAGACGCTGCACACGCTGGGGCTGGACGACAGACACTGGGGCGCCATCAGCGGCCCGGTTCTGCAGGCGGCACGTATCATTGCAGCCGGCCAGGCGGATGCGACCTTCACCCTGCCGGGCGTTACAAACGAGCACATCGCGCCCTTGGCACTGGTGGGCAATTTTTATCAAGAACCGTCCCACCTTTCGGGCACAGCCCTAAAGCAGCGTGCCGACGCACTCAGCCGCGAGCGCCGCTTCGCCGGGCTCGACCCTGTGGCCTTTCCCGGCTTGATCGAATCGCGCAGCGAAAGTGCCCTGCAAAGCCAGAAATCCGTAGTCGACGATACGCATGCACAGCACCAGGCCGCGGCGTCGTTGCGGTACTTGTCAGCGCAGTTGAAAGACGGCATGCGATCAAATGCCGACATCGCCGATGAGTTACAGGCAAACACCCTTCAACTGGGCACCGACAGCACTTACCGCAGCGATCACACGCAGACGTGGGCCGAGGTCAGCCTCAAGCAGTTCCTGGAAGATAACGGCTGGGATGTACCGACCTGCCGCGAAGACATCGACAACCTTGCCCACGCAATCACCACACCACCGCCCCTTGCTCCGACGCACGGGAACCTTGGCGGTGCGCTGAGCTGGCCGCAACCCCTGGATCAGCGTAACCAGCGACTGTTGAGTACCGGCTTGTACGCAGGCGGCTTGGGCGACATTGATGTGCGCCCGTTTAACAATGTCCTGGAGTACCTGCTCGACAACAGGCCTCTCACGCCCTCAACGCTGAGCCAGCCGCGACACTTACTCGACGAGTTGCTCAATACGCCCAGAGGCAAGGCACTGGGCGAGGCAATCCAGGCCAGCTTCGAGGCACGGTCGATCAAGGGCAGTGCCACCGATTGGCTGCTGGCGGCATTGAACGTGGAGCGTGTCAGCGTGACCGATCCGTTTGGCACTGCGCGGCCAGACACGCCACTGAGCATTGAGGGTTACACGCTGTTCTGCGCCGAAAACGCCGGCAAGTCCGCGTCTACCATCATCAGGGAGTTGGAAGACCACCTGGTGACCACCGGCCGAGCGTCCTCCCCGGCCACCGCCTCAGTGCTGACTCAACTTTTGCTTGCCAGTCGGGCGCCGGCGCTTTTGGTCAAGGACATCCCCGATCAGGTGGCCGTGGGCACCCACAGCTGGGTCAGCTTTGCCACGGCGGTCGCGCGCATCGAGGCAAAAGCGCCAGGGGCAACAGCGGCGATGAGCTATGCGCGCGTCATGCTGGAGGCCAGCGTTGCACCTGTGACCGATGACGAGCGCCGCATTGAATATGCCGCCCAGCATGAAGCGATCAAGGACTGGGCCGTTGGCAATGGCATGCATTACCCGACCACCGATGCGGCCATGGCTCAGGTGCGTCAGCGATTCAGTGCCCAGGTCAGTGAGTTGAGAGAGGCCGCCGAGACGCAAATCGGCGAGATGCCGACCACAAAAGCCCTGGCGCTGGCGCAACTGAAACTCGCCTTGCCGGCAATGGCCCCGAACCTGTTTGAAGAAAAATGCATCACCTCGCAGCCCGCCAGCCGGCACTTTCCGGGACCTTACTCGCTGCTGGATCTGTTTATCGACGGCAGAGCCCTGCTCGGCGCTCCCGACTCGTCCGACGATTGGGGCCGGGCTGGTCGCGCTGTGGTCAGCGCGGTGACGTTGGGCAACGTCTCTTTGCCCACCGATGGCGCGCCGGGGGCTTGGGTAACGTCATCGAATGCGATCAACATCAACGCCGCTCTGGCAACGCTTAAAGACCTGCCGCGTCCGCAGGATGCGTTTGATCAAGCGTTTGCGTCCTACGCCAGCCGCGTAAAAAAGACCACCGCTGCGCAGCTCAAGCACTTGATAGCCAGGCTGCCGCTGCAAGACCGACAAAACCTGGAATTCGGCAAAATAAGCGTGCGCAAGGAAATTGAATACAGCCGAGATGATCGCCGCGTTGCAGAAGGAGTGCTGCTGGTCGAGACCCAGCGCAATGGCACGACCATGACCTATGAAGTCGACCGTCTCAAGGGCACGGTGACCCGGCGGCCGGGCCAGACCTACAAAGAGTACCCACCGGCTGGCGGTTGGTATCCGTCACCCGGCAAACGCTACGATGCCGTAAAGCCTGCGGGTGAATACTCATCGGCGCTGCTGGATGAGCGCCAAGGTGCGCAGACCGTGCCTGATAGCTTCGCCAGTGACCGAACCCGGTACATCGCCGATGCGCTGATCGAAGACATCAACCTGCCTGCGGTGCACCGCAGCGCCAAAGGCGTGACGACCTTCGACACTGAAGTGCCGACCTATAAGGTGGTTGAGGAAGTAGCGCTGAATCTGATCCCGTTCAGGTCAGCCATCAAGCATTTCATCGACGGCAACGTGAAGGACGGCGCCGTCGATCTGGCCTTCGATATCTTTGGTTTCGCGGTGGGCCTGGGTGCTGCGGCCAAGGGCGCGAAAGGCGCACTGGCCGGCGCTTCGGCCATTTCCAAACTCGGCCAGACGTTCAAGATCGTCGGGCGTGCGGCGGTCGGCTCGCTCAACCCCCTGAGCGGAGTGGATGACCTGGCTCGCGGCGTCGCCAATGGCGTACGCAGCTGGACCGGCACCGCCTATAAAGGCCTCAAGCACCTGCGCGGGTCTTACCGCAGTGTCAACCTGCTCGAGTTGGCGAAAAAGCCCGATCTCGCGCAAGGCACCTTCAGGGCCTCTCACCGTGCGCAGAGCACCCCAGCGCTGGCGACATTCGATGAGGCAACCAAAAACTGGTACGCCTTTGATCCGCGCACGAAACAGGCGTACGGCAAAGCGCTGGACAACTTTGTCATCGACAGCTCCAACTCAAACGACGCCAGCAGCCTGCACGCCCTCGGCGGCGATGACCTGGTGAAGATCGCCGAACGGCAACAGGGCCTGGCGGCAAACGGCACGTTCAAGGTCGGGCAACAGACCGTCGAAGGTCATGCCGTGCTGTTCCAGGGTCACTGGCATCAATACGACGCGGTGAAAAAATACCCCTTTGGCCCCCCGCTGAAAGACTTCACGCCCAAGCGCCTGGCGGCCAGTGGCGAGACCCGCACACTGGATGCCAACCTGCGCGGTTATGAAGCCAGACACATAGCCCCCGACGCGCTTTCGACCAAGGGCTTGCAGGGCAACGTGTACGTAGGCCGCAGTAAAAAAGAATATGTAAAGGTCGACGGAACACTTTATGAGTCACGGTTGAAGGACGGCCAGCGAGTCATCCGGCAGCCCAATGGCACGGGGCCAGAGATCGCTATCAGGGACCTCGGCGCGTCCGGCTGGGAACCCACCTCCAGGTCCGCCCGGCTGCTGGGTGGCACCCATGACACACCCACGCCCTGGAAGTTTGGCGACAGCACTTACGTGGTCCCGATGGATGACATTCAAGTCGTCGAACATGCAGCCACGCCGTTCAGGCTCAATCACAAAGGCGCCGAACACAGCGTCATCTTCGACAGCTCGGCCGGTGCGTGGAAAGAGACCACGCTCGCCACGGGTATCGATGACACGCCCGCGAGGTATTTCTGGCGAAGTGCCAAGGGCAAGTGGCAACGGGGAACGCTTGATGAGTTCAGCAAAGCTAAAAAAGCCGACGCGCATCAGTACACCTTTATTGATGTCTCCCCGCCGTCGGTGCTGAAGGTGCCAAACGAGGTGAAACCGCTGCCCAAGGCGCTGCACTATTTTTGGGCCGGCCAGGCAATACCGTCGCACCTGGCCGACAACATTGCCAGGAACGCCACTCAAGCGCCCGGCTACACCTCCATCCTTCACGTCGATGCCGACAGCCCGGCGGTGTTTCAACGCATAAAAACCACGCTGCAGAGCAAGGCTCCCGGCGTGAAGGTGGTGAACCTGCATGAGGACGAAGTCTTCAAGCCGCTCAGGCGCGGCGAAATGTACGACTACTTTCGGCAGGGGCAAGGCAAAAACCTGGCGGCCGCCTCGGACGTTGCGCGTTATCCCATCATGAACAAGCACGGCGGCGTGTATCTGGACACCGATGACGTCATTCAAAAAAACATCGGCACCGACGCATTGCTCGCCGGCGCTGACGATGTTTTGCTCGGCGCGCCGGTCGTGCATAGCCTGACCGACTACACGCCGTTCTATAACACCAGTAACTTCGCGACACGCCCTGGCAACCCGGTCATCGAAGCGATGATCACGCAGATGAACCAACGCTTTAAGGCCAACAAGGCGTACTTCGCGGCCAACCGCCCCACTGCCACGAAAACCGCCGATGGCCGGGTGCACTACACGCCCGAATTCACCGCGTATGAACGCAAGATATTCGAGACCGCTGGCCCGAATCTATTCAATGACATCCTCAAATCGAACCGGCCCGACCTGTACGACCTGGGTTTGGATGGATTAGCCAAAGAGTCCAAGCTGGTCGACGGCAGCCTCGTCTCGTCCGGGCCTATCGTCGACATTGAAAACGACGTGCTTGGCGTCTACGCCAGCAAAGGGCTTGCGCCACCGGAGCATCTGCGAGAGCAGATACAAAAAATCAAACACCACTACTACCCGCTTCGCTACCGGTTCCACGTCAGCATCGGCGCCGATCACTCGTGGATCAACACCTGACCCAACAACTTTGAACCAGTACCGGGTCGTGGTCCTCCAACGGCTACAAACCACGGCCACGGTGCACGTTCGATGACTTTTATTCTTTGGTTGGCCGTACTCGGCGCGGTATTGCTGACCCTCGCCCTCACCTCCTCCTACCTGCGCTGGATGCCGGTGACAACCTCGGCAGTCTGCCTGTTGCTGGGCATCGCCATCGGCCCGCTGGGCATGGACCTGCTGCAGATGGACATCAAGGCCTCCGCACGCTGGATGGAACACTTAACGGAAGTGGCGGTGCTGTTTTCGCTGTTCGTCAGCGGCCTGAAGCTGCGCCTGCCCTTGCGGCATCGCACCTGGCGCATTGCGTTTGGCATGGCCGGCCCGGTGATGTTGCTGACTATCCTGGGCAGCGGCCTCGCGCTGCATTATCTGTTCGACCTTTCCTGGGGCGTTTCGCTGTTGGTCGGTGCCATTCTCGCGCCGACCGACCCGGTACTGGCCGGCCTGGTTCAGGTCAATAATGCGCAGGACTATGACGCGCTGCGTTTTGGTCTGTCGGGCGAGGCCGGCCTGAACGATGGCACGGCGTTTCCGTTTGTGATCTTTGCGCTGTTATTCATGCAGCACGGCGGCTTTGACGGTGACTGGCTGGGCGGTTGGGCGCTGAAAAACCTGCTGTGGGCCGTACCGGCCGGGTTGCTGATCGGCTACTGGATGGGCCGAGGCATCGGCCGCGTGACCTTGTGGATGCGCATCACTAACGAAGACAGCACCTTGTCACCCAACGATTACCTGACGCTGGCGTTGATCGCCCTGGCCTACGTGGCAGCCGAGGCCGTGGGCGGCTACGGCTTTTTGTCGGTGTTCGCCGCCGGGCTCGGCTTGCGCCAGGCAGAGTTCAGGTCCACGGGCAATTCGAAGACGCCCTCCGAGCACTTGGCATTGCCGGTGGTGGGCCATCTGGAAGTCGAACCTGCGCGCGCGCTCCAAGGTGATGTCAGTGAACTGCAAGACACGCAGATCGCCGCCGGTGTGATGATGGGCGACATGTTGTCGTTCGGCAGCCTGGTGGAGCGCTCGATGGAGGTTTTCCTGGTGACGTTGCTGGGGATCATTCTGGTCAGTCATTGGGACTGGCGCGCGTTGCCGGTGGCGGCGCTGTTGTTTTGCGTGATCCGGCCGGCGAGTGTGCTGGCAGTGCCTTGGGGCAGCCTGATCGACTATCGGCAGCGCGGTTTGATGGGCTGGTTCGGTATCCGCGGGATCGGCAGCATCTACTACCTGTTTTATGCGCTCAACCACGGCTTGATCGGCACCAGCAGTGCGGTGGCGGTGAACCTTACGGTGTCGGTGATCGCCTTAAGCATCGTCGTTCATGGCCTGAGTACCCAGCCGATGCTGGTCTGGTATGAACGACGTGCCAAGGTGAAAGCTCAAAAAATTGCAGCTCAGTCCTGATTTTCGGTATGACCGACATCGGCCGCGTCATCCAGGTCGTTCAGCGGCACTTCTGCATCATCCATCAGTGAACCCGGGTCTTCGTTGCCCGGGTCATTGAGTTCTTCGTCGTCTGGATCTGACATGACCGTCTCCTCTAACCGCCTTGGGTATCGATATCGGCATCCGTCTCAGGCTTGGCTTCGGGCTCAGGCTTGAAGTCGGGGCTGTAGTCGTTTTCCTTGGCTTTTGGGTCGCTGGCAGGTTTTGGGTCTTTCGGCGCGTCGGCGGCAGTGCCGGGGGCCGGCTCTCCACCATCGATGGCCGGGTCGTTGCGGTTGCTGACTTGCGGATCATTGCTTGTGTTCATGGGGTCACCTCTTCGCAGTTTCGGAAAACACATCCTGCGTAAAGGTAAGGTCCCGCGCAGGACGATGAAGTTCCGACGATTTAACCAGCGTGCTCAAGACACAGGGTTATCGATCTGGATGTAGAACGCGTAGACGCCCAGCAATAGCCAGAACACCATGAACAGCCACGGCGCGCGCATGGAGAACAGCAGCGACTTGCGATAGCCCTTGTGCGACGACTCGGTTTCACAAAACAGCGGCGAATCGTCATAGGCCAAGCCCATCACCGGCTCGCTGCGCAGCAATTCACTTTGTTTGTAGTGCCAGTGGTCGATGATTTCGTACGCGGCGCGGATCCCCGGCCAGGCATTCAGGGAACTGAGCACCCCCAGGGAGGCCAGGAACACCGGCACGATCAAGGTGAAAAACTTGCCCCATTCCGGGTTCAGGTTGCCCATGCCGGAGACAAAGGCGATGACCAGGAACGACTGCGCCGTCAGGTAGGCGTCGGTGCGGTTGGCCAGGATGGAGGTTTCGTACTGGATTTCGCGGCGATAGAAGTCAAGGCGGTCCTTGGGCGAACCAAAAATCTTGGCGTTGTGTTCACTGTGATCGTCCAGCGCTGCTTCCGGAGTGTTCGGGGAGATGATTCTGGGCACGACGGTGCTCCACAAGGTTGCGAGTCTCGTTAGAAGAATCGGGGAGCAGTGAAGTTCAAGTTTGTTCATGCACCATTGTGGAACACGCCCTGCACCCTTGTAGTGAGCGGGCTTGCCCCGCGTTGCAGTGCGCAGCGCTGCTGCGTTTTCCTGGGGGCCGCTGCGCAGCCCGACGCGGGGCAAGCCCGCTCGCCACAATGCGCTCCGCTGTCACCATCAGCCGGCTCGTCGCAGGATTAAATCGACACCAGGCCCAGTTCCGGCACACGCATTGCTTTATCCATTCATCTGCCCGGATTCAGGAGCATTCGTTACCCCCCGACCCAGAGCCGACCCCATAAGAAAGTAAGGACCAGGCCTGTTGGCACGATCAGCCACGGGCTCATAAAAAAATGCGTTTTTTAAAGCGGCAGTGCCACCCAAGCATCCCTGGGCACTGACAAGGTACTGGAATGGCTCGATCTTTCTTTGATGAAATGAATGACGCACAGGGCGTGTGCCGTGCGCATTATCAGGATTTCTCCCGCTGGCTGGCCAACACGCCGCCTGAACTGCTGGCGCAAAGGCGCCGCGAAGCCGATTTGCTGTTCCACCGCGCCGGCATCACCTTCACCCTCTACGGCGACGAGCAGGACACCGAGCGCCTGATCCCCTTCGATATCATTCCGCGCAGCATCCCCGCCACTGAATGGAGCGTGATCGAACGCGGCTGTATCCAGCGGGTCAATGCGCTGAACATGTTCCTGGCTGACATCTATCACGACCAACGCATCATCAAGGCCGGGATCATTCCCGCCGAGCAGGTGCTGGGCAACGAGGGTTATCAGAAGGCGATGGTCGGGCTGGACCTGCACCGCGACATCTATTCGCATATTTCCGGGGTTGACCTGGTGCGCGACGGCGACGGCACCTATTACGTGCTCGAAGACAACCTGCGCACCCCCAGCGGCGTGAGCTACATGCTCGAAGACCGCAAGATGATGATGCGCCTGTTCCCGGAAGTGTTCGCCAAGCAGCGCATCGCGCCGGTGGACCACTACCCCAACCTGCTGCTCAAGACCCTGAAAAGTTCCAGCCGCCTCGACAACCCCAACGTGGTGGTATTGACGCCTGGGCGCTTCAACAGCGCCTTTTTCGAACACGCCTTCCTCGCCCGAGAAATGGGCGTGGAACTGGTCGAAGGCGCCGACCTGTTCGTGCACGACCTCAAAGTGTTCATGCGCACCACCGACGGGCCCAAGCCGGTGGATGTGATTTACCGGCGTATCGACGACGCCTTCCTCGACCCCAAGGCCTTCAACCCCGATTCGATGCTCGGCGTGCCGGGGCTGGTCGCCGCCTATTGCGCCGGCAATGTGGTGCTGGCCAATGCGATTGGCACCGGCGTAGCCGATGACAAGTCGGTTTACCCGTACGTGCCGGAGATGATCCGCTTTTATCTGGATGAAGAGCCGATCCTGCAAAACGTGCCGACCTTCCAGTGCCGCAAGCCGGATGAACTGTCCCACGTGCTCGCCCACTTGCCGGAACTGGTGGTCAAGGAAACCCAGGGCTCGGGCGGCTACGGCATGCTGGTCGGCCCGGCCTCCACCGCCGCCGAAATCGAGGATTTCCGCCAACGCATCAAGGCACGCCCCCACGCCTACATCGCCCAACCGACCCTGAGCCTGTCCACCTGCCCCACCTTCGTCGAAAACGGCATTGCGCCGCGGCATATCGACCTGCGCCCGTTCGTGCTCTCGGGCAAGGAAACCCGCCTGGTGCCCGGCGGCCTGACCCGCGTGGCATTGAAGGAAGGCTCGTTGATCGTCAACTCGTCGCAAGGCGGCGGAACCAAGGACACCTGGGTGGTGGAGGGCTGAGTATGTTGAGTAGAACCGCCGCAGATCTGTACTGGATGTCGCGTTACCTGGAGCGTGCCGAGAACCTGGCGCGCATGCTCGAAGTCAGTTACTCGCTGTCGCTGATGCCCCAGGCCGGGCGCAGCGATGGGCTGGACGAACTGGCGATGGCGTTGCTCAGCAGTGGCACCCTGGAAAGTTACCTGGAGCGTCACAAACAACTGGACGCGACGCTTATGCTGCACTTTTTCGCCCTCGACGAAGAAAACCCCGCGAGCATCTACAACTGCCTGCGTGCCGCGCGGGGCAACGCTCACGCGGTACGCGGGCGCATTACCGCCGACATGTGGGAAAACCTCAACGCCACCTGGCTGGAAATGCGCAGCATCGCCGCCGGTGGCCTGGCGCGGCACGGCATCAGCCACTTCTGTGACTGGGTCAAGCAGCGTTCACACCTGTTCCGCGGCGCGACGTCCGGCACCATCATGCGCAATGACGCGTACCGATTTATTCGCCTGGGCACCTTCGTCGAGCGCGCGGACAACACCTTGCGGCTGCTGGACGCGCGCTATGAAATGTTTGGCGAGGAGTCGGAAGAAGTCAGCGACTTGTCGGCGCGCGGCTACTACCAGTGGAGCGCCCTGCTGCGGGCGTTGTCGTCGTTTGAGGCCTACACCGAGCTGTACCCGAACGCGTTGAATGCGCGCTCGGTGTCGGAGTTGCTGCTGCTGCGCAGTGATGTGCCGCGTTCGCTGCATGCGTGTATCGAGGAGTTGAGCCATATCCTCGCCGACTTGCCCGGCAGTTATGGGCGCACAGCGCAGCGCCTGGCGGCCGAATTCGAGGCGCGCCTGCGCTATACCGGGATCGACGAGATTCTGGAGGACGGCTTGCACAGCCGCCTGACAGACTTTATCGACACGGTGCGCGAGTTGGCACGGGCGATTCATAGCTCGTACCTGGAAGTGGTGTGAGTTGCAGTCACTTAACTGTCAGTTCGGGTGATTGACCCTGCTCAGGTACCGCTCTTATGTTGGGCAGGTGAAAGGCCTTCCCATCCCAAGAACAGGTACAGCGCATGTCCGAACTGACACTGACCCCCGCCGCCGCTCAGACGTTGCAACGCTGGCACGCGATGCTGGCCGGGCGCGATCTGCAATCGCTGCCCGAGCTGCTGGCGCCTGATGCCGTCTTCCGCTCACCCATGGCCCACACGCCCTACCCTGGCGCGTCTGTGGTGTCGATGATTCTCAACACCGTAATCACGGTGTTTGAAGACTTTAAATACCACCGTGAACTGGCCACGGCCGACGGGCTCAGTGTGGTGCTGGAGTTCAGCGCGCGGGTGGGCGACAAGCAACTCAAGGGGATTGACCTGATTCGTTTTAATGAGTTGGGGCAGATCGTTGAATTTGAAGTGATGGTGCGGCCGCTGAGCGGGTTGCAGGCGTTGGGGGAAGAAATGGGGCGGCGGTTGGCGCCTTATCTGGCAAACGCCAAAGGTTAAAACTGTGGGAGCGGGCTTGCCCGCGATAGCGGTGGTTCAGTTGCATCGGTGGTGACTGAACGGACGCCATCGCGGGCAAGCCCGCTCCCACATGGGTTTTGTGTTGGTTATTGGTTTTTTACCAGTACGGGTTCTGCGCGGTATTGGTCCGGGAACAGCTTTTTCAGCTGCGCCACTTTCGGCAGGTCATTGATCACGATGTAGGGGTACGACGGGTTCTCGGTGAGGAAGTCCTGGTGATAGGACTCGGCCGGGTAAAACGCCTTGCCCATCTCCACTTTGGTCACGATCGGCTTGTCGAAGGCCTTGGCGGCGTCGAGCTGTGCGATGTAGGCCTGGGCGACTTTTTGCTGCTCGGCATTCTGCGCGAAAATCTCCGAGCGGTACTGGGTGCCACTGTCCGGGCCCTGGCGGTTGAGTTCGGTGGGGTTGTGGGCCACCGAGAAGTAGATCTGCAGCAGCTTGCCGTAGCTGACCTTGCTCGGATCGTAGGTCACCGACACCGACTCTGCGTGGCCGGTGTCGCCCTCGCTGACCGACTCGTACTGAGCGGTGTTGGCGGCGCCGCCGTCATAGCCGGACACCGCGTTTTTCACGCCTTGTACATGCTGGAACACGCCTTGTACGCCCCAGAAGCAGCCACCGGCGAACACCGCGGTTTGCAGGTTGCCGGACTCGGCCGGCAGATCGAGCGCGGGCGGCGCGATCGTCACCGCGTCATCGGCGGCGCCGAAAGAAAAGGCCGAGCTTTGGCCGACGAAGGTGGCGAAGGCCAGTGCGGGTAAAATGTTGAGAAGCCTCATAAAACTCACTCCAGAGCGCGGTCGAGTGTGGGAGCTGGCTTGCCTGCTCCCACATTGATTGGGGTTTCACTTGAAGATTGATGGGTCAGCCGAAGGTGAAGGCATATGCCGCCACGTGCGGGTCGAGAAATTCGATGCTGAAGGTGCGGTCCTGAACGGCGCCGGGCTGGCGTACTAGCTGATACAGGCGTTGCTCGGTCACCGTGCCGCTGCCGTCCGGTGCCACATCCGTGCCGTGGGCATCGCCCGGCGCTTGGCCGTCAATCGTCACCTTGAAACGCACCGGCTTGCCATCGGCACCCGGGCCCAGCACCAGGTGCAGGTCACGGGCATGGAAGCGGTAGACGATGCGCCCGCCAGCCTGGTCGAGGGTGGCTTGCTGGCCGCCGACATTCCATGGGCCTTCCAGGGTCCAGTTGTTCAGCGCCAGGGTGCCGGCTGCCGGGTAATTCACCACTGTGTCGGTGCCCAAGGTGCCGGTGGTCACGAAGTTTTCCGCCCGCTGGAAGCCCAGGTAGGTTTCCGGCGATTGCACCTCGTTCATGTCCGGCGCTTGCTCCACGCCCTTGGCGTCGGCTTCGATCAAGCCACCGGCGACATTGGTCGCGCCGGCCTCCTGCAGCAGTTGCTGAATGACGCGTTCGGACTCGGCGTAATCGCCTTCGCCAAAGTGGTGATAGCGAATCTGGCCCTTGGCATCGGCAAAATAGTGCGCCGGCCAGTACTGGTTGTTGAAGGCGCGCCAGATTTTATAGTTGTTGTCGATCGCCACCGGGTAGGTGATGCCCAGATCCGTCATGGCCTTGGTGACGTTGCTCACGTCGCGTTCAAAGGCGAATTCCGGGGCGTGCACGCCAATCACTACCAGGCCCTGGTCGTGGTATTTCGCAGCCCAGGCTTTGACGTAGGGCAAGCTGCGCAGGCAGTTGATGCAGGAGTAAGTCCAGAAATCCACCAGCACCACTTTGCCTTTGAGCGCTTCGGCGCTCAGTGGCGGGCTGTTGAGCCATTGCACCGCGCCGTCCAGCGCCGGCAATGCCCCTTCGATGGGCAGCGAATCGCTGTGGTTGGCCGCCGCCATCATGGCTCCGCCAGCCATCATCGCGCCGCTCTTCTGTTCGGGCTTGGCGCTGAGCGTGTCCACCAGGCGTTGTTCCAGGCCGCCGGTGGAGGCTGTCGACAAACGCGACAGCACGCCGGTGTCCAGGCCCAGCGCGATGGCGGCCACCCCGGCCAACATCAGCGCGCCCAGACCGCGGCGCAACCATTCGCCGGCGCCGAGCGACTTTTTCATCAAGCCAAAGACTTTACCGCCGACCAGCAGCGCCAGTGCCAGTGACGTCGCAGCACCGGCGGCGTAGGCCAGCAACAGCAAGGTCGTCCCGATGCTGGCGCCCTGCAGCGCCGCGCCGGTCAGTACCAACCCGAGGATGGGCCCGGCGCAGGGTGCCCAGAGCAAACCGGTGGCCACGCCGATCAGGAACGAGGCGCCCGGACGCGGTTTGGCGTCGGCCCCAGCGGCTTCGGACAGGCGACTGCCGGCGGCTACCAGTGGCCGCGTCAGGCGTTCCGACAGTTGCGGCAGCAACAGCGTGAGTCCGAACAGGGCAACGCACAGCAACGCGAGCCAGCGCCCGTATTGATTGACTTGCACCACCCAGCCGCCGCCCACTGCCGCCAGCGAGGCCACCAGGGCGAACGTCACCGCCATCCCCGCTAACAGCGGCAAGCCACTGCGCATAAACGGCTGCCCGGTGCGAGCGAAGACAAAAGGCAGAACAGGCAGGATGCACGGGCTGACAATGGTCAGCACGCCGCCCAGATACGCGAGAACCAGAAGCCACATGGGTTCGTCCCTTATAAGTATTGATAAGCATCGGCTTAAGCCGCCGTGAACGTCATGGCCGCGCCATTCATGCAATAGCGCAGGCCGGTGGGTGCAGGGCCATCGTCGAATACGTGCCCTTGGTGGCCACCACAGCGGCGGCAGTGAATTTCCTTGCGCACCACGCCGAAGGAGGTGTCGACGTGGCTGGCGACCGCGTTGTCCAGTGGCTGCCAGAAGCTTGGCCAGCCGGTGTGGCTGTCGAATTTGGTGGCCGAGGAGAACAGCGGCAGCGCGCAGCCGGCGCAGGCGAAAGTGCCCGTGCGGTGCTCGTCGTTGAGCGGGCTGGTGTAAGGCCGTTCGGTGCCCTCCTCGCGCAGAATGTCGAATTGCTCGGCGCTGAGCAGGCTGCGCCACTGAGCCTCGGTGTGGTTGACCTCGAAGGTTTCGGCGGCTTCGGCGTCGGTGACCAGGTTGAGCTGTTTGAGCAGGCCGCCGGCCAGGACGGCGACACCCAGGCCGCCGGTGGCCAGGAGTATTTGTCGGCGTGAATACATGGGATTTTCCTTATTGATGGCTGGCGCTGGTCGTGTGGCTGGTGGGTTGGTGTGGCGAGCGGGCTTGTCCCGCGTTGGAGTGCGTGGCGCTCCCGGTTTTTTTGGGGCCGCTGCGCAGGCCGACGCGGGGCAAGCCCGCTCGCCACGGGGATCTGGCTCGCCATAAAAGCTTGTCTTGTCGTAACCGGCGCCTTTGCATTGAGGTGATCCTGGGCCATGGGCGGTCGCGAAATCCTCACGCAGAGTTAAACAATTCGTGATAACTACACTGTTGCAAAACCCGCACAATGCGCGGACTACAAGTGAAGGTTTCTGAAGGTTTCCAACATGGATCAGCCCAAACGTGTCCTGGTGGTCGAGGACGATGCCCATATCGCCGACTTGATCTGCCTGCACCTGCGCGACGAGCAGTTTGAGGTGGTGCACAGCGCCGATGGCAACGAAGGCCTGCGCCTGCTCGAGCAAGGCGGCTGGGATGCGTTGATCCTCGACTTGATGCTGCCCGGCGTCGACGGCCTGGAAATCTGCCGGCGTGCCCGCGCCATGACGCGCTACACCCCGATCATCATCACCAGCGCGCGCTCCAGCGAGTTGCACCGCATCCTTGGGCTGGAGCTGGGCGCCGACGATTACCTGGCCAAGCCGTTTTCGATGCCCGAGCTGGTCGCACGGGTCAAGGCACTACTGCGCCGCGTGGATGCAATGGCGCGCAACTTGAAGATGGACGCCGGCAGCCTTGACCTCGGCCAGCTGTTCATCAACCCGCTGACCCGCGATGCGACCCTGCAAGGCCAGCGCCTGGACCTCACGCCGCGCGAGTTCGACCTGCTGTATTTCTTCGCCCGCCAGCCGGGCAAGGTATTTTCGCGCATGGACCTGCTCAACGCGGTGTGGGGCTACAGCCACGAAGGCTATGAACACACCGTGAACACGCACATCAACCGCCTGCGCGCCAAAGTCGAAGCCGACCCGGCCAACCCGGTGCTCATCCTCACGGTATGGGGCCGGGGCTACAAGTTTGCCGAGAGTGCGTCATGAAACTGACCCTGACCCAGCGCCTGTCGGTGGTGTTCGCCGTGCTGCTGGTGATTTGCAGCGGCACCTCGGCATGGCTGCAGGTGCGCTCCAACCGCATGCATGAACTGGAAGTGGTGCAAGGCCTGTCGCGCGACCTGGCGGCGCATATTGCCCGCGACACTCAACTGATGGACGCCGACGGCCTCAAGCCCGAGGCGGTGCGCAACCTGTTCAGCCAGTTGATGCTGGTCAACCCGAGTGTCGAGGTGTACTTGCTCGATAATGACGGGCGTGTGGTCGGGAATGCCGCGCCCAGCGGGCATTTGCTGCGCGACAAGGTCGACCTCGCACCGGTGCGCCGATTCCTCAGCGGCGCGATGCTGCCGATCCTCGGCGATGACCCGCGCAGTGTCGATGGGCGCAAGGTATTCAGCGCGGCGCCGCTCAAGGCCAACGGCCAGCAAACCGGCTTTCTGTACGTGGTGCTGTTGGGCGAGGCCCATGATGTGTACGACGCCAAAGACGCGACCGGCATGGCGCTGAAGATTGCCTTGTGGTCCATCGGCCTGGTCGCCCTGCTCTGCCTGTTGGCCGGCTTGATCGCCTTTGCCTGGATCACCCGACCGCTGCGCCAACTCACCGACAAGGTGGGCCGATTCGACATCAACGGCGCGCCTAAACCTGCGCAAATCAACACCCCCGAACTCGACAGCGGCGATGAAATCGCAGTACTCGACCATGCCTTCGTGCAAATGGAAAACCGCTTGGGCGAACAATGGCGCGCCATCACCCATCAGGACCAGGAACGCCGCGAAATGGTCGCGAACATCTCCCATGACCTGCGCACGCCGTTGGCGTCGCTGCACGGCTATCTGGAAACCCTGTCCCTCAAGGACGCCAGCCTCAGCCCCGACGAGCGCCGCCGCTACCTGGGCATCGCCCTCGACCAAAGCCGCAAGGTGGGCGGGTTGGCCCAGTCACTGCTGGAGCTGGTGCGCCTGGAACATGGTTTTGTGCAGCCGGTGATCGAAGGCTTTTCCCTGCCGGACCTGGTGCAAGACATCTTCCAGAAATTCGCACTCACCGCCGAAGCCCGCTCCATTACCCTCACCGCCACGCTGCCGCCACAGGTGCCAACGGTGCTGGCCGACCTGGGCCTGATCGAACGTGTGCTGACCAACCTGCTCGACAACGCCTTGCGGCACACGCCGGTAAACGGTGAAGTCGAAGTGATCCTGGCACCCGAGGCTACTTGTGTGGCGGTGACCGTCAGCGACAGCGGCCCGGGCATCGACGCGCAGCTGCGCGAAGGATTGTTCCTGCGCGCGTTCACCATCGGCGGCGCACGCCGCGATGGCGGCCTGGGCCTGCGCATCGTGCACCGTATCCTGCAATTGCACGGGCGCAGCATCCAACTGGTGGAGCGCCCAGGCCATGGGGCGACCTTCAGGTTCTCCCTAGAAACGCGAGCATCAGCGCGTTGACCCGCTCGGCCTGTTCGTTCTGGATCCAGTGACCGCAGTTGGCCAACACCTGCTGGTGCAGGTTGGGCACTGCGTCGGGCATGCGCTTGAGGGTGTGGGCTTCAAACACGCCGACCGGATCACGGTCGCCAATCAGGAATAATGTGGGTTGCAGCACGGGCTGGCCGGCGAGGAACTCGGTGCGCTGCCAGTTGCGCTCAAAGTTGCGATACCAGTTCAGCGGGCCACGAAAACCGCGCTTGCTGAAGGTTTGCACGTAAACGTCCAAGTCCGCTTGGGTACACCACGTCGGCAATGCGCCGGGGGCCGAGACGCCGTCGAACAGGGTGGCGTTGGCTGGCTTTTTCTGCAGGAACACGTCCTGATCCTGCATGAACAGCCGCAACGTGCGCTCGATGTCGGCATCCAGTTCCCGCTCGGCTACGCCCGGTGCCTGGAAATACAGGATGTAGTTGAAGCGCTCGGCGTACAGCTCGCGCATGATCTCGATCACCGGGCGCCGCGCACGTCCGGCAAACGGCACGGACATCGTGATCAAGCGGGCGACCCGCGCAGGCTCCAGTAACGCCAGATGCCAGGCCACCACAGCGCCCCAGTCGTGGCCGACCATCACCACCTGTTGATGGCCGAAATGGTCCATGGCCTGCTGAATATCGGCACACAAGGTCAGTAACTCGTAATCGGCGACCTCGGCAGGCGAACTCGATTCGCCGTAGCCGCGCATTTCGGGCGCGAACACTCGATACCCGGCGCCCGCCAGCGCGCGAATCTGCTCGCGCCAGGAGTGCCAGCACTCCGGAAACCCGTGCAGCAGCCAGATCGGCTGGCCGTGCTCGGGCCCGGCGATGTGGACGCTCAACTCAATACCGTTGACCTGAACCTTGTCATGCTGGATATCGCTCATCACTGGCTTCCTTGTGATCGATGGTGTGAAGGTTATGAAGGGAGCGCTCGCGGTATTCGCGTGGGGTGCACTTCATCTGACGTTTGAATACGCTGCTGAAGGCGCTGTCCGACTGGTACCCCAACGCCTGGCCGATGCTGGACACACTGCTGCCGGAGGTGTTCAAGGCCTTTATCGCCAAGTGCATGCGCCAGCGGGTCAGGTACTCCTGAGGGGCGAGCCCCACCTGCTGCTTGAAGCGCAACGCAAACGTCGAACGGGACTGATTGGCGATGCGGGCCATGTCGCTCAAGGTCCAACGCCGCGCCGGTTCGGCGTGCACTTGCGCAAGTACCGGTGCCAGCCGTGGGTCGGTCAATGCCGCCAACCAGCCTTGAGTGCTGGCACCCAGGGAAGATTGATAGAGCCGCAGGATTTGCACCAGCATCATTTGCGCCAAATGCTCGGTCATCAATGCCGCGCCGAGTCTTGGGCCGGCATATTCCAGGGCCAGCCGCTCCAGGCACCAGCGCAACACACCGGCCTGTTCGGACCTGGCGCTGATACGCACCACTGGCGGCAACCCATCGAGCAACAAACGCGCCTCATCGCCGTAGGTGAACCGCCCGCCAATCAGAAACAAATCCTGCGCGTCGCCCACGCTGGCGATGCCGCCCACCGCCTCGCGGTAAACGTCGCGCGCGTCAACGCCCTCTCGTGCAAGGTTGCTGGACAATCTCCACGGGCGGTTGTGTGTCAGTAAAAAACAATCGCCCTCGCTCAAGGCGATGGGCACCGGCTCGCCCTCCACTTCCAGCCAACAATTGCCTTCTACCACGGCATTGAACTTGATGCCCTGCGGCGCCGGAAAATTCACCGCCCACGTGCCGCCGGCCTTCAAGCCCGCGAACAACGTGCGGTGGCTTTTCAAGCGGGCCAATACCTCGGAGAGAGTATCCATAATAAAAATCTCCGGACGATCGCGATAGAAACACCGACTTTAGGGCATTCCGCGTCCGACCGCCGAAGAAGAACATAGCCCTACCCCAAATGGAGAACGGCTATGACGCGCAAACAAGCCCCCATCAACAGTGGTTTTGGTGCCAGTACCACCGCGCTGCAAGCGTTGGCCGCTAAAGACTTGCGCGGTATGACCGCCATCGTCACCGGCGGTTACTCCGGAATTGGTCTGGAAACCACTCGCGCACTTGCAAGTGCCGGAGCACGGGTGATCGTCACTGCGCGTGACGCGCAAAAGGCGCAGCGCAATCTGCACGGCATACAAGGCGATGAATCGGTGCACCCCGGCGAATCCTTACTGACCTGGTTCGGCATCTGGACAACAAGGACTTGGCGTTCGTCGGCGCGCTGGATGAACACGGCGCTGCGCGCGCGGCCAGCCATTGCAAAAGCCCCGCACAAGGCGCCGCCACGCTGGTGTGGTGTGGCTTCAGCCCGCAACTTGAAGGAATGGGCGACCTGTATTGCGAGGACTGTGAAGTTGCCACCCCCACTGAAGATCACACCCAGCGCAGCGGCATTCACGCCTGGGCGATCGACCCGGAGCAAGCCGAAAAACTCTGGACGCTGAGTGAACAGCTGAGTGGCATCACGCTTGAGTGACGGGCGCCCACCAGCGCGGCAATAATTGGCGAACGCGCGCTTCGCCAAAGCGGTCGTCAATCAACATCACCACGCCCTCATCCTGCTGGCTGCGAATCACGCGCCCCGCCGCCTGCACCACTTTCTGAATGCCGGGGTACAGGTAGGTGTAGTCGTAACCGGAGCCGAAAATCGACGCCATGCGCGCTTTCATCTGTTCGTTGATCGGGTTCAGTTGCGGCAAACCCAAGGTGGCGATGAAGGCGCCAATCAAGCGTGCGCCGGGCAAATCAATGCCTTCGCCAAACGCACCGCCCAGCACGGCAAAGCCGATGCCCTGGCTGTGCTGGGTAAACTGGTTGAGAAAACCCTGCCGTTCGGCCTCGGCCATGCCGCGTGACTGCAACCACAGCGCCACCTGCGGGTGGCGCTCGGCCATTAACTGCGCCACCTGTTGCAGGTAATCGAAGCTTGAGAAAAACGCCAGGTAGTTGCCGGGCCGTTGCGCGAATTGCCCGGCGATGAGCTCCACGATCGGTGCCAGCGAGGCTTGGCGGTGCACAAACCGCGTGGAAATCGCATCGACGATACGCACCTGCAATTGCTCGGCCTTGAACGGCGATTCCACGTCGATCCACGCAGTATCCGCCGGCAGGCCGAGCAAGTCGGCGTAATAGTGGCGTGGGCTCAGGGTCGCGGAAAACAATACGCTGCTGCGCGCGGCGGTCAGCCTGGGCCGAATGAATTCGGCCGGCACCACATTGCGCAGGCACAGGGTTGAAGCACTGCGCTTGCCACCGAACTGACGTTTGCTGATATCAAAGATGAAGTGTTCGTTGAACAGTTCGGCGACTTTGGCAAATTGCAGCGCTTCGAAATAAAACGCCTGCAGCTCGCCGCTGAGGGCCTCGGGGTGATCGTTGAAGTAGTC
This sequence comes from Pseudomonas sp. 14P_5.3_Bac1, assembly GCF_025466135.1. Classification (NCBI taxonomy): domain Bacteria; kingdom Pseudomonadati; phylum Pseudomonadota; class Gammaproteobacteria; order Pseudomonadales; family Pseudomonadaceae; genus Pseudomonas; species Pseudomonas sp. 14P_5.3_Bac1. The sequence continues at coordinate 5,608 of NZ_JANLOF010000078.1, read as the reverse complement.
GCCCATGGCGCTGGTGCAGAGGCTCAGGGCCTGCAGCAGTTTTTCGGGTTTGGTGGCGTAGGCCTGGTATGGCGCGAGCTGGTCCTTATGCAGGGCGTTCCATTCGCGGTTCAGGCGTTGCAAGGGTTTCTTCAGCGGCTCGGGTGCACTGTCGCGCAGGGTCTTGAGGCTGTATTGGTCGAGGCTGGCGCTGTACATCGAACGCGCACGCTCCACCAGGTTGTGGGCTTCGTCCACCAGCACGGCGGCGCGCCATTGGTTCAACTGGGCCAGGCCGAACAGCATGGCGCCAAAGTCGAAATAGTAGCTGTAGTCAGCCACCACCAGGTCGGTCCAGCGCGCCATTTCCTGGCTCAGGTAATACGGGCAAACATCATGAGCCAGCGCCACGTCGCGCAGGTTGCGCTGGTCCAGCAGGCGCACCTTGGACGCGGCCGTGCGCGCGGCCGGCAGGCGATCGTAAAAGCCTTTGGCCAAGGGGCAGGAATCGCCATGGCAGGCTTTGTCCAGGTGTTCGCAGGCCTTGTCCCGCGCCACCAGTTCGAGCACGCGCAGCGGCAGATCGGGGCTGCTGTCGTAGAGGACTTGGGCGGCGTCCAGGGCCAGCTTGCGGCCCGGCGTCTTGGCGGTGAGGAAGAACACCTTGTCCAGCTGCTGCGGCGCCAGGGCCTTGAGCAGCGGAAAGATCGTGCCGACGGTTTTGCCGATGCCAGTGGGCGCTTGCGCCATCAGGCAACGCCCGGTACTCACGGCTTTGTAGACCGATTCCGCCAGGGCGCGCTGGCCGGGGCGAAAGTCAGCATGGGGGAACGCCAGGCGCTGGGCGGCGCTGTTGCGCGCGTCGCGGTGCTGCATTTCCTGTTGGGCCCAGCCCAGGAACAACGCGCACTGCTGGTTGAAGAACAGTTCGAGGTCGGCCGCTGCAAAGCGCTGGTTGAGCAGGGTTTCGCCCTCGTCGACGATATCGAAGTACACCAGTGCCAGGTCGATTTCACCAAGGCCAAGCTTCTGGCACATCAACCAGCCGTACACCTTGACCTGCGCCCAATGCAGTTGGCGGTGGTTGGCGGGCTGGGCGTCGAGGTCGCCGCGATAGGTTTTCACTTCTTCCAGGCGATTGCTGTCCGGGTCATAGCCGTCCGCCCTGCCCCGTACTTTGAGCTGTTGGTATTCGCCTTCCAGCGCGACTTCGTTCTGGTAGTGCGCGCTGCGCCGCGACGCCACGGTGCGGTGGCCGACGATACCTTCCTGGGCACTGGGCGACGGCGTGAAGCGCAGGTCGAGGTCGCCGACCTTGGCCGTGAACTCACACAGCGCGCGCACCGCGACGCTGTAGCTCAAGCCGACTGCGCCCAGCGCACATAACAGACAGTCACCGGCATCTGATACTCGCCACAGAACTCCAGCCAGCGCAGCTGGTTATCCTGCAGCCGGTCGCCGGGGCCCTTGACCTCGATCATGCGGTAAGTCTTCTGGGCGGGCCAGAACTGGATCAGGTCCGGCATGCCGGCGCGGTTGGCGCGGATGTCCAGCAGCAAGCGTTCAAACCAGTAGCGCAGGTGTTCGGCGGGCAAGCAGTCCAGTGCTTGCTGCAGCAGGTCTTCACTGAGCAGGTTCCAGAACACGAAGGGCGACTGGATGCCCCATTTTTCGACGTAACGCTGGCGGATGGTGGCCTTGTAACGCTCATCGCCAAGCTGCTCGAAACACGCCGCGAACAACGGCGCGCGGCGCTGATGGAAGTCTTCACTGTGCAAGTCCACCGGCCCGCGCTGGAACGGGTGGAAAAACGAGCCGGGTAATGGTGCAAAAATCGCCTCCCAGCACAACAGACCGAACAGGGAGTTGATCAGCCCATTCTCGACGTAATGCACCGGCGCATCGGGCTCGCTGAGGTGTGCCTGCACGCAGTACTCCACCGACATCAGCGGCTGCGGCACCTCCAGCGCCAGGTCCAGACGCGTGACGGGCCGCGGCTTGGCCTTGGGCAGCGCCGGCTCCCCCAGCTTGCGGCGCAGGCGTGGCAGCACGCGCACCAGGTGTTGCTGTTCGGCGGCGCTTTCCGGAGCCTGTTGCGCGGCGCACGCCAGGGCCATGGCTTGCGGGTAATCCTCCTGGCGCTCCAGCACGCGAATCAGGCGTGACCGGGCGCCGGGATAGGCGCATTGGCGGTAAATGCGTTGCGCCAGGTCGAGTTCGGCGCTGCGTTCGCAATACTGGCCGATCTGGAACAACAGCTTGGCGCGACGCTTTTCCAGCCATGGGTTGTCGGTGCACAGCGTAGCGATTTGCGCGAGTACGCCGTCCAGTGCCTCCCCCGCTTCAAAGGCCTGCTGGCATTGATGCAGAAATAGAAAGCCGACGACGTCGTCACGGGTGCGCAGGCCGCGGGACTCGGCGCAGAACTCGACTTTTTCGTAGGTGTAGATGCCAAGGTCGGCCAGCACGAACTCTGACCAGTCCTGGTGCAGATTGCCAAAGAACATCAGACGCAAGCGGTCGCACAGGTCCATCACGGTGAGGCTGTACAGTGCATCGCTCAGGTCGGGGCACCACTGGGCAAAGCTGCGCTGCTGCGTAAAATGCTGCGTCAGTGGCGCCAGCCAGTCGGTTTTCTTGGCTTTGGGTTGATCAATCCAGGGTTTGAAGGCAGCGAGGACTTCGCCTTTTTGCAGCACGGCGAACAGCTCTTCAACGCACAGCGCGCCTTGATCATCGACCCAACCCTGCTCAATCAACGCCAGGGCGGCCGAGCGTGTGCAACCAATCTCGAGGTAATTGAGCTTGCTTGCGCGAAAATGCACGCCCTTGCGCATGACCATGCGCACCAACAGCGCCTGTGACGCTTGCGGCAACCTGTCAAATTGCTGAATGAAATACTGTTCGTCCGCATCAAGCAAATCCGCATAGCGCTGCACCAGCCACTGCAGGACTTGGCGGAAGTTATGCAGGTAATACAAGGGATTTTCGAGGGGGTTGGCCATGTCGAGCGCTGATCAAATACTGGTTATGCATACAGAGTGCCGTCGCGAACCCGTTGTTGCAATCGGTAATAGATAAATGGCGCACGCAACTTTTCTAATAAAAAGGATCAGATAGCTCAGTTGATGGCGTAACATTTACGGCCCGCCCCCATAGGCTGCGGGACTTTTCAGGGTTAAAGGTAAGGGTTATGAACATGAAGAATTTGGGTCTGCCGCTGGTTGCACTCACTTTTCTGCTATTGGCCGGTTGCTCAACGCAAACCGTGGTGACATTGCAAAATGGTACGCAGTATTTGACCAAGGACAGTCCTAAAACCAAGACGGCCGACGGCTTCTACGAGTTCACCGACATCGCTGGCAAGCATGTGCGCGTCAAGGCCGATGACGTAGCGACGGTACGCAAGGAAAACTGATAAAAAAAGCCCCGCAGATGCGGGGCTTTTTGTTGCAGGTTCAGTACCGATAGTACGGGTGGTAATACGGGTGATAGTAGGGATGGTAATAGTACGAGTGGTAGTACGGCCGGTAGCAGCATGGGCCCGGATAGGCCGGGTACACCGCACACCCGCCCAACCCCAGCAATACCAAGGCGCATAGCAGCAATCGAAGTCGGGACATGCTCAGCTCCTCATATGACGCGCGAAACATCTCGCAGGTGCTGATTAAACGCGTGAGGCGCGCGTAATCCGTCGCAAGGCTGCGCCGCTGATCAATGAAGATTTATTTACCGAAGGATTTTCCCCGCCTGGGCGTTTAACCGATAAGCCGCTTTTATTTTCAAACGCGGCACAACGGAGGAACGACGGCCATGGCACTCATGTCCCGCACGGTACGCGCTCTTTTGCTGATTCCCCTGACCCTGGCGGCCTTGGCCTGCGCGCCAGCGTTTGCCGACACCATCATCATTCGCCAGCCACCGCGGGTGATCGTGGTGCAACCACCTCCACCGGTCTATTACGGGCATTGGGGCTATGCGCCACGCCCTTACTACTACCCACATCACTATTACGGCTATGGCTATGGCTACCCCCACCGGCCCTATTGGGGCGGTGGCTGGCGGGGGCAGCACTGGCACTGATCGGTTGCGCGAGTAATCAGCCGATCACTACGCCATCCGTCCACAACCCGCCATGCCCCACGCCGACCAGCGTCACCGAGTCGGCACCAAACGTGAGCACCGTATCGGCGCCGACCACTTTCGCGTGGTCACGCAGGTCGGTGCTCCCTTCCACGTCCTTGAACACCAGTTTGTCGGTGGGCTGGTAGCCAATCACGCGGTCATTGCCAAAGTGGCCGCTGAACAAAAAGGTGTTATGCCCGCTGTCGTCGCGGATCGTGTCGTTGCCTTTGCCACCCTCGATAAAGTCCGCCCCCTTGCCGCCCTGGATCAGGTCGTTGCCATCGCTGCCGATGATGAACGTGTTGCCCTTGTGCGGCTCGGCATTGCGGTTGAGGTCCTGCACCCAGGTATTGGCCCGCGCCGGGTCGGACAGGTTGGCAACAATCACCGTGGAGTCACGGGTCATCTGGTCGTAGAAGCCGGACTCGAGGATGCGCGTCATGCCATCGCCGTACGCCGTCGGCAAATGCGAGACCCAGGTGGGCAGGTTGACGATGGAAAACGGCATCACATTCCACAGCGTCGAGGCGTAGTGGTCGTTGAAGCTGACAATGTTATCGGTGGTGGACTCGTGGGGTTTGTCGTGCACGCCCAGTGACGACAGGTTGAAGGACGAGCCGTCCAGCGCGCGGAACACCGGGTCGTTTTCGTAACCGATATTGAGCACCTTGTCGCCGGCACTCTGGGTCGGCGAGGCATAGGCGACATAGTTGGCGTCCTTGTAGAAACCCGCCCATTTGTTGTTGCTCAAGTCCGCCATGCTGTTGACCGCCAGCCCGCCCAGGCTGTGGCCGCTGACCACCACGTCCTTGCCGGTCAGGCCATGGGCACCGGCGTAGTCGGCAACATTCTTGAGCAAGCCGCCGAACGCTTCGCCGGCGTAGTTTTTCGCGTAATCCTTGGGCCCCAGGGCCGCGAGCAGATCGCTGATCAAGTCGCCGATCGAGTCGCTGATCAGGGTTTCCCGTGGCCCCGAGGTGCCACGAAAACCGATACCGATTTCGAGCAGCTTGCCGGCGTCATCGTATTTGCCGAGTACCTCGACCTGGGCCGTGGTGTAGCCGGCTTTTTCCCCAAAGAAGGTGCCACGCGCATCGACCTTGCCGGCGTAGCCCAGGGCACTGGCGCTGATCGGTGTCCAACCGGCTTTCTGCACCGCCTCAAGGGCGGCTTTTTCCGAATCCGGGTTCCACGGGATGCCAGGGATCACGCCCTGGGAGTCCGTGCTGCCGAGCAGCGCACCCACCAGCGTGGCCGGTAGCCCCAAGCCTAACCCGTTGTGCTGGTAGCCCACGGCAAAGCCGTTATCCAGGTTGTGATAGGAATACAACGTGATCGCCATGGCATCGGCGAACAACGTTTTGGAACCCTCGGTGCCAAGGTTTTTATAGTCAAAGATACCCATGGTAGTGCCTCTCTGTTGTTGGATTTGTAGAGAAAGCGAAAACACTTTTCAGCGGTGGGGGGGGGGGGGGGGGGGGGGGGGGGGGGGGGGCGCCCCCCC
>NZ_JANLOF010000068.1:0-25667 GCF_025466135.1 Pseudomonas sp. 14P_5.3_Bac1 | reverse complement strand
CATTCCAGTCACCCCCGTTCAGTCGGCCTGCCTCACTTGCAGCCTGCGGCCGCCTTCAATGCTAAAGTCGCTGCCTCGATTTTGCTTTTCCCAAGGAAGCCGTTATGCCGGATGCGACGTCCCTCAGCGCTGGATTCATGGTGGTTCACGGCAACCGCCTGGATGAGTTGCGCAGCCTGGTAGTCAGCTGGATGCGCCGCTATCCGCTCGCGCCCTTGGAAAACGAAATCGCCCTGGTACAAAGCAACGGCATCGCCCAATGGCTCAAGTTAGCCCTGGCCGAAGACCCGGAAGACGACGACATGGGTGGCTGCGGCATCGCTGCGGCAATCGACGTGCAACTGCCCGGCAGCTTCATGTGGCAGCTCTATCGCATGGTCCTGGGCCGTGACGAAATCCCGCCCAAGTCCCTGCTCGATAAAGCACCTCTGACGTGGCGCCTGATGCGCCTGCTCCCTGAACTCATCGATCAACCGCACTTCGAGCCGCTGCAGCGCTTCCTTACCCACGACACCGACCTGCGCAAACGCTATCAACTGGCTGAACGTCTGGCCGACCTGTTCGACCAATACCAGGTCTACCGTGCCGACTGGCTGGAAGACTGGGCTGCTGGCCGCCACCAATTGCGCAACGGGCGAGGCGAATCCAAGCCCCTTAATCCCGCAAACTGCTGGCAGGCCGAATTGTGGCGTGCATTGCTGGTCGATGTCGGTGAAGAAGGCATGGCCGAAAGCCGCGCCGGTGTGCACCAGCGCTTTATTGAACGCATCAATACCCTTGAACAGGCGCCCGCAGGCTTACCATCCCGAGTGATCGTTTTCGGCATTTCCTCACTGCCTGCGCAAGCCCTTGAGGCGCTCGCCGGTTTAGCGAGGTTCAGCCAAGTCCTGCTCTGCGTGCACAACCCTTGCCGTCATCACTGGTCCGACATCGTTGCCGACAAGGACCTGCTGCGTAATGAATACAAACGCCAGGCACGCAAAGCTGGCATGCCGGTCACCATCGATCCACAAACCCTGCACCAGCACGCCCATCCGCTGCTGGCCGCTTGGGGCAAACAGGGCCGTGATTACATCAGCCTGCTGGACAGTTACGACGACCCCAACAGCTACCGCGCCGCCTTCCGTGATGGTCGCATCGACCTGTTCAGCGACAGCGAACCCACCACGCTGCTCAACCAATTGCAGGACGACATCCTCGAACTGCGCCCACTCAACGAAACGCGCGAGCTATGGCCGGCCGTCGATCTAGATAACGACAGCTCCATCCGCTTCCACATCGCCCACAGCGCACAACGCGAAGTGGAAATTCTCCACGACCAATTGCTCCAACGTTTCAGTGCCGACCCGACGCTGCGCCCGCGCGACATCATCGTCATGGTCCCTGACGTTGACAGCTACGCGCCGCACATTCGCGCCGTGTTTGGCCAACTTGAGCGAAGCGACCCACGCTTCATTCCGTTCACCCTTACCGACCAAGGCCAACGTGGCCGCGACCCTCTGCTGATCGCCGTCGAACACCTGCTCAAACTCCCGGACAGCCGCTTCCCCGTCAGCGAAATCCTCGACCTGCTCGACGTTCCCGCCTTGCGTGAACGTTTTGCCATCAAGGAGCGCGACCTGCCGACGCTGCACCGCTGGATCGAAGGGGCCGGCATCCGTTGGGGCCTCAATGCCGAGCAACGCGCCGGGCTCGGCCTGCCGCATGAGCTGGAACAAAACAGCTGGAGATTCGGCCTGCGCCGCATGCTGTTGGGTTACGCCGTCGGCACCGGCGTCGCCTGCGACGGCATCGAACCCTACGATGAAATCGGCGGCCTCGACGCGGCCCTGATCGGCCCGTTGGTCTCCTTGCTCGATGCGCTAAACGACGCCCATCAGGCCTTGTCCCAACCGGCAGCGCCCCGCGAGTGGGGTGAACGCCTGCAACGCCTGATGCAACTCTTCTTCCTGCCCAGCAGCGAACACGACGACTACCTCTTAGGCCAACTCGAACAACTGAGAGAAGAATGGCTGGAAACCTGCGAGTCCGTCGGCCTGCAGGACGAGTTACCCCTCACCGTAGTCCGCGAGGCCTGGTTGGCCGGCCTGGACCAGGGTCGCCTGTCCCAGCGCTTCCTTGCCGGAGCTGTCAATTTTTGCACCCTGATGCCCATGCGCGCCATCCCGTTCAAACTCGTCTGCCTGCTCGGCATGAACGACGGCGACTACCCGCGCGCGCAACCGCCGTTGGACTTCGACCTGATGGGCAGCGACTACCGCCCCGGCGACCGTTCACGCCGCGAGGACGATCGCTACCTGCTGCTCGAAGCCCTGCTGTCCGCCCGCGACCAGCTCTACATCAGTTGGGTCGGCCGCAGCATCCGCGACAACAGCGACCGGCCAGCCTCGGTACTGATCGGCCAACTGCGTGACCATATCGCCAGCGGCTGGCATAACGCACACCAGCAAGAACTGCTGGAAGCAATGACCCAGGAACACCCGCTCCAACCCTTCAGTGCGCGCTATTTCCATGAAGGCGACGCGCTCTTCAGCTACGCCCGCGAGTGGCAGTTGCTTCACGAGGCCGCCGACGTTCCAGTTAAAGAACACGAACTGGCAGAGCACCAACAAGAAGAACCCCTGAGCCTCGGCCAGTTGCAGGATTTCCTGCGCAACCCGGTCAAACATTTCTTCAGTCAACGTCTGAAAGTGTTTTTCGAAGCCGCCGAAGTACCGCTCGCCGATGAAGAACCCTTCGTGCTCGACGCGCTGCAACGCTACAGCCTCAGCGACAGCCTGCTGAACGCCGCACTGACCCAGCCCGATCACGTGGATCAAGCACTCAACGCCCAGGCCCTGCGTCTGCAAGGCAGCGGCCTGCTGCCCATGGTGGGTTTCGGCGAGTGCCTGCGTAACGAACTGATCGAGCCGTTGCCCGATTTGCTGCAACGCTACCAACACTTATTGGCACTGTGGCCCACGCCACAAACCACCGCCGAGCCGATCAGTTTTGAGCATCAAGGCATCCAGTTGGAAGGCTGGATCAGCGGCCTGCACCGACGCAGTGATGGCGGCTTGCTCAGCGTGACCACCATCCCCAACAGCATCGGTTCGATCAAAACGCGTAAATGGCACCGTCTGATTCGCCCATGGGTCAATCACGTGGTGGCGTGCGCCTGCCGCCTGCCACTCAGCACCGGTTTGGTGGCGAGTGACGACACCTTGTTACTCGCCCCGCTGGATCAATCCAATGCCCGGGAAATCCTTGGCAACCTGCTGCTGGCCTGGCACACCGGCATGCGCAAACCGCTCCCGGTAGCCGTCAAAACCGCCTTCGCCTGGCTCGGCCAAACCGATCCCGCCAAAGCCCTGGCCGCCGCGAGCAAAGCCTATGAAGGCGACGGCTTGACCACCGACGGTGAGCGCCGCGAAACCCCTGCACTCACCCGCCAATTCCCCGACTTCGCCACGCTCATCGCCAGCGAAGCGTTCGAAGGCTGGGCCGAAACCCTGTATCGCCCATTGCTCAACGCACCCTGGCGATCGCTCAGCAGTGAGGAGGCCAGCGCATGATGGGTCAACCTTTAGCCCTGGCCTTCCCGCTAAAAGGCAGCCAGCTGATTGAAGCCAGCGCCGGCACCGGCAAGACCTTCACCATTTCCGCGCTGTACCTGCGCCTGGTGCTTGGCCACGGCGGTGACGAAGCCGGCTTTGGCCGCGAGTTACTGCCGCCGCAAATTCTGGTGGTGACCTTCACCGACGCCGCCACCAAAGAGCTGCGCGAACGCATCCGCATTCGCCTGGCTGAAGCCGCACGGTTCTTCCGCGCCGAAATCGAGCAGCCGGATGCATTGATCGCCGACCTGCGCGACCAATACCTTCCCGAACAATGGCCCGCCTGCGCCAATCGCTTGGACATCGCCGCGCAATGGATGGACGAGGCCGCCGTCTCGACCATCCACAGTTGGTGCCAGCGCATGCTGCGCGAGCACGCGTTCGACAGCGGCAGCCTGTTCACCCAAACCCTGGAAACCGACCACAGCGACCTGCTCGGCGAAGTGCTGCGTGACTACTGGCGGCTGTTTTGCTACCCGATGCACGACGACGCACTTAACTGGGTACGCAAAAACTGGAGCGGCCCCGTCGCCCTGATGCCCCGCGTGCGTGCGCTGTTCGGCAGCGAACGGCCCACTGGCGAAAGCCGTGAGCCCGCCGAGCTGATCAACGCTTGCCTGCAAGAGCGCCGCGAAGCCTTGGTAAGCCTCAAGGCGCCGTGGCAGCAATGGGCGGCCGAACTGCGTGATATCTGCCTGCAAGCCGTGGCCGCGAAAGCCGTCGACGGCCGCAAGATGCAGGCGCGTTACTTCGAGCCCTGGTTTGAAAAAATCAGTGCCTGGGCGGCTGACGAAACCCTCGAACAACTGGACATCGGCACCGGCTTTACGCGCCTGACGCCCGACGGCATGGCCGAAGCCTGGAAGGGCGAGCCGCCGAGTCACCCCGGCATCGACGCCATGGCCACTCTCAAAGCCAGCCTCGACGCGTTGCCAACACCCGACGCTGCCGTGCTGCAACACGCCGCCGGCTGGGTGGGTAAACGCTTCGAAGAAGAAAAACGCCGTCGCGCCGAAATGGGCTTCGACGACATGCTGATCCGTCTCAACGCCGCCCTGCAGGCCGACGGGGGCGAGCGTCTTGCCAGTGTGATCCGCGAGCAATTCCCGGTGGCGTTGATCGACGAATTCCAGGACACCGACCCGGTGCAATACAGCATCTTCGACAGCATTTACCGCATCGAAGAAAACCACCTCGACAGCGGCCTGTTCCTGATCGGCGACCCCAAGCAGGCGATCTATGCCTTTCGTGGCGCCGACATCTACACCTACCTGCGCGCCCGTCAGTCCACCACCGGCCGCCACCACACCTTGGGCACCAACTTCCGCTCCAGCCACGCAATGGTCGAGGCGGTGAACCACGTGTTCCAGCGCGCCGAAAGCGGCCGGGGGGCTTTCCTGTTCCGCGAGCCGAATGGCGACAACCCGGTGCCATTCCACTCGGTGCTGTCCCAGGGCCGCAGGGAGCAACTGCAAGTCGATGGCCACACGTTGCCGGCAATGAACCTCTGGCACCTGCCCACCGATCAGCCGATTTCCAACGCGGTGTATCGCCAGCAACTGGCGGCTGCCTGCGCCACGCAAATCGTCGCGTTGCTCAATGGCGGGCAGCAAGGTACCGCCGGTTTCCTACAGGCGGACTCCAGCTTCAACGGCGTACTTCCGTCAGACATCGCCATCCTGGTACGTGACGGCAAGGAAGCCCAAGCCGTGCGCGCCGAATTGGCCGCTCGGGGCGTGCGCAGCGTGTACCTGTCTGACAAAGACTCGGTCTTCGCCGCCCAGGAAGCCCACGACCTGCTCGCCTGGCTCAAGGCCTGCGCAGAGCCCGACGTCGAGCGCCCGCTGCGTGCCGCGCTGGCCTGCGTCACCTTGAACCTGTCACTGCCGGAACTGGAGCGTCTGAATCAGGACGAACTGGCGTGGGAAACCCGCGTGATGCAGTTCCGTGGCTACCGCGCGATCTGGCGCACCCAAGGCGTGCTGCCGATGCTGCGGCGCCTGCTGCATGACTTCAAACTGCCGCAAACCCTCATCGCGCGCAGCGACGGCGAACGTGTGCTGACCAACCTGCTGCACCTTAGCGAACTGTTGCAGCAGGCCGCGTCAGAGCTGGACGGCGAGCAAGCGCTGATCCGTCATTTGGCTGAACACCTGGCACTTTCAGGCCAGGCCGGTGAAGAGCAGATTCTGCGCCTGGAAAGCGATGAGCAATTGGTCAAGGTAGTGACCATCCATAAATCCAAAGGCCTGGAATACGACCTGGTCTTCCTGCCGTTCATCTGCTCGGCCAAGCCCGTGGATGGCAGCCGCCTGCCGCTGCATTACCACGACGAACAGGGCAAATCGCACGTCAGCCTGCGGCCCACCGCCGAGTTGATTGCTCAGGCCGATGATGAGCGCCTCGCCGAAGACCTGCGTTTGTTCTACGTCGCGCTCACGCGGGCCAAACATGCGTGCTGGCTGGGCATTGCCGACCTCAAGCGCGGCAATAACAGCAGCTCGGTCCTGCATCTGTCGGCGCTGGGCTATCTGCTCGGCGCCGGTGCGTCGCTGGGCGAGTCGGCCGGCCTGGCGCGCTGGCTGCTGGATTTGCAGCAAGGCTGCGCCGCGATCCACTACGCCCATGTCCCGGACGCGCAAGACACGCTGTTCCACCCGCCGCGCAACGCAGCCACGTTGCTCGCGCCGTTGCTGCCCAAGCGCAAGGCCGCCGAAAACTGGTGGATCGCCTCTTACAGCGCATTGCGCATCGGCGACAGCATGAGCGCCGCGCCCCTCGAAGCTCCGGAAAGCCCACAAGCCCAGAAGCTGTTTGACGACGAGCGTCTCGACCCCGACGCACCGCGTGAAGTGGCGGCGTCTGGTGGCGACATACACCGTTTCCCACGCGGACCAAACCCTGGCACCTTCCTTCATGGCTTGTTGGAATGGGCGGGCGAGGAGGGTTTCAACGTCACCCCCGAGGCCATCGAAAAAGCCGTGGGCGCGCGCTGTAACCGGCGCAATTGGGAAGGCTGGATCGTCACCCTCAGCGCTTGGCTCGGCCACCTGCTGCAAACGCCGCTGCCGGTGGATAACGATCAGGTCACCCTGAGCAGCCTGCAGCAGTATCAGATCGAGATGGAGTTCTGGTTCGCCAGCCACAAAGTCGACGTGCTGGCCCTCGACAAACTGGTGTGCCAGTACACCCACAACGGCGTGTCCCGCGTCGCCGCCGAACCGGTGCTGCTCAACGGCATGTTCAAAGGCTTTATCGACCTGACCTTCGAACACGACGGCCGCTACTACGTGGCCGACTACAAGTCCAATTGGCTCGGCCCTGACGATTCGGCCTACACCTTAGAGGCCATGGAACAGTCCATCCTCGAGCATCGGTACGACCTGCAATACGTGCTTTACCTGCTGGCCCTGCACCGCCAGCTGAAGGCGCGCCTGCCCGAGTATGACTACGACCGCCACGTCGGCGGTGCGCTTTACGTGTTCCTGCGCGGCACTGAGTCGGTGAGCAAAGGCGCGTATTTCACCCGGCCGCCACGTGAACTGATCGAAGGCTTGGACGCGTTGTTCCAGGGCAAACCCATACCGCCCAAGGTTGAGCCCGCCTGGGAACAAGGAGTGCTGCTATGAGCCTGTCGCCGCTACCGCTTGAGGCGCTGATGCCGCTCAACCGCGCCGCCGACCTGCTGCAACTGCTCGAACGCTGGGTTGACCGGGGCTGGCTGCGCGCGTTGGACAAGGCGTTTGTCGGCTTCCTGCACGAACTTGATCCGCAGGCCGACCCTCTGGTGTTGCTGGCCGCGGCGTTAACCAGCCACCAGTTGGGCCATGGTCATGTGTGCCTCGACCTGTTCGAAACCCTCAAGGCGCCGGATTTCGCCCTGTCGCTGCCGCCCGAAGGCGACCTGCAAACCGGCGCAATGCTGCTGCCGTCGCAGTTGCTCGACGGCCTCGACGGTGCCCACTGGTGTAACGCGCTGGCGGCCAGCCAATTGGTCGCCCTGGCGGTTGATGGCAGCGAAGCCGCGCAGAGCCGCCCGTTGGTCTTGTCCGGCAAACGCCTTTACCTGCGCCGCTACTGGACCTACGAACGGCGCATCGACACAGCCTTGCGCCTGCGCCTGGCCACCCAGGAAAGCGTCGCCGCCGATTTGCCGCAACGCCTCAACAGCCTCTTCAACCAACCGCCGCCCGACGGCGTGATCGACTGGCAAAAGCTCGCCTGTGCCCTGGCCACGCGCGGTGCCTTCAGCATCGTCACCGGCGGCCCCGGCACCGGCAAGACCACCACCGTGGTGCGCCTGCTCGCGCTGTTGCAGGCGCCGGCCGTGGAAGCCGGCAGCCCGTTGCGCATCCGCCTGGCTGCGCCCACCGGCAAAGCTGCCGCACGCCTTACCGAATCCATCAGCCAGCAAGTGCAGTCGTTGACCGTGCCCGACAGGGTGCGGGAAAAAATTCCGACAGAGGTCACCACCGTTCACCGCTTGCTGGGCAGTCGCCCGGGCACGCGGCACTTCCGCCATCACCTTGGCAACCCATTGCCGCTGGACGTGCTGGTGGTGGACGAAGCCTCGATGATCGACCTGGAAATGATGGCCAACTTGCTGGACGCCTTGCCGCCCCACGCGCGCTTGGTATTGCTGGGCGACAAGGACCAACTTGCCTCGGTCGAGGCCGGCGCCGTACTGGGCGATTTATGCCGCGACGCCGAAGCCGGCTGGTACAGCCCCGCCACGCGCCAATGGCTGCAAGCGGTCAGCGGCGAAGACCTGAATGCCAGCGGCCTGCAAGAAGACCTCGACGGCAGCCATCCGCTGGCCCAGCAAGTGGTGATGCTGCGCTATTCGCGACGTTTTGGTGAAGGCAGCGGCATCGGCCAATTGGCACGCTGGGTCAACCAGCAAAACGCCGAAGAGGCGCGCCAACTGCTCGCCGCGCGCAGCCACGATGACCTGTTCTGCCTCAGCCTCAAGGGCGAGCATGACCACGCCCTCGAGCGGCTGATATTGGACGGGCAGGGCGGCGACGCCCAGGGCTATCGTTATTACCTCAACTTGCTGCAAAGCGCGCGCCCGGCCCTCGACACCCCGCGCGAAGACCTCGCCTGGACGCACTGGGCGCAGCAACTGTTGCAAGCCTTCGACGCCTTCCAGTTGCTCTGCGCTGTGCGCAAAGGCCCGTGGGGCGTAGAAGGGCTGAACCTGCGCATCACCGCGGCCTTGCGCAAAGTGCGGCTGATCGAGGGGGACGAGCAATGGTACGAAGGCCGCCCGGTGCTGATGACCCGAAACGATTACGGCCTGGGCCTGATGAACGGCGACATCGGCATCGCGCTCAAACTGCCCGAAAGCGATGGCGGCCCCCACGTGCTGCGCGTGGCTTTCCCACGTAACGACGGCCAAGGCGGTGTGCGTTTTGTACTGCCCAGCCGTCTGAACGATGTGGAAACCGTGTACGCCATGACCGTGCACAAGTCCCAGGGCTCAGAATTTACCCACACCGCGCTGATCCTGCCGGATGCGCTGAACCCGGTGCTGACCAAAGAACTGATCTACACCGGTATCACCCGCGCCAAGCGCTGGTTCAGCCTGATCGAACCGCGTGGCGGCGTGTTTGAAGAAGCCGTGCGGCGCAAGGTCAAGCGTTTGAGCGGGTTGATGCTGGAATTGGACGTACCGGCTGGAGAAACTGACTGATTGGTCATTAAATATTTCTGATTCAGTCGTCTGAATTTTCTGAAAAAATAGCGGACTTCGCGAAGGCCCGGCTTCGCGGGGCCTTCCGCCGCTGTGCTATCGTTGCGGCATCACCCTGAAAAAACTGAAGAGAATCGCTGCATGAACGTGGCTGTCTCGCCCACAGAGCGCAGTTTGAGCTGGAGACGCATGTTACTGGTGGCACTTCTGTGCGTGCTCGCCCCGCGAGCATTTGCCCAGGCCCCCGGTCCGGCGGACCAGCGCGCCCAGGCGGTGACGCAAGTGGTGCTCGGCATCCTCAGCTATGCACGCTGGCCGGTGGAGCCTGCGCAACTGCGCTTGTGCATCGTCGGCCCCACCCAATACACCGACGATCTGGTCAAAGGCACCACCCAGGCGACCGGCCGTCCGGTGGTGGTGCAGCGTTTGCTCGCCGATCATCCTGATATCGTCAGTGCCTGCGACGCCGTGTACATCGGCAAACTCAGCGCCGATGAACGCTCGCGGTTGTTTACCTCACTGATCGGCCACCCGGTGCTGAGCATCAGCGAAGGCGGCGACCAATGCACCGTGGGCAGCCTGTTCTGCCTGCGCGTGGGCGATGAGCAAGTGTCATTTGAGGTCAACCTGGACTCCGTCGCCCGCAGCGGCGTGCGCATTCACCCCAGCGTGTTGCAGTTGTCCCGCCGTCGAGCGCCTGCGTCATGAGAACCCCGAAAGCGCGGCCGACCTTGCGCTCCGTCATCGGCCGTGGGCATTTGATCCTGGCGTTGGTGGCCGTGACCCTGGCCAGTGTGTCCTTGACCCTGCTCGGCGTGCTGGCGCTGCGCGTGTATGCCGAGCACAACCTGCACCTGATCGCGCGCTCGATCAATTACACCGTGGAAGCGGCGGTGGTGTTCAACGACAGCGCCGCCGCCACTGAAGCACTCAGCCTGATTGCCTCCACCGAAGAAGTGGCCCAGGCCGAAGTCTTCGATGCCAGCGGCAAGCTGCTGGCGCAATGGGAGCGGCCGGAAACCGGCATGCTGTCCGAGGTCGAACTGGCGCTGGCGCATGCCTTGCTCGAACAGCCCATCAGCCAGCCGATCCTGCACCAGGGGCAAACCGTGGGCAGCATTCACGTGGTCGGCCACGGCGGTAGCCTGCTGCGCTTTCTGCTCAGCGGCCTGGCCGGCATCGTGATTTGCACCGCCCTCAGCGCCTGGGTGGCGTTGTACTTGGCGCGGCGCCTGCTGCAAGGCATCACCAAACCGTTGCAAAGCCTGGCCGCGGTGGCCCACGCCGCCCGCAGCGAGCGAGACTTTGACCGACGCGTGCCACCGGCGCAGATCGCCGAACTCGACAACCTGGGCAGCGACTTCAACGCCCTGCTCGGCGAGATGGAAGCCTGGCAAAGCCACCTGCAAAGTGAAAACGAAACCCTCGCTCACCAGGCCAGCCACGACAGCCTGACCGGCTTGCCCAACCGCGCGTATTTCGAAGGCCGGCTGATCCGCGCGCTGCGCAGCGCCGCCAAGGTCAATGAACGGGTCGCCGTGTTGTTTCTCGACAGCGACCGTTTCAAAGACATCAATGACAACTTCGGCCACGCCGCCGGCGATGCGGTGCTGGTGGCCGTCGCCGAGCGGGTGCGCGCGCAGTTGCGTGAAGATGACCTGGTGGCGCGCCTGGGCGGTGATGAGTTCGCGGTGCTGCTGGCGCCATTGCATAAAGCGGAGGATGCTCAGCGTATCGCCGACAAGATCATTGCCAGCATGGACACGCCGATCCCGGTGCCCGGCAACACCGAGGTGTTGACCTCCCTCAGTATCGGCATTGCCATCTACCCCGATCATGGCGCCACTCCCGGCACCTTGCTCAATGCCGCCGATGCGGCGATGTACCAGGCCAAACGCTTGTCCCAGGGCGGCCAGCAAACGGCGGATTCGGAGCCCACCGCCGCAAACGTTACCGACAGGAGTTGATCCCTTGTTCTCGACCGCGCGTTTCATGTTTATCACGTTACTGGTGGCATTCCTTGCCCTTGGCGGCTGCCAGACGGCCCCACCCAAAGGCCTGACACCGGCGCAAATCGCAGTCCTCAAACAGCAGGGTTTTGAACTGACTGACGAAGGATGGGCGTTTGGCCTCTCGGGCAAAGTGCTGTTTGGCAGCGACGTTGAAAGCCTCAACAAAGCCAGCACCGACATCGTCGAACGCATCGGCAAAGCCCTGGTCGGCGCCGGCATCGACCGCGTACGCGTCGACGGCCACACCGACGCCTCTGGCAAAGAAACCTACAACCAGCAACTGTCCCTGCGCCGCGCAAAAAGCGTGGGCAACGTGCTGACCGGTGTGGGCATGAAGGAAGAAAACATCCAACTGCGCGGTTTGGGCAGCAGCGAGCCGGTGGCGCCGAACACCACGGTAGCGGGCCGCACCGAAAACCGGCGCGTGTCGATTGTGGTGATCGCGGACTGAGCGGGTTCACCTCTCTCAATCTGAAATGCCATCAAACTGTGGGAGCGGGCTTGCCGGCGATAGCGGTGTATCAGCAGTAATTAAGCTGACTGACCCACCGCCATCGCAGGCAAGCCAGCTCCCACACTGATTTGTGCCTGACGCAAAATTTCCCGACCTACACAGTCCCAACTGTGGGAGCGGGCTTGCTCGCGAATGCGGTGTATCAGCCGCAGATAATCTGACTGACCCACCGCCATCGCAGGCAAGCCAGCTCCCACACTGATTTGTGCCTGACGCAAAATTTCCCGACCGACACAGTCCCAAATGTGGGAGCGGGCTTGCCCGCGATGCCGGTGTATCAGCAGCAAATAATCTGACTGACCCACCGCCATCGCAGGCAAGCCAGCTCCCACATTAATTGGTGCCTGACGCAAAACTTCCCACCCGCCACAGTCCTAACTGTGGGAGCGGGCTTGCCCGCGATGGCGGTGCATCAGCAGCAATTAATCTGGCTGACCCACCGCCATCGCAGGCAAGCCAGCTCCCACATTAATTGGTGCCTGGCGCAAAATTTCCCACCCGCCACAGTCCCAACTGTGGGAGCGGGCTTGCCCGCGAATGCGGTGTATCAGCCGCAGATAATCTGACTGACCCACCGCCATCGCAGGCAAGCCAGCTCCCACACTGATTTGTGCCTGACGCAAAATTCCCACCCGCCACAGTTCAAAAATGTGGGAGTGGGCTTGCCCGCGAATGCGGTGTATCAGCAGCAAATAATCTGACTGACCCACCGCCATCGCAGGCAAGCCAGCTCCCACACTGATTTGTGCCTGACACAAAAATTTCCACCCGCCACAGTCCCAACTGTGGGAGCGGGCTTGCTCGCGAATGCGGTGTATCAGCCGCAGATAATCTGGCTGACCCACCGCCATCGCAGGCAAGCCAGCTCCCACACTGATTTGTGCCTGACGCAAAATTTCCCACCCGCCACAGTTCAAAAATGTGGGAGTGGGCTTGCCCGCGATGGCGGTCGTTCAGGCAATGATGTGTTGGCTGGCCCACCGCCTTCGCGAGCAAGCCTGCTCCCACCTTTATGCCGCAGTGTTCGCTTAACTGCCCGGCGTCATCGCCTGCGTCAGGTCATCCACCACGGCCTTGCCCATCTCACACAGGTAATGCGCGGCCCATGCGTATTGCTCGCCGCGCACGTCCATGGCGGCTTCCATCGCGAGTTTCTTAGAGTAAAAAAGCAAGGTGGATGCGTGTTCCAGGGCTTGCTCAATTGGCATGCCGGCGTTGACGCGGAACAGGGGTTTTTGGTTTTCGCCGTAATCGCCGAAGGTGACGACGCCGAGGGTGGTGATGGAGGAAAGCGGTGGGTCGGGGACGATTTTGCTCATGACGATTGCTCTCTGCTGAAGTAGAGCCGCCACATCACATCGCTAAACATGAAGAGGGTGGCAGCTGTGTGCAGGTTAGCGATCCGGGCCAGAGCGCATCCCGGGTAGACTCGGAAGTCTCCCGCACACAGCCGCCATAAAACGCTAAAAGCTGGCGAGCGCCAGCTAATGCTATCGGGGCAATGTCACGCCTGAAACCCGGATCGCTAAACCCGATCGCTGATGTGCAGCGACCCAGGGAGGCTAGTGACCCAAACAGTAAGGCGCAATGGGCTAGAGAGTCTCTAGGAAACGTCCTGCAAATTAAAGCGAATCGTCATTGATGGCTCTTTAATCCGCGAACCTTATCTCCCGCGTTTCCCCCATCAACAACCCGGTGTTCTGCTCCGTCACCTCTCGGATGTAATCCCACAACAACGTAATCCGCTTCAACTTGCGCAAATCCTCCCGGCAATACATCCAGAACTGCCGCGTGATCGAAATCTGCTCCCCCAACACTGGCAACAGCCGCGGGTCCTGCGCGGCCAAAAAGCACGGCAATATCGCCATCGACCGCCCCTGCTGCGCGGCCACGTACTGTGCGATCACGCTGGTGCTGCGCAAACTCGCGCTGGCGCCGGGCACTACATTCGCTAGGTACAACAGCTCCGAGCTGAACGCCAAGTCATCCACATAACTGATAAACGGGTGCTCAGCCAAATCCGCCGGCCGCTGGATGGGCGGGTGTTGGTCGAGGTAATCCTGGGTCGCGTACAGCTGCAGTTTGTAGTCGCACAGCTTGCAGCACACATACGGCCCGTGTTCCGGGCGTTCCAGGGCGATGACGATGTCGGCTTCGCGCTTGGACAGGCTGATGAAGTGGGGCAGGGGCAGGATGTCGACCGAGATCGCGGGGTAGGTGTCGACGAAATGGCTGAGCTGCGGCGTAACGAAAAAACTGCCGAAACCCTCGGTGCAGCCCATGCGCACATGGCCGGACAGCGCCACGCCGGAGCCGGACACCTGCTCGCAAGCCATGTGCAGCGTGCTTTCGATGGACTCCGCGTAACCCAGCAAACGCTGGCCTTCGGCGGTGAGCACGAAGCCGTTGGTCCGGGATTTTTCGAACAGCAGCGTGCCAAGCGACACTTCCAACGAGCTGATGCGCCGCGACACGGTGGTGTAGTCCACCGCCAGGCGCTTGGCGGCGACGCTGGCCTTGCGGGTGCGGGCCACTTCGAGGAAAAACTTCAGGTCATCCCAGTTCAGGGAGCCCAAGGACGTGATGTTTTTTTGCATATTGGACCGGCTTTTATGTGCGTTCTTATTAGAGATTTGCACATCTATACTCCAAAAACAGTCCGAACGCCTCATTCCCAAGGCGATTCACGCGCCTTGTCTCTGCATAACTACAAGATTGGAGACCACATGAACGCTTCTGCCGACATTTCCGTGCAACAGGTCAAGTTGCTGATCAACGGTGAATGGGTCGAGTCCAAGACCACCCATTGGCAAGACATCGTTAACCCGGCCACCCAGCAAGTGCTGGCCAAAGTCCCTTTCGCGACCGCCGATGAAGTCAACGCGGCCATCGACGCTGCCCATCAAGCCTTCCAGACCTGGAAGCTGACGCCGATCGGCGCGCGCATGCGCATCATGCTCAAGCTGCAGGCCTTGATCCGTGAACATTCCAAACGCATCGCTGTAGTCCTAAGTGCCGAGCAAGGTAAGACCATTGCCGATGCCGAAGGCGATATTTTCCGCGGCCTGGAAGTGGTCGAGCACGCGTGCTCCATTGGCACGTTGCAGATGGGCGAATTCGCCGAAAACGTCGCCGGTGGCGTCGACACCTACACACTGCGCCAACCTATCGGTGTGTGCGCCGGTATTACCCCGTTCAACTTCCCGGCGATGATTCCGCTGTGGATGTTCCCGATGGCGATTGCCTGTGGTAACACCTTTGTACTCAAGCCGTCCGAGCAAGACCCGCTGTCGACCATGTTGCTGGTGGAGCTGGCGCTGGAAGCCGGTGTGCCCGCTGGCGTGCTCAACGTGGTACACGGCGGCAAGGATGTGGTGGATGCGCTGTGCACCCATAAAGACATCAAGGCCGTGTCCTTTGTCGGCTCGACCGCCGTCGGCACTCATGTGTACGACCTGGCTGGTAAACACGGCAAGCGCGTGCAGTCGATGATGGGCGCCAAGAACCACGCCGTGGTGCTGCCGGACGCCAACCGCGAACACACCCTGAATGCCTTGGTCGGTGCTGGTTTTGGCGCAGCGGGCCAGCGTTGCATGGCCACCTCAGTGGTGGTGCTGGTGGGCGCGGCCAAGCAATGGCTGCCGGATCTCAAGGCGCTGGCGCAAAAGCTCAAGGTTAATGCCGGCAGCGAAGCCGGTACGGATGTTGGCCCGGTGATTTCCAAACGCGCCAAGGCGCGCATCCTGGAACTGATCGAAAGCGGCGTGAAAGAAGGCGCCAAGCTGGAGCTGGACGGTCGCGACATCAAGGTGCCGGGCTTCGAGCAAGGCAACTTTGTGGGCCCGACCCTGTTCTCGGGCGTGACCACGGACATGCAGATCTACACCCAGGAAATCTTCGGCCCGGTGCTGGTGGTGCTCGAAGTTGCCACGCTGGATGAAGCCATTGCGCTGGTCAACGCCAACCCGTTCGGTAACGGCACCGGCCTGTTCACCCAAAGTGGGGCGGCGGCGCGTAAGTTCCAGAGCGAAATCGATGTAGGCCAGGTCGGCATCAACATTCCGATTCCGGTGCCAGTGCCGTTCTTCAGCTTCACCGGTTCGCGTGGCTCCAAGCTCGGCGACCTCGGCCCGTACGGCAAGCAAGTGGTGCAGTTCTACACCCAGACCAAAACCGTCACGAGCCGCTGGTTCGACGACGACACGGTCAATGATGGCGTCAACACCACCATCAACCTGCGCTGATTCGGGAGACGACCATGAAAATTGCATTTATCGGCTTGGGCAACATGGGCGCGCCCATGGCCCGCAACCTGATCAAGGCCGGCCACGCGCTGAACCTGTTCGACCTGAACCAGACCGTGCTCAAGGAACTCGCCGAGCTGGGCGGCAGCATCAGCGACTCGCCGCGTAACGCAGCCCAAGGCGCTGAGCTGGTGATTACCATGCTGCCGGCGGCGGCCCATGTGCGCAGCGTGTGGCTGAATGAAGACGGGGTTTTGGCCGGCATCGGCAAAGGCGTACCGGCGGTGGATTGCAGCACCATCGACCCGCAAACTGCGCGCGATGTCGCTGCAGCGGCGGCCAAGCAAGGCGTGGTGATGGCCGACGCGCCTGTCTCCGGCGGCACCGGCGGCGCCAGCGCGGGCACGCTGACCTTCATGGTCGGCGCCACCCCGGAGCTGTTCGCCACCCTGCAACCGGTGCTGGCGCAGATGGGCCGCAACATCGTGCATTGCGGCGATGTAGGCACCGGCCAGATCGCCAAAATCTGCAACAACCTGCTGCTCGGGATCAGCATGGTCGGCGTCAGCGAAGCCATGGCCCTGGGCGACGCGCTGGGCATCGACACCCAAGTGCTGGCCGGGATTATCAACAGCTCCACCGGGCGCTGCTGGAGTTCCGACACCTACAACCCCTGGCCGGGCGTGATTGAAACCGCGCCGTCGTCGCGGGGTTACACCGGCGGCTTTGGTGCCGACCTGATGCTCAAGGACCTGGGCCTGGCCACCGAAGCCGCGCGCCAAGCCAAACAACCGGTGGTTCTGGGCGCTGTGGCCCAGCAGTTGTATCAATCGATGAGCCAGCGCGGGGAAGGCGGCAAGGACTTCTCGGCGATCATCAACAGCTATCGCAAGCCCCAGTAGAATGCCGAGCCCGCTTGCCTTAGCAAGCGGGCTTTCTATGGTAAACGGGCTTGTTTTGGCAGGCGGACTTGTTATGGCCAACGGGCTAGTTGTGGCTGGCGGGTTTGTTGTGGCGAGCGGGCTTGCCCCGCGTTGGGCTGCGCAGCAGCCCCAATAAAGTCAACGCATTTTCCCAGCCAAACCGCAGTGCCTGGACCAGGGGCCGCTACGCAGCCCAACGCGGGGCAAGCCCGCTCGCCACAAGGAAGAAGTAGTCCGGGTTCAATCGCTCAGGCAAACACAAAATACTTACGCACCGTCTCTACCACTTCCCACGTGCCCTTCATCCCCGGCTCCACCACAAAGATATCCCCAGCCCGCAAGTGAATCGGCTCCAGGCCTTCTGGGGTGATCACGCAGTAGCCTTCCTGGAAATGGCAGTATTCCCACTTCACGTATTCCACGTACCACTTGCCCGGTGTGCAGATCCAGGTGCCCATGATTTTGCTGCCGTCTTCGCTGGTGTAGGCGTTGAGGTTGACGGTGTGCGGGTCGCCTTCGAGTTTTTCCCATTTGCAGGCATCCAGGACCGGCAGTGGGTGGGTGTCGCGCAGTACGGTGATGGGCTTGGACATGATGGCTCCGAGGCAGGGAAGGGAAAGATGCACCCTAAGGCCTCGGGCGTTGTGCCAGTGGTCTGAACTCGACATCGGGATGCCCAGAAGCGCAGGCGAATGCGATTGCTCTGGCTCATGCAGTCCCTGTGGGAGCGGGCTTGCTCGCGAAAGCGGTGGGTCAGCCCGCACCTGTATTGACTGGCACACCGCCTTCGCGAGCAAGCCCGCTCCAACATTGGATCTCCAGTGTTTGAGCTGCTTTGGTCAGACAAAATATTCGGGCGCCAATCCGCCATTTCCTCGCAGTAACTGCGAAAGAATTCCCGTCTGGCGCTGGAATTAGCAAGAAAATGCACAGCTGGCCCTCGTATCATTCACCCCAGAACGAGTGAGAGCCTTCAAATGAACCCAATAAAAACGTGGTGGGATATCAGCCCGCCCTTGAGCACGGCGACCCCGACCTGGCCGGGCGATACGCCGTTTCAGGAAGAGCGCGTGTGGCAGTTCGGCCCCGAGTGCCCGGTGAATGTGGGCCGCGTGACTTTCTCGCCGCACACCGGCGCGCATGTGGATGCGCCGCTGCATTACAGCGCTGACGGCGCGCCGATCGGCGACGTGTCGCTGGACGTGTACATGGGCCCGTGCCGGGTGTTGCATTGCCTGGGCAGTGGCGCGCTGGTGCAGCCGCATCAGTTGGAAGGCCGTGTGGATAACTTGCCCGAGCGCGTGCTGCTGCGTACTTATCCACAAGCGCCGCTGACCGAATGGGATTCGAACTTCACCGCCATCGCGCCGCAAACCATCGAGCTGCTCGCCAGCCTGGGCGTGCGCCTGATCGGTATCGATACGCCGTCCCTGGACCCGCAACAGTCCAAGACCATGGATTCGCACAACGCCGTGGCCCGCCATGGCATGGCGATTCTCGAAGGCATCGTGCTCGATGATGTGCCGGAGGGCGACTACGAATTGATCGCGCTGCCGCTGCGCTTTGCCAACCTGGACGCGAGCCCGGTGCGCGCCATCCTCCGCCCGCTCAAGGAGCCCACGCGATGAGCCAATGTCCCTTCTCACCTGATTACCAGCCCCCGGAAGAATGGCATAACGCCGAGCTGAATTTTTCCGAGTCCATGAGCTACGGCGACTACCTGGACCTGGGCAAGGTCCTCAGCGCCCAGCACCCGCTGTCGCCCGACCACAACGAAATGCTCTTTATCATCCAGCACCAGACGTCCGAGCTGTGGATGAAACTGATGCTTCACGAACTCAAGGCTGCCCGCGAACACGTGCGCCTGGGCGAGTTGCCGCCGGCGTTCAAGATGCTGGCGCGGGTGTCGCGGATCTTCGATCAACTGGTGCACGCCTGGGCGGTGTTGGCGACCATGACGCCGTCGGAATACAAGGCGATTCGCCCGTTTCTGGGGCAGTCGTCGGGGTTCCAGTCGTTCCAGTACCGCGAGATCGAATTTATCCTCGGCAATAAAAGCGCGGCGCTGTTGCGGCCTCACGCGCACCGGCCGCAGTTGTTGAACGAGTTGAAAGTGGCGATTGCCACGCCGTCGCTGTATGACGAGGCGGTCAACCTGATGGCCAAAGCCGGTTTGGCGATTGACCCCAAACGCGCCGAGCGCGACCCGACGGCGGCCACGGTTCACGATGAATCGGTGGAAGCGGCCTGGCGTGAGGTGTATCGCGACCCGAGCCGGTATTGGGATTTGTATCAGTTGGCCGAAAAGTTTATCGACCTGGAGGATTCGTTCCGCCAGTGGCGCTTCAGGCATGTGACCACGGTTGAGCGGATCATCGGCTTTCAACCCGGCACGGGCGGCACCGAGGGCGTGGGGTATTTGCGCAAGATGCTCGACACGGTGCTGTTTCCCGAGTTGTGGCGAGTGCGTT
This sequence comes from Pseudomonas sp. 14P_5.3_Bac1, assembly GCF_025466135.1. Classification (NCBI taxonomy): domain Bacteria; kingdom Pseudomonadati; phylum Pseudomonadota; class Gammaproteobacteria; order Pseudomonadales; family Pseudomonadaceae; genus Pseudomonas; species Pseudomonas sp. 14P_5.3_Bac1. Next base: position 6,212 of record NZ_JANLOF010000068.1, on the reverse strand, counting down.
CCACGCTATAAAAAAAGCCCCGGAATCCCGGGGCTTTTTCATGACCAATGCAATCGAGTGTGGGAGGGGGCTTGCCCCCAATGGCAGTGGGTCAGCCACTGCATCCGGTGTCTGACCCACCGCCGTCGCGGGCAAGCCCGGCTCCCACAGGGATCACTGTGCATTCGCTAAAGCGCTACCTTTTTTGATTCGCATCCGGTAGGCAATGTAGATAATCCCCACCCACACCGGCATCGCATACACCGACTCACGAATGCCATCGATCGCCAGCATCACGCTGACAATCATCACCATGAACGCCAGGCACAGGTAGTTGCTGAACGGGAACCAGAAGGTCTTGAACGACGGCGTCACGCCTTGCTCGCCCATGGCCTTGCGGAACTTGATGTGAGTGATGCTGATCAGCGCCCAGTTGATCATCAGCGAAGCAACCACCAGTGCGAACAACAACTCCAGGGCGCTCTTGGGCGCGACGTAGTTGACCACCACGCACAGCATCGTCACCAGTGCCGAAATCGCCAGGGCGCGCAGCGGCACGCCTTGTTTGTTGAGCTTCATCAGCGCTTTTGGCGCGTCGCCTTGCTCGGCCAGGCCGAACAGCATGCGGCTGTTGCAGTACACGCCGCTGTTGTACACCGACAGCGCCGCGGTCAGCACGACGAAGTTGAGGATGTGCGCGGCGGTGTCGTTACCAATCAGCGAGAAGATCTGCACAAACGGGCTGCCGCTGTAGGCATCGCCCGACGCGCCGAGGGTTTGCAGCAGTTGGTCCCACGGGTACAGCGACAGCAAGACGGTCAGGGCGCCGACGTAGAAAATCAGGATCCGGTACACCACTTGGTTGATGGCTTTGGGGATCACTTTGCGCGGCTCGCTGGCCTCGGCGGCGGTAATGCCCACCAGCTCCAGGCCACCAAACGAGAACATGATAAAGGCCATCGACATCAACAGCCCCATGCCGCCATTGGGGAAGAACCCGCCGTGACTCCACAGGTTGCTCACTGAGGCTTGCGGGCCGCCGGTGCCGCTGAACAGCAGGTAGCAGCCGAGCACGATCATGCCGACAATTGCCACCACCTTGATGATCGCGAACCAGAACTCGGCTTCACCGAAGAACTTCACGTTCAGGGTGTTGATCAGGTTGACCGCGACAAAGAACACCAGCGCGCTGACCCAGGTCGGAATTTCCGGCCACCAGAACTGGATGTACTTGCCCACGGCGGTCAGTTCGGCCATGCCCACCAGCACGTAGAGCACCCAGTAGTTCCAGCCGGCCAGAAAGCCTGCGTAGCCGCCCCAGTATTTGTGTGCGAAGTGGCTGAAGGAGCCGGCCACCGGTTCTTCGACGATCATCTCGCCGAGCTGGCGCATGATCAGGAAGGCGATGAAACCGGCGATCGCGTACCCCAGGATCATCGACGGGCCCGCCGACTTGAGCACCCCGGCCGAGCCGAGGAACAACCCCGTGCCAATCGCCCCTCCCAAGGCAATCAGCTGAATATGCCGGTTCTTCAGGCCACGCTTGAGGCCTACCGGGTTAACCATGTCATCCGCCATTAACATTCCCTTCTACTTGTTTTTCTCAGGGTTGATTGCACGCCGCACCCGCCCCTCAAAGTACTGAGGGGTCAGATATTACTCTGCGTAAACTTTTCGTAATACAGCTGAACGCCAACAAGTGCCTGATCCAGCAGCCATTGTTGGATGGATTCGACCATCGGAGGGGGGCCGCACACGTACATATCCGCCGATTGGTCCCGCAATTCGGCCAGGTCGAAATGCTCGGTGAGGTAACCGCGCTTGCCGGGCCACTCGGGCGACGGGTCACTCAGCACTTGGGTGTAGCGAAACCCCGGGAGTTTCGACGCGTAGGCTTCAATGCGTGTTGCTTCGCACAAATCCTCGGCGCCACGTACGCCGTAGTACAGGTGCACCGGCTGCTCGCAACCGTTGGCCGCCAGTTCATCGAGCATGCCCAGCAACGCCGACAACCCGGTGCCGCCGGCCACCAGCACCAGCGGCTGGGTGACATGCCGCAGGTAAAACGCGCCCAACGGTGCTTCCATCAGCACTTCATCACCGACCTGGCAGCGCTCGCGCAGGTAGTTGCTCATGACGCCATCGGGCAGCAGGCGCACCAGAAACTGCAACTGATTGCCTGGCCGGTTGGCGAAGGAGTACGAGCGCCAGCTGTCGGTGCCGGGCACCGACAGGCGGGCGTATTGGCCCGGCAGGAAGTCCAGCGGCGCCTCCACCTGCACGTGCAAAATGGCCGTGCTGGCCGAGACCAACTGCACCGCGCTCACCGTGCCGCGCACCTGCACCGGCCCCGGCGCATTGCACAGGCTCGAATCGAAATCGAAGTAAAACGTTGCATCGGATTTAACCCGCGTCTGGCAGCTGAGCATTTTACGTTGCTGCAGGTCGAGGCTGGAGAGCGCTTCCTCGTCGACATAATCCTGGCTGTAGTCGCCCGACTCGCAACGGCCCTGGCAGGTGCCGCACACGCCTTCGCGGCAGTCCAGCGGGATCTTGATGCCGTTGCGCAGGGCCGCGTCCAACAGGATTTCGTTGGCGCCCACCGGGAAAAACAGGGTTTTGCCGTCGGCAAAGCTGAAGGCTACTTTGTGATTCATCCGCATAACTCCGCGTATCTGATGTGATGGCTGACGAGTGAGCTTTTGTGGCGAGCAGGCCTGCTGTGGCGAGCGGGCTTGCCCCGCGTTGGGGCGCGAAGCGGCCCCTGGTCCAGCCACTGCGGTTTGACTGAAGAAATGCGGTGACTTTAATGGGGGCCGCTTCGCAGCCCAACGCGGGGCAAGCCCGCTCGCCACAACAAGTCCGCTCGCCACAACAAGTCCGCTCGCCACAACAAGTCCGCTGGCCACAATGGGCCTGCTCGCCACACCAGGCATGGTCAAAGGTGATAAAAATCCAGCACCGAATTGATGGTGTCGTTGAGCAGCAGGGCGTGCTTGCGGGTGATCAGCCAGCTGTCGCCATGGGCTTTGAGGCTGTAGGTGGCGCTGCCATAGAACTGCTCCGACATGGCCAGCCGATAAAACAGCGTGTGCCAGTTCAACTTCACTTCCAGCAGCCCGCCGGGTTGCTCGGCAATCCGCACGTTATTGATCAGGTGCAAGGTGCGCGGCATTGGCGTGGCCGATGCCGCCTTGCCGGTGCGCAGGCGGAACACGCGGTCTTCCAGGCCCGAACGGTTGGCGTAATAGATCAACGACATCTCGCGCTTGGGGTCGCGGGTGTAGACGTGTTCCGAGTCCCATTGCGGCAGGTGGAACTCACTCTGCGGGTCGAACAGCTGCACATAGGCGTCCCAGTCCTGGGCGTCGCACAGCTCGGATTTACGATAGAAAAACTGCTCGATCTGGTACTGCAATTGCGCATTCATCACTTCACCTCCCGCAGTGTCAGCGCTTGTTTGTCCAGGCCGTTGAGCAGGAACTGCTGCCAGTTGCGGTGCTGGTTGACGTACAGGCCTTCGTGGGTGAACTCGGTGCCGGTCATCGCCGGTTGGATGCCGATGGCTTCGCTGTTCGGCGTGGGCCCGGTCTCCCAGCGGTGGCTGCCGCGCGAGATATCGCTCCAGCGTTCCAGGCGGCCCTGGAAACCACGCTGCGCTTCGCGAAACTCCACCAGGTCATCGGGTGTGCCCATGCCGGACACGTTGAAGAAGTCCTCAAACTGGCGGATACGGTTTTCGCGGTCGGCATCCGACTCGTTCTTCACCCCCAGGCACTGGCTGATGATCTCGGTCTTGTTCCACGCCACCGGGCGAATAATGCGCAGCTGCGAGCTGATCTGGTCGAGGAAGAACAGGCTCGGGTAGATGTTCAGGTTGCGCAGGCGGTGCATCATCCACTCGGCCTTCTGCTGGCCGTGCTCTTGCACCAGGCGCGGCATGATGGTGGCGTAGCCGGAACGCACACTTGGGTTGGGCATGTCGCTGAACAACAGGCTGTGGCCATTGTTGAAGGCGAACCAACCGTCGTCGGTGTTGGCATCGCCCGCGCCGAGTTTGCTGTAGTCCAGCGTGCTGGCGGAGCCGCTGCCGTTTTCGGTGTTCACCTGCTGGCGATGCTGCACCGTGGCCACGTAGTTGTAGTGCACGGTGCTGACGTGATAACCGTCCAGGCCGTTTTCGTTCTGCAGTTTCCAGTTGCCGTCGTAGGTGTAGGCGGATTTGCCCGGCAGCACTTCCAGCTCACCGGTGGCCGACTGCGCGACCATCATGTCGAAGAACACTTTGGCGTCGCCGAGAAAGTCCTCCAGGCTGTCGCGGCCATTCACGTCCAGGCTGATAAACACAAAGCCCTTGTAGCTTTCGATGCGGGCTTTCTTCAGGCCACGCGTGGCTTTGTCGAAACCTTCCGGGTATTCCCCCGGCGCCTTGACCTTCACCAGCCGGCCGTCGCTCTTGTAGCACCAGGCGTGGAACGGGCAAGTAAAGGTGGATTGGTTGCCTTTGCCGACGCGCGTCAGCGTGGTGCCGCGGTGCTGGCAGGCGTTGATCAGCGCATTCAGTTGGCCCTCGCCATCGCGGGTGATGATCATCGGCTGGCGCCCGGCACGCATCGTCACGAAGTCGTGGTTATTGGCCAGTTCGCTTTCGTGGCAGGCGTAGATCCAGTTTTTTTCGAAGATCAGTTCCATCTCCAGGTCGAACAGTTGCGGCTCGGTGAACATGTCCCGGGCGATGCGGAACACGGCGTCCGCCGGGCGAAAATCCAGGCAGCTTTCGATAAACGTTTTCCACTGCTCGACGCTTCTTGCACCACTCATGGGAGGCACCTTTTTTGATAGGGCTAATCGGTGGTTCATTAGAGGCAGCGCGGCAGGGTGCGGGCTATCCGCTTAATGGGCAGAGATGGGCCGCATAGTTGGGCGCGCATCGTTGGGCAGCAAATACCCAGTTCGGTGCAGCGAGGTGACGCGATGCGCTACTGTCATACCAAGGAAACGTCGCAAAAACCTGCGGCTTATCCACATAGTCGACCGTTGCTATCCACCCCGTTGCATTACGGCGCGCGTGGCGTAGAACTTGCTGTCGATTGTCAACGACGCGCCGCCAGAGCGCGCAACCGCCTAACCGCCGTGGGTGCACCCTGATGAGTAGCCATACACGCGAAATCCATATTCAACGCTTCGACCTGGAAGGCGCCCGCAGCTGGATGTCCGGCATTTGTGGGCCACACCGCCTGGCGACGTCGACGCCGGAGCGCCTGCGCTTTCACCACAGCGCCAATGTGTTCAAGTCCCGCGCTACCACCTTGGGCGTGATCGAGTACGGCACGGACGTGACCATCGGCATCGAAGACGCCGAGCACTTCAGCAGCTACAGCCTGAGCCTGCCGTTGGTGGGCGAGCAGGAATTGAGCAAGAACGGCGAGCGGCTGAGTTCCAATCGCGACCAGGGCGTGATCCTCTCGCCCAACGAGCATCAGGTGCTGGCGATCTCCGGTGATTGCCGCAAATTGCAGGTGGTGATCACACGCGCGGCGATGAGTGAATCCCTGGAAGGCTTGCTGCAACGGCCGATTGAGGCACCGCTGCGCTTCGAGTCGGTGATGGACGCGGTGGAGGGGGCTTCAGCGTCGTGGTGGCGCATGGCGCGGTATTTCATTGCCGAGCTTGAGCGCAGCAGCGAGTTGTACGAGCAGGCGGCGTTTACGCGTGACCTGGAAAGCTCGTTGATCAAAGGCTTGATCCTCGCCCAGCCGAATAACTATTCAGAAGAGCTGCGCGACGTGCTGGGCGTGAAGCTGCCGCACTACCTGATTCGTGCGCGGCAGTACATCCACGACAACGCTCGCGAAGCGGTGCATCTGGAAGACCTGGAAGCGGCTGCGGGCGTCTCGCGGTTCAAGCTGTTCGATGCGTTTCGCAAGTACTTTGCGCTGTCGCCCATGGCGTACCTGAAGAAGTACCGGTTGGGCGCGGTGCGTCAGGAAATCCTTGAGCAGGGGTCTACTCGGACCATTTCCGAAATGGCCCTGGGTTGGGGCTTTACCCATTTGGGACGGTTTTCGGCGGAGTACCGTAAGCTGTTTGATGAATCGCCCAGCCAGACCTTGCAGCGCAAGCGCCTGCGCAGTCTCTAAACCTGATGAAGATCAAACTGTGGGAGCGGGGGGGGGGGGGGGGGGGGGGGGGGGGGGGGGGGCGGCCCCCCCCCGCCCCCCCCCCCCCCCCCC
>NZ_JANLOF010000036.1:0-28851 GCF_025466135.1 Pseudomonas sp. 14P_5.3_Bac1 | reverse complement strand
ACATTTGACTGTGTTCGCACCTTAAAAAGGCGCAGGGCACTCGAAGCGCAGCCGCTCGCCGCTTTGCGGGTGGGTGAAGCTCAGCATGCTCGCGTGCAGGCACAGGCGTGGCCAGGCGGCCAGGGCTTGTTCATGGGCGTACAGGCCGTCACCCAACAGTGGATGCCCGATTGACAGCATGTGCACGCGCAATTGATGCGAACGCCCGGTGATCGGTGTCAGCTCGACGCGACACCAGTCGCCGCAACGCTCCAATACCTTCCAGAAGGTCAGCGCGTGTTTGCCGAACTCGTGGTCGACCACATGGCGTGGCTTGGTCGGCGGGTCGTAGCGCAGGGGCAGGTCGATGCTGCCGCTGTCCAGTGCCGGCTGGCCCCACGCCAGGGCGGTGTAGGCTTTTTCGGTTTCGCGGTCGTGAAACTGGCGCGACAGCTCGCGGTGGCTATCGGCGTCGCGTGCAAGCAGGATGATCCCTGAGGTTTCCCAGTCCAGACGATGGACAATGCGGGCTTCGGGGTAGCCGTTTTCCTGCAAGCGGGTGATCAGGCAGTCCTTGTTATCGTCGGCGCGGCCGGGCACCGAGAGCAGCAGGGTCGGCTTGTTCACCACCAGGACAGCGTCGTCCTGGTGCAGGATATGGATAGTGGACAGCGGCATTAAACAGCCTCGTAACAAACGCCAACGGCGGCTCGCCCACCCGGTTCCCCAACAGGGATCAAGGTGACCGAGCCGCCGTGGCGGCCGCCTTTTCGATTAACGATCAGGCAGGGTGATATTGAGTTCCAGAATCGAGCAGCTGCCGTCGTTTTCCAGGGCGACATGCACGTCATCGTTGCCGATATTGACGTACTTGCGGATCACCTCGACCAGTTCCTTCTGCAAGGCTGGCAGGTAGTCCGGGGTACTGCGTTGGCCGCGTTCGTGCGCCACGATGATCTGTAGACGCTCTTTCGCTACCGACGCGGTACTTGGCTTTTTGTTGGCGCGAAAGAAGTCGAGAAATTTCATTGTTTAGTTGCCTCCAAAGATACGCTCGAAGAATCCCTTCTTCTTAACATCGAGGAAGCGATGTTCCACGGTCTTGCCCAGCAAGCGATCAACGGCATCGCTGTACGCCTGGCCGGCGTCGCTCTGGTCGTCAAGAATCACCGGAACGCCCTGGTTGGAAGCCTTCAGGACGGCCTGGGATTCCGGGATCACGCCCAGCAGGGTCACTGCGAGGATTTCCTTCACGTCTTCAACGCCAAGCATTTCGCCGTTGCTGACGCGCTCAGGGTTGTAGCGGGTGAGCAGCAAGTGCTCCTTGATCGGGTCCTGGCCTTCTTCGGCGCGCTTGGACTTGCTGGCCAACAGGCCCAGCATGCGGTCCGAGTCACGTACCGAGGACACTTCCGGGTTGGTCACCACGATGGCTTCATCGGCGAAGTACATCGCCAGGTGAGCACCGGTTTCGATACCGGCCGGCGAGTCACACACCACGTATTCGAAGGTTTCTTTCAGTTCGGCGAGGACTTTGCCTACGCCTTCTTTGGTCAGCGCGTCTTTGTCGCGGGTCTGGCTGGCGGCCAGTACGTACAGGTTCTCAAGGCGCTTGTCCTTGATCAGGGCCTGTTGCAGGTTGGCTTCGCCGTTCACCACGTTGACGAAGTCGTACACCACGCGGCGTTCGCAGCCCATGATCAGGTCGAGGTTACGCAAACCGACGTCGAAGTCGACGATGACTGTCTTGTGGCCGCGCAAAGCGAGGCCGGTACCGATAGCGGCGCTGGTGGTGGTCTTACCCACACCACCCTTGCCGGATGTAACCACGAGAATCTTGGCCAAGGTGTTTCACCCCTAAGGAAAAAGGACTTTTCAGCCCCTGAAAAACATCTCTTGGAACTCGCTGCAGGCGGACAGCCTTTGTAGGAAAAGATGTGGTTTCCCAAGGGGAAACGCCAACTTCGAATATTCCTACGTAAATCTTGCCGGTTTCGCTGTGCTATCAGAGTCTAGAGATGCTTGGAAAATGCGGCAGTATCCGTTAAAGACGGATGATGTTCAACACATCGCCCGACAGGCTGACTTGTACCCCGGCCCCCCATAGCGGATCACGGCGCAAATCTTCTGAAACCTTGTACTGGCCTGCGATGGACACTAGCTCAGCGGTCAACTGCTGGCAAAAAATACGGGCCTTGGTATCACCCTTGATGCCGGCGAGGGCACGTCCGCGCATCGGGCCGTATACATGGATGTTGCCATCGGCAAGAAGTTCCGCACCCGGACTGACGGGAGCGATCACTACCAGGTCGCCGCCCTGGGCGTAAATCTGCTGCCCGCCGCGTACGGGGGAGGTGATGATCTTTGTAGGCTTGACGGTGGGCTCCGGCGGTTTCTCCGGTTTTTTCTTCACTTCACCTTCGCTCGGGTCCAGCGGTCGCTCGCGGGCACCCGACGGTGGCAGTACTGGCAGTTCAATGGCGATTGCCGCAGCGATGTCTTCAATACGGCTGGCGCGAATCGCCAGGGTGCGCAAACCATGCGAGCGGCAAACGCGCATCAGCCCGGGCAAATCAATCGCGCCCTGGCCGGCCGGGAGTTTGTCCAGGGCCAACACCAGCGGGGCATTGTTGAAGAAGTTCGGCGCCAGGGCGACCTTGGCGGCCAGTTGGCGGTCCAGGGCATCGAGGTCATTGCGGGCCAGTTCCAGCACGGTGATGGCGAGCATGCTGCCTTTCAGCTGGAACACGGGATCTTGGTCTAGCGGTTCGGTTTGGCTCATGGTCGGCAAAAGCGGCTTGTCACGAAAAGTGTCGAGACTTATAACGAGAACATCCACGGGCCGCAAGCCGAGTCGAACGTTGTAGAATGCGCGGCCCTGTCTTTACCGGAATCTGTAATGGATCGCCCGCGTTTTCGAGCTGTATTTTTTCACCCGCGTTTTTGGCTGCTATGGCTGGGGCTCGGCCTGCTGTGGCTGATCACCCAGTTGCCATACCGCGCGTTGTTGACCATTGGTCGTTTATTAGGCGCGGGCATGTACCGCGTGGCTGGCGAGCGCCGCCGCATCGCCGCGCGCAACCTGGAACTGTGCTTCCCGGAAAAATCCGCCAAAGCGCGCAAGAAGCTGCTCAAGGAAAATTTCGCTTCCACCGGCATCGCGTTTTTCGAGATGGCCATGAGCTGGTGGTGGTCGCGTCAACGCCTGGCACGCCTGGCCCATGTCGAAGGGCTGGAGCACCTCAAGCAGGCGCAGCTCGATGGCAAGGGTGTGATTCTTATGGCCCTGCACTTCACCACGTTGGAAATCGGCGCGGCGCTGCTCGGCCAGAAACACACCATCGATGGCATGTACCGCGAGCACGGCAACCCGCTGTTCGACTTCGTTCAGCGCCGTGGCCGCGAGCGGCATAACCTCGATTCCCTGGCGGTAGAGCGCGAAGACGTGCGCGGCATGCTCAAGTTGCTGCGCGCCGGCCGCGCCATCTGGTACGCACCGGACCAGGACTACGGCGCCAAGCAAAGTATCTTTGTGCCGCTGTTCGGCATTCAGGCCGCCACCGTCACCGCCACCAGCAAATTTGCCCGCCTGGGCAAGGCGCTGGTGGTGCCGTTCACCCAGGAACGCCTGGCCGATGGCAGTGGTTACCGCCTGGTGATCCACCCGCCGTTGACCGACTTCCCGGGCGAAACCGATGAGCTCGACTGCCTGCGCATCAACCAGTGGGTCGAGGCGTCGGTTCGCGAATGCCCGGAGCAATACCTGTGGACCCATCGGCGTTTCAAGAGCCGGCCACCGGGTGAGCCCAAGCTGTACGAAAAACGCCGTCGATAACGTTTCTGCCCCACATGGAGTGATGCAATGCGCCCAACTGAACCGGTCACAGGCTTGATTCTTTCCGGCGGCGGGGCGCGAGCGGCGTATCAGGTGGGGGTCTTGGCAGCGATTGCCGAATTGCTGCCGCCAGGGGCGCCCAATCCTTTTCCGGTGATCGTCGGCACGTCAGCGGGGGCGATCAATGCGGTGAGTCTTGCCAGCGGCGCGACTGATTTCACTGCTGCCATCGAGCGCCTCACGGCGTTCTGGCAGGGCTTTCGCAGCCATCGGGTGCTGCGCAGCGACTGGCCTGGAGTTATCCGCCAGGCCAGTCGTTTCTTGATCCACAGCTTGCTCGGCCTGGGGGCTCAGGTGCCGGTCGCGTTGCTCGACAGCACACCGCTGCGCGCATTGCTCAACGACAAACTGCACCTGGACGGCATCGATGCGGCCATCCGTAACAACCACCTGCACGCGGTCGCGGTCACCGCTTTCGGCTATGAGTCCGGGCAGGCAGTGACGTTTTATCAGGGCGGCGGCACTATCGATGCGTGGCTGCGCCATCGGCGTATCGGCATGCCCACCCAACTCACGGTTGAACACTTGCTGGCCAGTTCGGCGATCCCCTTGCTGTTTGCTCCGGTCAAACTCGATCAGGAGTATTTCGGCGATGGCGCGGTGCGCCAATCCGCGCCGATCAGCCCGGCCTTGCACCTGGGCGCCAGTCGGGTGCTGGTGGTGGGCGTGAGTGGCAATCCGCGCGGCAATGAGCCTTCCACGCAACGCACCTACACCGGCCAGGAACCCACCCTGGCGCAGATCGGTGGGCACATGCTCAACAGCACGTTCATTGACAGCCTGGAGAGCGATATCGAATTGCTCGAGCGTCTGAACCAGTTCAGCCACGTGTTGCCGGCGGATGCGGCGATTCAGGGCCTGGCCCCGGTGGAGGTGTTGGTGATCGCGCCGAGCCAGCCGATCGACGAGATCGCCGCGCGGCATCGCCAGGAGTTGCCCGCAGCGTTGCGCCTGTTCTTGCGCGGGCCGGGCGCGACCAAAACCAGCGGGGCAGGGGTGCTGAGTTACTTGCTGTTCGAGGCGGGGTATTGCAGCGAGTTGATTGAACTGGGCAGGAAGGATGCGTTGGCCAAGCGCGAGGAATTGTCCAGATTCCTTGGGCTGAACACGATCTGAATGTGGGAGCTGGCTTGCCTGCGATAACGGTGTGTCAGCCAGCACAGGTGGCATAGACAGAGTGCAATCGCAGGCAAGCCAGCTCCCACAGGGGATTGGCGTTGCTCAATCAGAAGTGGTACTTGACCAGGAAGCTCGCCGTGTCCTGGTTGGTCTTGAACGCGCCGGAATCTTCAATCCCGTACTTGTTCTTCCAGTAGTCGTATTCAAAACCCACATACAACTGCTTCTCGCCCCAGTGCAGCGCCTTGCCCAGGTCGTATTTAACCTGCGGGTTGAAGTGCAGGTTGGCGTGGTAAGTGCCACGGGCGTTCTTGTCGTTGTCCACGACCCAGTCCATGAAACCGTCGATCAACACGTTGGAATTGCCCACGGGGATGGTGTAAGACCAGACCGGGGTGATTTGCCATACGCCGTCACCCGGCCGATTGCCTTCGGTCTGGCGCTGATAGAAGTTCAGCTGGAAGTAGTCGAAACCCGGGATGTTCAAGTCAAAACCCGGGCCCAACAGGTACGACTCGTTATCGCCTTCGCCGAACTCGTAAGTGAAGGCCAGCAATACATCTTTGATCGGGCCGAATGACAAGTCTTTGTCGAAAATCTTGCCGAACGACAAACGCGGGCTGAACTCGCCGTAGTAGGTACTTGGGCCGACGTTGCCGTCTTCCTTGCCGTTGTAAAAGATGCGGTCGACGAAAAAGAAGTTGTCGCCGTACTTCCAGGCATCGGCATGTTCAAACGTGACGGTCTGCTGAATCTGCGGGTTGACGGTGAAGTTCTTGCCCCATAGATACGTCAGGCTGTTGTTTTGCCACTGCAACAGATCGCCCGCGACGGCTTGGCCACCGGCCAGCAGGGATCCTGCCAGCATCAGGCCTTTCAACATAGGTTTCATTCGGTTGCTCCCGAGTCAAAGTTTTATGGTTGTTTTTCTACGCAGGCGCTCTGGTGTGGCGCCTTTTGGTTCGCTGAAAAAATCGTCTGTCTGGTCAGCTTTAATGCTTTTAGCAAGAGCTGCGCCAAGGTGTTCAAAAAGCCAAAAAATCCCCGTCGGCTGCACAAACTGCAGTCGAATTCAGGGGGCTTTTGCGCACTTTGGCAGCCACTGCGGGGCCGGGATAAGTTGGCCCTGCAGTCAGCTTTTACATTCGCTGTTTTTTTTTGAGTCGATTCGAGCGGGCGCGGAGAATACTGGCTCCCAGGCCTTGGCTCAAGTGCGCTGTTAGAGAGCGCGAGGGGCAAGAATAGGGCGCGGCGGGTGGCCGGCCCTAGGTGGATGGCGTGCATGTGCGTGTTTCCTGTTGTTTATTATTTTTGTTGTTTTTAAAAACAGGTGGAATCAATGCGTGTGGGCGACAACGGGGCGTTCAGCACCTCCCAGAATGTTGAACAGTACATTCAGCGACAACGCGCTGAGGGTGGCCATGGCAATTCCGCTGTGGGTAATCGGGCTCATCCATAAGGGCAATTGCGCGAAGAACTCCGGACGCACCACCGGGATCAGGCCCATGCCGATGCTCACCGCCACCAGCAACTGGTTGCGCCGGTCGGCGATATCGGCTTCCTGCAGGATCTTGATCCCGGTCGCCGCGACCATGCCGAACATGGCAATTGCCGCGCCGCCGAGTACCGCGGGTGGAATCGAGGCCACCAGAAAGGCGGCTTTGGGCAACAGGCTGAGCACAATCAAAAACGCGCCGGCCATGATCGTCACCGAGCGGCAACGCACGCCCGTCATCTGCACCAGGCCAATGTTCTGCGCGAACGAGGAATGGGTAAACGTATTGAAGAAGCCGGCAAAAAACGATGCGCCGGCATCACACAGCAGGCCACGGCGCAGCATTTTTGGGGTGACATCCTGGCCGGTGATTTTGCCCAGGGCGAGGAACATGCCGGTGGACTCGACAAAGATGATGACCACCACCAGGCACATCGACAGGATCGGCGCCAACTCGAACCTGGGCATGCCGAAATGCAATGGCGTCACCACCTGCACCCACGGCGCCTGCGCCAGGCCGCTGAGGTCAACCATGCCGAGCATGCCGCACAGGCCATAGCCGAGCGCCATGCCGATCAGCACCGAGATGTTCACCCAGAAGCCACGCATGAAGCGGTTGATCAGCAGGATGGTGCCCAGTACCAGTGCGGCAATCGCCAGGTAGACCGGCGAGCCGAACGTGGCGGCGGCGCTGCCTCCACCGGCCCAGTTCACGGCCACCGGAAACAGCGACAGGCCGATGGCGGTGATCACGGTGCCGGTCACCAACGGCGGGAAAAAACGCACCACCTTGGACATGAACGGCGCGATCAGCAGGCCGAAGAACCCGGCGGCAATGGTTGCGCCGAAGATCCCCTGCAAGCCGATACCGGGCATGCCGGCCATCGCCACCATGCTGCCGACGGCGGCAAAACTGGCGCCCATCATCACCGGCATGCGGATGCCCACCGGGCCGATGCCGAACGACTGCACCATGGTGGCGATACCGGCTACCAGCAGGTCGGCGTTGATCAGAAAGGCGATTTCTTCACGGCTCAAACCGGCGGCTTGGCCAATGATCAGGGGCACGGCGACGGCGCCGCCGTACATCAGCAAGACGTGTTGCAGGCCTACCAGAATCAGTTGCAAGAGGGGCAGCCGCACCATGGCGGGCGCGGCAGGAGTCTGCGGTTCTAACTGGGACATGCAACACCTCGAATCTTTTTATTTTTGTGTTGTTTGGCATTCAATTGCCATTTGAAACGCGATCGGTAAACCGGCGCAAATCCCCTGTGGGAGCGGGCTTGCTCGCGAAAGCGGTGTGTCATTCAACTCATCAGTGACTGAACGATCGCATTCGCGAGCAAGCCCGCTCCCACATTTGGATCTGTATCAGGCTGTCAGTTTGTGCGGGCTCCTTGATTGATCCAGGTGCCGATCAGGTCGCGCTCCTGCTGAGTCATCTGGGTGATGTTGCCCAGCGGCATGATCTGGCTGGCCACGGCTTGGGCCTGAATGCGCGGAGCCAATTGCTGAATCTGCTGCGGCGTATCAAACATCACGCCCGCCGGCGCGGTACTGAACAGCGGGCTGGTCGGCTTGGCCGAATGGCACACGGCGCAGCGTTCCTGAATCACCCCATGCACCTTGTCAAAGTCAATCGATGCCTGCGCCGGTGCTGCTTCGGCGGGGGCCGGTGCGGGTGCCGCTGGCGCAGCCGGTTTGAGCCCGCCACCCAGTGCCGTTTCCGGCAGCGGCTGGTACTCGATGGCAGCCGGAGCCTTGGCCACATCCGGAGCCGTCGACACCGGTTTTGGACCGGTCACGTACGCCAGGCAAATCATCGCCAGTGCGCCAACCGGCAAGGTCCACGCGTACTTCTGGCTGTTATGACGGGTGTTGAAGTAGTGCCGTACCAACACGGCTGCCACCGCAATACCGGCCAGGATCAGCCAGTTGTATTGGCTGCCGTAGGTGCTCGGGAAGTGGTTGCTGATCATGATGAACAGCACCGGCAGGGTGAAGTAGTTGTTGTGCCGTGAGCGCAGCAAGCCTTTGGCGGGCAGCGCCGGGTCCGGCGTGCGGTTCTCGGCAATGGCCGCTACCAGTGCACGCTGGGCGGGCATGATGATGCGGAACACGTTGCCGACCATGATAGTGCCGATCACCGCACCCACGTGCAGGTAGGCACCACGCCCGCTGAACACTTTGCTGAAACCGTACGCGGCAGCAATCAACAGCACGAACAGGATCAAACCGAGCAGGGCAGGGCGTTTGCCCAGGGCCGAGTCGCAGAGGAAGGAGTAGATGAACCAGCCGACGAACAGTGAGCCGATGCCCAGCAGTACGCCTTCGGGGCCACTGAGACTGCTGCCCGGGGCCAGCAGGTACAAGGTCGGGTTGGCGTAGAACACCACGCACAGCAGCGCGATGCCGGACATCCAGGTGAAATAGGCTTCCCATTTGAACCAGTGCAGGTTGTCCGGCATGGTCGGCGGGGCCAGTTTGTATTTTTCCAGGTGGTAGATACCGCCACCGTGGATCGCCCACAAGTCACCGGCGAGGCCGTCCTTGGGGTTGACGCGATTGAGGTTGTTTTCCAGCCAGACGAAGTAGAACGAAGCGCCGATCCAGGCGACGCCGGTGATCATGTGAACCCAGCGCACGCTCAGGTTCAGCCATTCCATCAAATGTGCTTCCACAGTCTTTACCTCTCGCCTGTCACTCTGTTGTCGAGTGATCAGACCTTCTCTTATTGGTGGGGGGCGAGGATCAACCGCTCATCCTCTTTGAAAAAATGCTCATCGCAGTTATTGCCGGTGCCACTGCGATCAACCACCAGGAAGTCATCCCGCTTTTCGATCGTCAGCACCGGGTGGTGCCAGACGCCGCGATGGTAATTAATGCCCTGCCTGCCGTTGGTGACGAAGGCGCGGACCAAGCCCGATACAGGTGCATCGCCAAGTGGCGCGACCACGATCAGAAAGGGGTTGCCGAGCAGCGGAATGAAAGCCTGGCTGCCCAGCGGGTGTCTCTCCAGCATGCACACGGTCAGCGGCATGTCCTGCGCGTCGGCGCGGAAGATGCTGATGATCGCGTCGTCTTCAGGCTGCGCGGTTTCTACCGTTGCCAGCTTGTGAAAGCGCATGGTCGACCCGTTGTTGATCATGAAGTGATCGCTGCCGTCGGTTTCGATGACGTCTCCGAAAGGGGCGAAGGCTTCTTTGGTCAGGGGTTCGATCACTAGTGTGCGCATGGCTGTCTCTTATCCGAGTTCTGTGTTGTTTGTTCTATCGCTATCGCGGGCAAGCCCGGCTCCCACATTTTGATTTGCAAATACATTCAAATGTGGGAGCTGGCTTGCCTGCGATGGGCTCACCGCTTATTTAGCTACTTTGCCCAAGACCCGCAGGCGGCTCACGCCACCATCGGGGAACACATTCAGGCGGATGTGAGTGATCGGGCCCAGCGCCTTGATCTGCTCGGCGAAGGTGTGTTCGGCGTGCATTTCCAGCTTCTGCGCCGGCAGCAGTTCGCGCCAGAACAGCGATTGGGTTTCGATCTGA
The DNA here is from genome assembly GCF_025466135.1 of Pseudomonas sp. 14P_5.3_Bac1. Lineage (NCBI taxonomy): Bacteria > Pseudomonadati > Pseudomonadota > Gammaproteobacteria > Pseudomonadales > Pseudomonadaceae > Pseudomonas > Pseudomonas sp. 14P_5.3_Bac1. The sequence continues at coordinate 18,818 of NZ_JANLOF010000036.1, read as the reverse complement.
CTGTCGGTGCCGCCTTTGACGAACGCGCCCTGGATGGAGCACGTGTCCGGGTAGTTGCCCTTGAAGTGCAGCGTGTCAACGATGATTTTCTCGATCTCGCCAGGGTGACCCAGCGCGACGATGACCCAGTCATTGCCTGGCGTACGACGACGTGCGGTTTCCCAGCCGTCGCCCATGTTGATGCCACGGCCCGGGTTGAGGATGTTGCTCATGCGGCCGAAGTGTTCATCGGAGCAGGCCAGCGCGCGCCCACCGTTCAAGGCTGCGGCCAGGTCGACTTGTTCGTTGTCGCCCACCGACGACCAGTCGCGGAACGGCACGCCATACACGCGCAGACGGGCTACGCCGCCATCCGGGTAGATGTTGAAACGCAGGTGGCTGAACGCCTGGTCGTTGCTGATTTCGTGGTAGTGGTGGCTGTTGCCTTGCAGCTCGACGGCCGACAGCACTTCCACCCACTGGGTGTTTTCATCAGGATCGCCCGAGGCCAGGAAGCACGCCTCCAGGGACGCCGACGGCGGGAAGTTGCCGGTGAAGAATGAAGTGTCGATGTCCACGCCTTTGATCGAGCCGGGTACGCCCAGGCGGATCACCGCGCTGTCGTAGCCTTCGAAGCGCTTGCGGCGCGACTCCCAGCCGTCCATCCACTTGCCGTTGTCATCGAAAACGCCCTCCTTCCACACGGCCGGGGTCGGCTGGAACAGGCGGTTGGCGTCAGCGAACCAGTCATCGGTCACCGAAAGGATCTTGGTGCCCAGACGGGCGTCGGCCAAGTTGACGAACTTCTCGAAAGGTACGGCGTAAGCTTTCATTCTTCTTGTCTGCCTTAAATAAAGTGGCTTGGGATGCTCGCCAGGCCCTGGGCGTCATGAGCGCTCGGGCCAGGTCTGCTAAAGGGTCAGTAATCGGAACAACGCGATTTTGTTGATCTCGGCCAGGGCGCATTTGAACTCGGCTTCCACCGAATTGTGAATGCGCGTTTCGAACGCGGCGAGGATTTGGTGCCGGTTGCTGCCTTTTACCGCCATGATGAAGGGAAACTTGAACTTGGCCTTGTAGGCATCGTTCAGCTCGGTGAAGCGAGAAAACTCCTCGCTCGAGCATTGGTGAATACCGGCGCCAGCCTGTTCATTCGTGCTGGCTTCGGTCAACTGGCCCTGGACGGCAGCTTTGCCCGCCAGGTCCGGGTGAGCGTTGATCAGGGCCAGCTGGCTGGCATGATCGGCGCTCAACAGGATGTCGCTCATGCGCTGGTGCAGGGTTTCGATCTGGTCGATCGATGCGTCCTGGCCCAGGTCGAAGGCCTTTTCGGCCACCCATGGCGAATGTTCGTAGATGTCGGCGAAGGCTGTCACGAATGCATCGCGGCTCAGGCTCGACGGTTTCAAGGTTTGGAACGCAGTCATTTCGCCGCTCCCGTGTACGGGTGGGTTTCGTGCCAGTGGCGGGCAATATCGACGCGTCGGGTGAACCAGACGTGTTCATGGCCCTTGGCGTATTCGATAAAACGCTTGAGGGCGGCGAGGCGCGCCGGGCGGCCGATCAGGCGGCAATGCAGGCCGATGGAAAGCATCTTCGGTGCGTCAGCGCCTTCGGCATACAGCACGTCGAAGGCATCCTTGAGGTACTCGAAAAAGTCATCGCCCTTGTTGAAACCCTGCACCTGGGTAAAGCGCATGTCGTTGGTGTCCAGGGTGTAGGGGATCACCAGGTGCGGCTTGCCGGTGGGGTTGTTGGGTTCCCAGTAGGGCAGGTCGTCGTCATAGGTGTCGCAGTCGTACAGAAAGCCGCCTTCCTCCATCACCAGCCGCCGGGTGTTGGGGCCGGTGCGACCGGTGTACCAGCCCAATGGGCGCTCGCCGGTCAGCTCGGTGAGGATGCGGATGGCTTCGAGCATGTGCTCGCGCTCCTGGGCCTCGTCCATGTACTGGTAGTCGATCCAGCGATAGCCGTGGCTGCAGATCTCATGGCCGGCGGCGACCATTGCGCGGATCACATCCGGGTGGCGCTGGGCGGCCATGGCCACGGCGAAGATGGTCAGCGGGATATCGAATTCTTTGAACAATTTGAGGATGCGCCACACGCCGGCACGGCTGCCGTATTCATACAGCGACTCCATGCTCATGTTGCGCTCGCCTTGCAGCGGCTGGGCCGAGACCATCTCCGAAAGGAATGCCTCGGACTCTTTGTCGCCGTGCAATATGTTGCGCTCGCCGCCTTCTTCGTAGTTGAGTACGAAAGACAGCGCGATGCGTGCCTTGCCCGGCCAGTGGGGGTGAGGAGGGTTACTGCCGTAACCGATCAGGTCGCGTGGGTAGTCAGCGCTCACTGCAGTCTTCCTTCTTGTTCGTCGTAGTAGCGATGAGTGATTGTATACAACTTATCGCCGACTTTGTAAGCCCGCATTTCTGCATTTTTTCTCAACGGCGCGCACTCAAGCTACTGCAAGAAACCTGCCTGACTGGTCAGCTAAACGCTAAAAAGTTTTTCGCGGATGTCCAGCGGTAGGCGCTGGCTGGCCGGCGATCGCCTCAGTGGGTTTTATCAGGTGCAACGCGGTGGTCGGCGAACCGGTGGCTGCGAGGTGCGGGATATTTGTTGAATTTATTGTGTACAATTTTTTTAGAAAGTGTCTTAATCAGCCATCGCCGGCTTTTTCACTGCCCTGAAAGAGTGCGGATCACTTTTCTACTGCCTACGGGAGGCGCAAAGACGCCATGGGACGCTTGACCACACACGTTTTGGACGCCGCACATGGCTGCCCCGGCAGCGCGATCAAGGTTGAACTGTACCGCGTCGAAGGCGCGCAACTGGAGCTGGTCGCCACCGCCGTGACCAACAGCGACGGCCGTTGCGACGCGCCGTTGCTGCAAGGTGACGATTACCGCAGCGGTGTGTACCAGGTGCAATTCAGTGCCGGCGATTATTACCGGGCCCGCGGTGTGCAGCTTCCCGAACCGGCTTTCCTGGATGTGGTGGTGCTGCGTTTTGGCATCAGCGCCGAACAGGACCATTACCATGTGCCCCTGCTGATTTCGCCTTACAGCTACTCCACCTATCGCGGTAGCTGAGCGTCACCTCGCTTCACACCCCCAAAGCTCTTCGTTGGTTTTTCGCCCGCCCACACTGCGGGCTTTTTTTTGCCTGTTGCGCGTTCAACTATCTAGCACCTCTTGAGTGTCGGTGATGCCTAGGCTGGGCGTTTCCTCAGAAGAAAACACCAATGGCCTCGTCCCCAGATCACCCAGGCGTTTTGCCCCCTTTCAGTTCCGTGCCCGAAGACGTTGACGCTGTCGTCGCTGCCCAAGCCGATTTGCAGGCCATTCGAGATCAACTGACCCGGCGGATCAACCGGTTTACCCATCCCAGCCGCCTGATCAATCAGCTCGCTCTTGCCGATTGGCGCTGCGGCGAATCGGTACGCGCACTGGCACAGCTGATAGGGCGCTCGCCCAAAATCCTGCGAGTGATCCGTGCTCAACTGCGCAAAGCATTTGAGATTGAACCGGACACTCTGCTGTTTACCGAGACCAAGCGCCCAGGCGCACCGCAGATCATCAACAGCTTGACCGAGCGGGCCCTGTCGCTGCTGGCACGGCCCTCGGTGCCGATCAATGTCAATCAATTCACCACGCTCAGCATAAGAGGGCAGCCAAGCCGTCGGTTGACCTATACCCCTTTGCAAGCCTTGCAGCGCGTCATTGCGATGCGGCTTTTTGAGCGGCTGGTGCAGGCGGCAGACCACTATTGGGACACCTTGGCGCGGGGCTCATGGCTCACACGCCGCGAGCGCTGGGTTGAGCTGCACGCTGAACTGTTCGCTGACCGGGCCTTCATGGCACGGCAACTGGATGAGCTATCACCGGCGGGCATGAGCCTGGTGCAGGCCGTGATCGATGCCCCGACCGCGACGGCACGCCAACGTGCAGGCGGGGATTGGGCCAGCGTACGGGTGGGCCTGCTGATGTGGCCCGGAACACCCGCGGTGGTGATGCCAGGCGTATTGCACTTTTATCGTGAGGGTGATCCCGCGCAGGCGCCGCAGGTGGTGTACCTGCCGGGTGTGGCCCGCACGTTCTACGAGTACCCGTCTTTTGCCGCCCTGCAGGAAGGCCTGCTGCCGCTGGACCGAGCGCAGTTGGACACGCTCTGGCAGGGGGTGGCGGCAAGTCGTCGCACTGGGTTATGCCCGCCCGCGCAGTTGTCTGCGGCGGGCAGTTTTGTGCGCGGCCTGGAGGTGCTCGACGATGCGTTGGCGCTGAGCGCGCAAGCGTTGTTGCGCGGGCAATGGAACACCGAATTGGCGTGTGCCGTGAGGGTCGATCCTCCCTTTGTTTCTGCACAACCGCCTCGGCCGGTGGCTGTCGCCGCGTTACTCGCGCAGGTGGAAGGGGCGCGAAAGCAGTGGGTCGGCAGCGCTCGGCTTGGCGCTCTTGCTGACCCGCTACTCAAATGGGACCAGCAACGACGCAGCGCAGAAATCATCTTTGCCAGTACCTCACCCGGCTTGGCCTTGCGCACTGCGCAGCAGCAGGTCAAGCGTTACGAAAAAGGTCTGCTGGCCTTGCTGGATCCGTATGAGCCCGGCATCGAGACTCTCGCTTATCAGCAATTCATAGCGCTGAAGGCGCAGCTCGCAGCCCATGCCCAGGCGCTGAATTCGTTGCTGCAGGGTGCAGAGCACCGGCTGCTCGATCTGAAGTTCTGGACCGAGCGCCCCGGTGGCGCGCAAACGCCCAGGCGTGCTTCGCTGTTCATGCATGCCCAAGCCGAGGCACTGCGCTGCGAGGTTCAGCTGCAACACCGTCTCAAACTGCTGGGCACGGCTCACCGCGACCTGATTATCGACGTGCTGGACCCGCCTTCGCCCGCGGCACGCCCGGGCAGCCAAACCCAGGTGCTTTCAATCGCCGTGGGCAGTGAGCCCGATGCTTTTTATCCCCTGCATAATGTGTGGCTGGTGACCACCGCGGCCGCGCTGAGGGTGCCGGCCCGCCAGCTTCCGGTGGTGCTCTACGCCTTTGGGGAAGAGGGCGGTGTGCTGGGTTTTGCCGGGCTGGATGCCTTGACCCGAAGCGTCAAGGCGAGCCTCGGCAGCCGGGACGGCTCGGTGCTGTGGGGCGGTATCGAGCATGACAAGCGCAGCGATTTGCGCGCACATGCGCTGCGTGAAACCTTGGCTGTGCGCTACGTCCCCATCGACGGCAAGCCTGCATTGGCCGCGTTGAAAAAACTGCTCGGTTGCTACGATCGCCTGCACAAAAGCACTGAAGACATCACGCGTATTTTCAGCGAAGTGACGCAGGTCGGGCTCAGTCGCGCGCTGCTGCTGGCGGGGCTGGCGCAACAGCTCAAGGTTCCGGCCAATAGTGCCCTGAGCCAGGCTCAGGCGAACATCGAGTTACTGCGCAAGGCCGCGTCTGAAGCGCAAAAAATGCCAGCGGGCTGGGTGGGCGCCACGCGTGCCCAGCGTAAACGCTTCAAACGTTCGCAGCGTTTTTACCTCAGCAGCGCCTTCGCCTTCCAGACGCGGCTTGAGCAGCACCTGCCCGATTTGGACACGTTTGCCCGCCGTGCCTTGACGGCCCGTTTGCAGCAGGACGGCGTCCCTGCGTCGTGGCTGATCGACCAGCCCTTTATTGAAATGCCTGATGATGTTCATGGCCAGTTTTGTGGGTGGGCGAGCGGCTGCACTGTCGGTGATCGCACCATCGTCCTCACCCCGACCGCTACGCGTACCTCCTTCAGTCTGCTGCAACTGGCGCTGCACAACCTCGACCCGCTGGCGCCATGGACGCAATGGCGATTGAACCGCGCCCGCTTTCTGCAACCTGAATGGCGACACCAGCTCAATGCCGGGTATTTGATCCAGATGGTCGCTTCGCTGGATATCGGCGGGCAGTACGATGCATTGATCAACCGCGCTTTTTATCCGCCTGCCGGCACCGACCGCGCCCTCAGCGAAGGACGCATCCCGCCCTTATTGAATCGCGCGTTGCACGCAGGCGTTGACCACCACCTGTTCCTGGCGCGGCAAAGCGGGCTGTCGGCGAACGCGCAAAGTGTGTTTAGCACCGCCATGGCGGCCCGCATGCCGCCAGACCTGCTGAACAACCCGCATGAGTTGCAACTGCACGTGGTGCACCTGGTGGGCCATACGATGCAGCACGACCGCTATGTCGCAGGCATTGTGGTGGTGCACGACAAGCGCTCCGGGTGTTGCGTGGTCTACTGGCCCGATGCCCCGCAAGCCTGGGTTCTCACCGAGTACAGCGACCTGCAACAGGCCCTTGCTGCATTGAACCGTATCGGCGCATCGGCCGATAACGCCAAAGTGCTCGCGCGACAGGTCGCACCTGGCTGGGCATTTGAGGCAATCACCCACCATCCGGACCGCGCCGATAGCCCAAGTCACCTGTTCAGCACGCTTGATCTGCCGCCTGCATTTTTTATGGTGAAGGGGATTTGGCGGGGGCTTGGCTTTATTCGCTCCTTTAACATCAAGCACCTGGAGCCGACGGCGTTGCTGGATGAGATCCAGGCCCACACCCTTGAGCAGATTGCCAGTGATCCGCAGGGCTGGCTGGCGATTGTCGCCACCTCTCACAGCGACGCCAGGGCATTGCTCTACCACGCCAGCGTGCTTGAGCTGCAGCGCCGCACTCAAGCCGCCAGCCATTCTGGCAAGGCGCTGCAGGCCTACCGCGCGCGCCGCCTTGGTGAGCAAAGCGAGACACGTACGCGGGCGCTGGTGGGGTTTTTCTGCCCGATGTACGGGATCTTTAATCAATTCCATGAACTGCTGCTTATGGCGCGGCGTTATCACCGCTTTGGCGACGCTCACACGGCGGTCGATGTGGGCTTTATGAGCGCGTTTCTGGCAATCGATTTGTTACTTAACTTTATTCCCGGCCCCGCCAGGGTGCCGGTTGCGGCGGCTCGTATGGCGCGGCCCGCCGCGCGGGCTGTGCTGGGGCGTATCCATCGTCTGCGCATGAGGGCCAGCGGGCTTGACCGCCTGGCGCCGCCACCGGTGGCTCAACTCAAGGACCTGGAGCGTTTCAAAATCAAGGGGGTGCCTCAAGGGGCTGTGGCGTTGAAAGGTATTGGTGAAAAAGGCGTGTATGTCAAAGATGGCGAGCTGTTCGTGGCGGATGACTCACACCATTACCCGCTTTATCGGCGCGGCGACGAACACGCGTTGCGCCTGAAAAACCGGCAGGCGCCTGGGCAAGACGAACTGATAGTGAACGTGCACCAGCCCGGGGAGTGGTTACTGGGCGCGGATGCGCCTCAGCCGATGGCGGGGACCAGTTCGACGCTGCTCAGCCCGTGGCGTGCGCCAGTGCATGCACCCCCGGACTGGCAGCCGCCGACGGTGCGCGCCGCCACGCACAACCGCATCTATCGGTCACCGGCGCCGGACCCCTATTGGTTCGAATGGCGTGTTCCGGATGCGACGGGGCAGGTGTCCGGCCTCTCGGCGTTCGGCACGTTTCATGTGCACATGGAGCCGCCGGGATTTCCCTACGATGCCGTCTACATCGGGCCCCGGTATGACAGCCTCGCCGCTTCGGGGGCGGGTTATTACAGGGTGCTTCATCAGGGCGACAATGCGCCCTGGAATGGCATCGCGTTTATCACCCGCAATGAGCCGCTGGTCTCGCTTGCCCGTGTTGATATTGAACGTTGGACGAGCACTGCGATGGGTGAACAGCCCATTGCGATATCACGCGGCGTGTCGGGTGAGTGGCAGGTGCATGCCCCGTTGTTTGACCGGCCGCTGGAGCAGTCCGTGGGGCAAGCGTTCCCCAGCATGACCCGCCGCAGCCAGGCATTGGCAGCCGCAAGGCTGATTGAACTGGCCGATTCTTCGCGCTCGGCGACGGCCACGCACCTGATCAATATCCGCTCGACGCTGGACAATTGGCTGATGTCGACTCCCAACGGGCCGGGTCAGACAGATGATTTGCTGAGAATGTTACGGCCCATTCAAAGGGCGGGCAGGGCGCTGCACATCGGTTACGAGGGCAAGGCCCCCGGCTTCACGCGTGTCGACTTCCGGGCCGTCGGGTTAGACCCTGCGTTGCAATCCGGCGGTGGTGAGGTCAAGCCTCAGCGGATCATCGCGCTGCGCGCCGCAGTCAAGCGCGCGCTGGAGCAGCAAGGGTTCAGCGTGCAGGAACTGCAGCTCAGGCACGGGCGCAAGCCCACGCATGAGTTGATCGCGACCCATCCTTCTTCCCCTTCAAACACGCTGTACTACGTGTCCATTCACTGGATCGAGAGAGGCACGGTGAGGCTGGAAACCCGGCTGACGGACCGGTGGTTTGACGCCGCAATCAATACGCATCCCCGGTCGGTTGCGTTGATGGGCGTCAAGAGCGCCATCAACGAAAATCGCCTGGCTCGGATCGTTGCCGGCATTCAATGGCCTACGACGCAGGCGGCCCGCCCGAGCGTCTACTTTGTCAAAGTGAGCCCGTCCTCGCCTTGATCAGCGACACCATGCCCGCGGCGCCGAACAGTGCGGCGCTGACACGGTTGAACCAGCTCTGGCCACTGCCGCTGCGCAGGTAGCGCGCTGCCCCATGGGCGCCCAGGCCGTAGGCCAGCTTGCACAGCAAGTCGAGTACGGTCCAGGTAGCAATCATGATCAGCAATTGCGGCAGGAACGCGTGCTCGCTGCTGAGAAACTGCGGCAAGAAGGCGGCAAAGAACAGGATGTCCTTGGGGTTGCTGGCGCCCAGCACAAACGCGCGACCGAACAAGGCGCGAAAACGCGGTGTGGCCACGGCCTGGGGCACCACGGCGCCCTGGGCCGGTTGGCGCGATTGCTGCCAGCTCTGCCAGGCGAGATAAAACAGGTACAGCGCACCGACGACCTTCAGGGCGCTGAACAACTGCTCCGAGGCCAGCAGCAATGCACCCAGCCCCAATGCCGAGGCACTCAACAGGCAGATCGAGGCGAACACGCCGCCCAGAAACGCCGGGTAGGAACGGCGCAGGCCGTAGTTCAGGCTGTTGCTGATCATCAACAGCGACAGCGGGCCGGGGATCAGGATCACGATCAATGCAGCGCCACTGAACAGCAGCCAGGTTTCCAGGGTCATTTACAGTCCTCCATTCGTACAAAAGCCCCACCCGAAGGTGAGGCGGTTTTCGGCCGTTTCCTGCGAACTACAGGAAGATGAACTTCGCGATGAAAATCGCGCACAGCACCCACAGGCTGATGGAAATCTCGCGGTACTTGCCGGTGCCGGCCTTGAGCGCCACATATGTGATGAAGCCCAGGGCGATACCGTCGGCAACCGAGAACGTCAGCGGCATCATGATCGCGGTCACGATGGCCGGGATGCTGTCGGTGGCTTCATCCCAATTGATATGGGCCATGCTCGCCATCATCAGCATCGCTACGTAAATCAGTGCACCGGCGGTGGCATACGCAGGAATCATGCCCGCCAAGGGCGCGAAAAACATTGCCGCCACAAACAGCACGCCCACGGTCACGGCGGTCAACCCGGTGCGACCGCCCGCGGCTACACCGGCGGCACTTTCTACATAACTGGTCACCGGCGGCACACCGACCATGGCGCCAAACACGCTGGAGGCACTGTCGGCTTTCAGCGCGCGGGACAGGTTATGAATCTTGCCATCGGCGCCCACCAGCCCGGCGCGTTGCGCAACGCCCATCAGTGTACCGGCAGTGTCGAACATGTGTACAAAAAGAAACGCAAATACAACGCTGATCATGCTGACATTGAATACACCCTTCACGTCCATGGCCATCCAGGTCGGCGCCAGGCTGGGTGGGGTGGAGAGAATGCCGTTGTAGTGCACCAGGTCCAGGCCCCATCCGGCCAGGGTGACGGCGATGATGCTGATGAGGATTGCGCCGAACACGCGGTGATAGCTGAGGATCGCGATCAGCAAAAAGCACACCGCCGCCAGCAGGGGCGCAGGCTCGTGCAGCGACCCCAGCTTGATCAGCGTGGCCGGGCTGTCGACGATGATGCCGGCGGTTTTCAGGCCGATCACCCCCAGAAACAGGCCGACACCGGCGCCCATGGCGTGGCGCAGGCTGACGGGAATACTGTTGAGCAGCCACTCACGTACACGGGACAGGGTCAGGCCCATGAACAACACCCCGGAAACAAACACCGCGCCCAGCGCTGTTTCCCAGTGATAGCCCATGGTGCCGACCACGGTGTAGGTGAAAAACGCGTTCAAGCCCATGCCGGGCGCCAGGCCCACGGGCCAGTTGGCGTAAAGGCCCATCAGCAGACAACCGAGCGCAGCGGCGATGCACGTGGCGACAAACGCCGCACCGTGGTCGATGCCGGCATCGGCCATGATGTTCGGGTTGACGAAGATGATGTAGGCCATGGTGATGAACGTGGTGAGGCCGGCGATCAGTTCGGTCTTCACTGTGGTGCCATGCAAACGCAGTTTGAACAGGCGTTCCAGCCAACCGCCTTGCGGCGCGGAGAGGTCCAGCGTTGGGGCTTCGGATTTGCGGCTTTCCACAGCGAGTACTCCTCAAGAGTTTTATTGTTATTTCCAGCGCCGGTCACAGGTGTGGGCAACAGCGCTTTGAGGTACTGGCGGGTTTTTGTTGACCAATAGGTCAGGAACTCGCACGAAGCGAATTATGCTTTTGTATACAAATAAAGCAAATAATGTTTTCGATTAGGTGTTCGAAAAAAGATGAAAGGCTAATTCACGGCACTCAGCGCCTGATTCACCGCCAGCCATCCCGCCACCGCGTCTTCGCCGGCTTCGCTGAAGGCGCGCTGCAACAGCTTCACCTGTTCGCGGCGCAGGGACTGCTCGAAACGCTGGCCCTCGTCGCTCAATTCCAACAGGCGTTTACGCTTGTCGGTCTCGGACGCCACGCTGTTTACCAAGTGCATTTCTTGCAGCTGTCGCAACGGTATGTTCAACGCCTGCTTGCTCACGCCGAGCAACTCCAGCAGTTGCTTTACGCTCAAGGCGGGGTAGCGCGCGATAAAAAACACGATGCGCTGGTGCACACGGCTCAGGCCTCGGCGTTCGAGCATCTCGTCGGCCTTGGCGGTAAAAGCCTGGTAGCCGAAAAAGAACGCTTCCATGGCTTGTTGCTGGCTGCTCTGGGTTTTAAGGTCAAGCATATTGACGTATCTACTCAAGTCGGCGTAATTTCGGTCAAGCAGTTTGACGTATTTTCCATGCGCTTTGCCACCGGTGACCTTATGGCCTTCTCTGAACGTGTTACGCGCCTCAAAAGCTCCTTGATCCGTGAAATCCTTGCCGCAGCCCAGCGCCCGGAAGTGATGTCGTTCGCCGGCGGCCTGCCGGCCGAAGCCATGCTGCCGGCACTGAACTGGGACGGCATGCCGCTCACCCTCGGCCAATATGGCATGAGCGAAGGCGAACCGCAGTTGCGCGAACTGCTCGCCGCCCAGGCCCGCGCGTTGGGCGTACCGTGCCAGGCGAGCCAGGTGCTGGTGGTCAGCGGGTCCCAGCAAACCCTGGACCTGGCCGCCAAACTGTATATCGACAAGGGCACCAAGGTTCTGCTGGAAGGCCCGACTTACCTGGCGGCGTTGCAGATCTTCCAACTGTTCGGTGCCGATTGCCTGACTGTGCAACTGGAGGCCGACGGTCCGAACCTCGCCACTTTGCGCAGCCTCCTTGAACACCATCGCCCGGCGTTCACCTACCTGATCCCGACGTTCCAGAACCCTTCGGCCGTACGCTACAGCGAGGCCAAGCGCACGGCCGTCGCCGCTTTGCTCGATGAGTTCGGCGTCACCCTGATCGAAGACGAACCCTACCGCGAACTGAGCTTCGACGGCGCCAGTGCGCAGCCCATCGCCGGCCGCCTGAAAAAAGCCAGCTGGATCTACACCGGCACCGTCTCCAAGACCCTGCTGCCGGGCCTGCGCGTCGGCTACCTGATCGCCAGCCCGGATCTGTTCCCGCATTTGCTCAAGCTCAAGCAATCGGCGGACCTGCACACCAACCGCGTCGGCCAGTGGCAGGCCATGCAGTGGATCGGCACCCAGAAATACCAGCAGCACCTGGCGCAACTGCGCCGCTTTTACCGCGAGCGTCGCGATGCATTTCAGGCCGCGCTGGAGCGTCATTTTGGCGATCTGGCTGACTGGCAGACGCCTGAGGGCGGATTATTCTTCTGGCTGACCTTGAAACAACCGCTCGACACCCGCACCTTGTTGGCGCAAGCATTGGATCAGGACGTCGCGTTCATGCCCGGTGAACCGTTCTTTTCCGAGCCCGATCAACACCTCGGCTCGTTGCGCCTCAATTTCAGCCATATCGACCCGGCCCGTCTGGACGAAGGTCTCAAGCGCCTGGCCGCGGTGGTCCGTCAAGCACAGCACGCGCAAGCGGCATAAGGGGAGCCCCATGTACAAGGTTTATGGCGATTACAAGTCGGGCAACTGCTACAAGGTCAAATTGATGCTCAATCTGTTGGGCATCGAGTACCAATGGATCGATGTCGATATTCTCAAGGGCGACACCCAGACCGCCGAATTCCTGGCCAAGAACCCCAACGGCAAGATCCCGGTGCTGGAGCTGGAAGATGGCACCTGCCTGTGGGAGTCCAACGCTATCCTCAACTTCCTGGCGGACGGCAGCGAGTTTCTGCCGGCTGAGCCACGCCTGCGTACCCAAGTGCTGCAATGGCAGTTTTTCGAGCAATACAGCCATGAGCCCTATATCGCGGTGGCGCGGTTTATCCAGTTCTACCTGAACATGCCGCAAGACCGACTGGAGGAATACAAAAACACCCATAAGGGCGGCTACAAGGCGTTGAGGGTGATGGAGCGTCAGTTGCAAGCCACGCCCTACCTGGTAGGCGAGCAATATTCGATTGCCGATATCGCGCTGTACGCCTACACCCACGTGGCTCATGAAGGGGGTTTTGACCTGACGCCGTACCCGGCGGTGCAGGCGTGGCTCAAGCGTGTGGCCAGCCATCCCAAACATGTGGCGATGCTGGGCTGAACACAGGTCCAAATGTGGGAGCGGGCTTGCTCGCCAAGGGTGGGCAGTCACTGATGATTCGACTGATCCACCGCTTTCGCGAGCAAGCCAGCTCCCACACTGACCGCGGTGTTTATCAGACTGCGGCGAACCGCTTGTCCAGGTAATCAATGATCACCTTGGAGTCATACATCCAAGTGGTCTGGCCATTTTCTTCAATGCGCAGGCACGGCACTTTGATCTTGCCGCCTTGCTCCAGCAGGGTCTGGCGATCTTGCGCATTGTTCTTGGCGTCCTTCAACGCCACCGGCACATTCAGACGGTGCAACGTACGACGGGTCTTCACGCAGAACGGGCAGGCGTGGAACTGATACAGGGTCAGGTCCTTGGCCGCAGCGTTCACCTGCGCCTGTTGTTCGGCGGGGCGCTGCTTTTTGCGTGGGCGGGTAATGAAGTCGCCCGCGATGATGACGTGGCCGAGGCCCACTCGAAGTGCTTTGACGAACATGGCTGAAAACCTCTTGCCCATGAAGAAGGGGCCGCAGCTTACCTGAAATTTGCAGGCGAAAAAAAACCGGCGATGAACGCCGGTCTTTTCCTGCACAGCCTGTTACTTGATCAGGCTGAGAAACTCGCTGCGCGTGGCCGCGTTTTCGCGGAACTCACCCAGCATCACCGAGGTGATCATCGAAGAGTTCTGTTTCTCTACACCGCGCATCATCATGCACATGTGCTTGGCTTCGATCACCACGGCCACGCCCAGCGCGCCGGTGACTTGCATCACGGCATCGGCGATCTGGCGGCTGAGGTTTTCCTGGATCTGCAGGCGGCGCGCATACATGTCGACAATCCGCGCCACTTTCGACAGACCCAGCACTTTGCCGCTCGGGATATACGCGACGTGAGCCTTACCGATAAACGGCAGCAGGTGGTGTTCGCACAGCGAGTACAGCTCGATGTCCTTGACCAGCACCATTTCGCTGTTGTCGGAGCTGAACAAGGCACCGTTGGTGACCTCTTCGAGTGTCTGTTCATAGCCGCGGCAAAGGTACTGCATCGCCTTGGCGGCACGCTTTGGCGTGTCGAGCAGGCCCTCGCGTGAGACGTCCTCGCCGAGTTGGCCGAGGATCGCGGTGTAATTCTGTTCCAGGGACATGAAACTACCTGTGGGATTTTCGCAAAGCGCAAGGTTACGGTGGCGGACACATCGCTGCAAGCCTGACGATGGCACTTGTTACTCGTCGCGCCCCTCCATCATGGTGCGCTTGAGCATCACATACACCGCGCCCGCGCCGCCGTGGCGGGCCTGGCAAGAGGTAAAACCGAGCACTTGGGCATGCTGGCGCAGCCAAGTGTTGACGTGGCTCTTGATCATCGGCCGCTTGCCATCCAACCGCACGGCCTTGCCGTGGGTGACGCGCACGCAGCGGATTTCGAATTTGGTCGCTTCGGCCAGGAAGGCCCAGAGGGTTTCGCGGGCTTTTTCGACGTTCATGCCGTGCAGGTCAAGGCTGCCCTCGAACGGGATCTGGCCGATCTTGAGCTTGCGCATCTGGCTTTCCTGCACGCCGTCGCGGGCCCACATCAACTCGTCTTCGGGGCCTACGTCGATTACGAACTGGTCCGACAGGCCATCCACGGTGGTGGCATCGGTGCGCACGGTCGCGGCCTGGCGCAGCTTGGCGATCTGCGCCCGGTCGGTCTTGGGTTTGCCGGTGTCGGCGCGGTCGTGCTTGATCGGCTTGACGCCGCGCAGCTCGTTTTTGAACAGGGAAAAATCGTCGTCTTGCATGTCAGCCTCCGCGAAGGGCGGGCAGTTTACCTAAATCGCGGCGGCCGGGGCGCAGGAAACGCTATCCAAGCGCCATCAGTCGTGCTTTTTCATCAGGTGTGAGGCAATGTTCAGCGACAACGGCTGGCGCATCCGCCGACGGCTGCGACGCCATAACCAGACGCCCAGCCAGAGCACCAACAGGCCGATCACCAACAAAATTGCCGAGCCGCCCGGGCTGGCATTCAGTTCGCCGAGTGCCGGCGAATGACCAAACAAACCGGCGCCACCGGCACCAGCCAGCAGCAAACCTACAATGGCCAGCAGCGCGGCAAAGCCGGCCACCAGGCGCAGACGCCAGTTGCTCGGGCCCTTGGGGCGCAAGCGACGAGCGTCAAAACCATCGGATATCTTCATTCCGACCTTTCCTCCAGGGTATCGGCCCTTCGACCGGAAGATACACAGGTTGTTCCTGTACCAGAGGCAATTGCAGAAAATGAAAAGGTTTTGCGGATGAGCGGGGCAATAAACACGCCGCGCCGCTCATCAGAAGGTCAATCAGATCAGATCTTTGGTCAACGCGAGGGTCGCGAAGTTGTCGGCCATGATGGCCATTTCGGTCTGTTGCACATGTTCAGCGCTCAGGATGCCGCCTTTGTAAGGCAGGTCGCGCGTGGCGCAGGCGTCTTCCACCAGGGTGCAGCGAAAGCCCAGGTTCTTGGCGGCGCGCACGGTTGTGCTGACGCTGGAATGGCTCATGAAGCCACAGACGATAAGGTCCAGAGAGCCGAGATCCTGCAGGTGTTTTTCCAGCCCGGTGCCGTGAAACGCGCTCGGCAGCAGTTTGCCGATGATGGTTTCGTCACCGAGTGGTTCCAGGCCGGGAATGAATTCGCCGCGCTCGCCCTGTGGGTCGAACAGGCCACCGACGGTGCCAAGGTGACGTACATGCACGATCGGACGCCCGGCATTGCGCGCGGCAGCAACCAACTGCTTGATGTTTTCGACCGCCGCGTCCATGCCCGAGAGGGCGAGTGGACCGCTGAGGTATTCCTTTTGGGCGTCGATGATCACGAGGGTCGCATGGTTCAGGTTGGCTGCTGCGTAACCGCGACCGCTGAGTTGAAACATCGTCTTTGGAACGGACATTCTGGGGCTCCTGTGAGGGGGGCTTTTGCGACATTGTCCACTGGCTGAGCGGTTCTGTGAATCGCTACCATCGTAAGGTACGCCGTTGTTGACGTGCAGCCATGTCAAGGGGGCGGCTTGTTTAAGCCTGCGATGGCAAATTGGATGAAATCCGACGGATGGCGAAGGGGTTTCGTACATCGTCGGTACAGGCGAAGGCTGTTAGAATCGCCAGTCGTTTTTTCCAGGAGCTTGTCCCCGTGATCACATCCCGCCTGCGCACACTGCGCGACCATATCCGTTGGGCTGTCAGCCGTTTCCATGGGGAAGACCTGTTTTTCGGCCATGGTACCGACAATGCCTGGGACGAAGCCCGGCAGTTGGTGCTCGGTGCCTTGCACCTGCCTTGGGAAATTGCCGACAGCTACCTGGACTGCAACCTGGAAGAAGAGGAAATTTCCCACGTTCAGCGCCTGCTGCACCGCCGTATCCATGAGCGTGTACCCACCGCTTACCTGTTGAAGGAAGCCTGGTTCTGCGGCATGTCGTTTATCGTCGACGAGCGTGTGCTGATCCCGCGTTCACCGATTGGCGAACTGATCGAAAACCGCTTCGAACCCTGGCTGGCCCAGCCACCGGCGCGCATCCTCGACCTGTGCACCGGCTCCGGTTGCATTGGTATCGCGTGCGCCTACGAGTTCCAGGACGCCGAAGTGGTGCTGGGCGACCTGTCCTTCGAAGCGCTGGAGGTGGCCAACCAGAATATCGAGCGCCATGGCGTCGACGAGCGCGTCTACACCGTGCAGGGTGACGGCTTCGACGGTTTGCCGGGTCAGCGGTTTGATCTGATCGTGTCCAACCCGCCATATGTGGATGCCGAAGACTTCGCCGACATGCCCGACGAATACCAGCACGAGCCGGAGTTGGGCCTGGCCTGCGGCGATGATGGCTTGAACCTGGTGCGCCGGATGTTGGCTGAGGCCGCAGAACACCTCACCGAGAAAGGCTTGTTGATTGTCGAGGTTGGCAACAGCCAGGTGCACGTTGAGGCGCTATACCCGGAAGTCGACTTTGCCTGGCTGGAGTTCCAGCGCGGCGGGCATGGTGTGTTCATGCTGACGGCCGAGCAGTGCCGCGCGCATCAAGCGGTATTTGCTGCTCGGGTTTAAACCCACCCAACTGTAGAAACCGACCCTGAATGTGGGAGCGGGCTTGCCCGCGAAAGCGGTGTATCAGTCACTGATAAGTTGACTGTCATACCGCTTTCGCGAGCAAGCCCGCTCCCACATTTCAATTGCGTTCCAACGTGCTAGCGGTGCGTGGCAATCCAGATCAGCAACCCCGCCTGAAATACCGTAAACGCCACCAAACAGGTGATGGTAAAGCGCAGCCCGCTGTCCTCACGCTTGAACTTGGTGACCTTTTCCTCTTCCTTGCGCAGTTTCACTTCCTGCTCGGCCAGGTTCTGCTCGGCCTGTTGCAGCATCTGCGCCGCTTCGAGGATTTCCACGAACTGCACCTTCTCGGTGTTCCAGCTGTCCAGCACGTCGCTGACTTTGCCCGGCTGCACGTTGCCTTTGAGGTGTTGCACATCGGCGTAGGCCACATCAAAGCCCTGGATGCGCAGGAAGTGATCGCGGCGCAGGCGCGTGGCTTCGTTCAGCGCGTCTTTATTGGCCAGATCCACGCCATCGACGCGGTAGTGTGACCACTTCTTTTTTGCCCACGCCGCGCCTTGAGCGACGAGGAAGCGACCGATCCCGCGGTTGGCCGGTTCGATTTCCAGGCTGTTGCCCGGGCCGAAGTGCACGCGGTGCTTATCGTGATCGACCCAGATATCCAAGTGGTTCTGCTCGCGACGCACTCGCTGGCCCGGCAACTGGATGACCATGCGCAACAGGCTGTGGTGTTTGTCATTGCGTTCGGCATAACCGAACTGCACGAACCGCAACGGCCGCGCGCCGGTGGCACGGTCGGTGGCCAGGGGCGCCAGGCGCAGCATCTTGAAATGTTCGGCCTGCACGTCCGCCCACGGCAGGGCCGCTGCCTCGACGGCCTCGGTTTTTTCAGCCGCGGTGTCGGCAATAGGTTCTGGTGTAGCTTCTGTGGTTGTCATGCGGCGCGATCCTGTCCAAGCCCTGCAGGTCGACAGTCTTTTTACTGTCGACCCTGGGCTTATCGGCCGTTTTTCTCAGGACTGGAGGTAAACAGTCGCTTAACGGGGTTGAAGTCCGTCGATAAAGCGCACGATGCGCTCACCCAGCTCGGCGGCAAGCGGCAGTTTCGGGTCGTTGTAGGAGGCCAGTTGCTCTTTCACGTCCTTGGGCACAATGCGCATGACATGGTTCATGCCTTCGATCACCGTCAAGTGCGCGTCGGGCTTGGCGTTTTTCAGTTGCCGGGCATCTGCGACGCCCACCTGAATATCGTTGGTGCCCTGGATGATCAAGGCCGGCATGGTCAGCTTGGCGAACGCGGCTGACGGGTCGGCGCGAAACAGGCTGATCAGATAAGGCTGCACGCTGGGTCGGAAAATACCTTCCAGCGGGCCGGGCACATCGGCATCCACTTGGCCGGCCTTGAGGTGGTCGAGGATCTCGTTGCTGCGCAGCAACAGGGCAGGGGGCAGGTGATCGGCCAACTGCTGGCGGATCACCTGATCCACCGGCCGCGCACTGCCAGACAGAGAAATAACGCCGGCCGGATTCAGTTGCGGTGCGGCGAGCGCGGCAACCAGCGCGCCTTCGCTGTGGCCCAGGACGATCAGCGGGCCCATGCGGCTGTCGGCCTTGAGCAGCTTGCCCCAGGCCACGGCATCGGATACGTAGGCGTCCAGGGTCAGGTTGCGTTCATCCGGCGTGGGCGCCCCGCGGGGGGGCCCCCCCCCCGTGTTGGTTCGCCCCCAGGCAATGTTTTTTTGGGGCATCAA
>NZ_JANLOF010000018.1:0-30914 GCF_025466135.1 Pseudomonas sp. 14P_5.3_Bac1 | reverse complement strand
GCCCGCACCCACAGCGATTGGGTTTACACAACAAGCTAGGTTGGATGAACACGGTCAATGTGGGAGCGGGCTTGCCCGCGAATGCAGTGTGTCGGATTGCACATGTGGCACTGACCCACCGCCATCGCGGGCAAGCCCGGCTCCCACAGCGATTGGGTTTACACAGCAAGCTACGTTGGATGAACACGGTCAATGTGGGAGCGGGCTTGCCCGCGAATGCAGTGTGTCGGATTGCACATGTGGCACTGATCCACCGCCATCGCGGGCAAGCCCGGCTCCCACAGAGATTGGGTTTACACAGCAAGCTAGGTTGGATGAACACAGTCAATGTGGGAGCGGGCTTGCCCGCGAATGCAGTGTGTCAGTTTGCATATTCGGCACTGACCCAACGCCATCGCGGGCAAGCCCGCTCCCACCTTTTAAAGTGCAGTGCACCAGGTAGCGGGTGTACTCGGTCACATGTGGGAGCTGGCTTGCCTGCGAAGGCATCCACTGGGTACACCTGATGTACCGAGGGGTCTGCATCGCAGGCAAGCCAGCTCCCACTTTGGGTCTTTGCAAGGCTCAGGAATCAGTGTTTCCAGGCAGCCGGGTTCACGAGGTTTTTCGGGCGGTCGCCGGCCAGCGCCGCCAGCAGGTTGTCCACCGCACATTTAGCCATCGCTTCGCGTGTTTCATGGGTCGCCGAGCCGATGTGCGGCGTGGCCACCACATTGTTCAAGCGCAACAGGGGTGAATCGTGGTTCAACGGCTCACGCTCGAACACGTCCAGGCCCGCTGCCCGAATCGTGCGTTGCTGCAGCGCCTGAACCAGCGCCGCCTCGTCCACCACTTTGCCGCGCGAGATGTTGATAAAGATCGTCTCCGGGCCCATCAGTGCAAACTCTTCAGCGCCGATCAGCTTCTCGGTTTCGGCAGTCAGCGGCAAGGTCAGGCAGACAAAGTCGGCTTCCTTGAGCAAATCCACCAGGCTGCGGTACTGCGCGCCGAAGCGTTCTTCTACCAACGGCTTGGGCGAGTGGCTGTGGTAGATCACCGGCATGCCAAAACCAAAATGCCCGCGTTGGGCCAAGGCTTCGCCGATGCGGCCCATGCCGATGATACCGAGGGTTTTGCCATGCACGTCGGTGCCGAAATGGGACGGGCCGATGTTCTTGCTCCATTGGCCGGCCCGCACCATGTCGGCCAGCTCCACCACCCGGCGCGCCGTGGCCAGGATCAGCGCAAAACCGGTATCGGCGGTGGTTTCGGTGAGCACGTCCGGCGTGTTACTGAGCAGGATGCCGCGTTGGGTCAGGTAGTCGATGTCGTAGTTGTCGACACCCACCGAGACGCTGGCCACCGCTTCAAGGTGTGGCGCCAGGTCGAGCAGCTTGGCGTCCAGGCGCAGGCTGGCACCCAGCAGGCCCTGGGCGCGGGGCAAGGCCTCACGCAGCTTGGCCAGGCCGGGTTCGTCGAGGGCTTCGATCAGCGTGACGTCGGCCTGCTCGTGCAGGCGGGCCATCAAGGGCGCAGAGAGTTTCTTGTATAAAACGACAGACTTTTTCATCGGGTTTTCACCTTCAATCCAAGGGTCGGCATCGGCGCGCGTTCACGGTCGCTGGCGCCGGGCTTGAGGAAAATCGTCAACACCACCGACAGCATCAGCGCACCGCTCATCAGCAGGTACGAAGCGCCAGGCGAACCGGTGGTGCTGTTGAGGTAACCCACCAGGTACGAACCGCCGAACGAGCCCAGCGCGCCCATGCTGTTGATCAGCGCCATGGCGCCGCCGGCGACGTTGGCCGGCAGGATCTCCGGCACGATGGCAAAGAACGGCCCGTAGGGCGCATACATGCAGGCGCCGGCGATGACCAGCAGGCTGTAGGACCACCAGAAGTGTTCAGCGCCCAACGCGTAGGAGGCGTAGAACGCAATGGAGGCAATCAGCAGGGGTGGCCACACAAAGCGTTTACGTTTTTGCAGTTTGTCCGAGCCCCAGGACACCGCAAGCATGCCGATCACCGCCGCCAGGTAAGGCAATGCTGACAGCCAGCCGGCTTCGACCATGTCCATTTGCAGGCCGGCCTTGAGGATCGACGGCAGCCACAGCACAAAGCCGTAAACGCCGATGCTCCAGCAGAAAAACTGCAGCGCCAGGATGATCACCTTGGGCGAGCGGAAGGCCTCGGCGTAGTTCTTCACCGCCTTGATCCCGACTTGCTCGGCGGCCAGCGCGCTTTCCAGGTCTTTTTTGTGCTGCTCACTCAGCCACTTGGCGTCGGCGGGTTTTTCATCCGCCAGCTTCCACCAGATAAACGCCCAGATCACCGCCGGTATGCCTTCGATGATAAACATCCAGCGCCAGCTGAAATGCTGCACCAGATAGCCCGACACCACTGACATCCACAGCATGGTCACCGGGTTGCCGAGGATCAGGAAGGTATTGGCGCGCGAGCGTTCGGCCCGCGTGAACCAGTGGCACAGGTACACCAGCATCGCCGGCATCACGGCGGCTTCGACCACCCCAAGCATGAAGCGAATGGCGATCAGCATGTAGGCGTTGGACACCACGCCGGTCAGGGTGGCAAGGCCGCCCCAGAGGATCAGGCTGACAAAAATCAGCTTTTTAACGCTGCGCTTTTGCGCGTAGATCGCCCCCGGCACCTGGAAGAAAAAGTAGCCGAGGAAGAACAGCGCGCCCAGCAGCGAGGACATGCCGGGGGTGATCATCAGGTCTTCGGCCATCCCGGAGGCGGCGGCGAAGCCGTAGTTGGCGCGGTCCAGGTACGCCAGGCTGTAGGTGATAAACACGATAGGCATGATGTACCACCAGCGGCGGGTGGCGAGTTTCAAGGTATCCATGGAGTTGCTCCTGAGCTTGTTGTAGTTGTGGCAACAGGGTGTAAGTCATGCAACGGATCGAGTGGGTAACTCCGCACGGGTGGGCAAACCTTCCATGTCGCCGCGGCTCTGCACGGCGCGGCTGCCGATCCAGTTGCCGCGCTGTACCGCTTCGGGGAAGCTGAGGTTTTCCAGCAGGGCGCTGATCATGCCGACGGCAAAACCATCGCCGGCGCCGACGGTGTCGACGACTTTTTCCACCGGCACGGCGGCAACGAAGCCCTGGTCCATCTGGGTGCGGTAATAGGCGCCGTCCGGCCCGAGCTTGATGGCCACGGCCTCGGCGCCCTGGTCGAGGTAGAACGCGGCGATGTCCGCCGGGTCTTCAAAGCCTGTGAGCAAGCGACCTTCGCTCAAACCCGGCAAGACCCAATCCGCCATGGCGGCAAGGGCGTTGATTTCGGCGATCATCTGCGCCTGGCTGGCCCATAACGATGGGCGCAGGTTGGGGTCGAACGACACGCTGTGCCCGGCTTTGCGCATCTGTGTCATCAGCTCGCGGGACAGCTCACGGGTGGCCTCGGACAACGCCGGCGGAATGCCGGTGGCGTGCAGGTGACGCGCCTGCAGCAGCGTGGGGCTGATGGCGGCGATGGACAGGTGGCTGGCCGCCGAGCCTTTGCGGAAGTATTCCACTTGAGGGTCTGCGCCGGCCTCTTCGCGGGACTTGAACTGAAAGCCGGTGGGGTGCAAGGGATCGACCGCCACATGCCGGCAATCCAGGCCTTCCTTTTTCAGCGTGTCGACCACAAAACGCCCGAGGGAATCATTCCCCACCCGGCTCAGCCAGGCCACATTGAACCCCAGGCGCGACAGGCCAATGGCGACATTGCTGTCGGCGCCGGCAATGCGTTTGTGGAACTGAGCCAC
This sequence comes from Pseudomonas sp. 14P_5.3_Bac1, assembly GCF_025466135.1. Classification (NCBI taxonomy): domain Bacteria; kingdom Pseudomonadati; phylum Pseudomonadota; class Gammaproteobacteria; order Pseudomonadales; family Pseudomonadaceae; genus Pseudomonas; species Pseudomonas sp. 14P_5.3_Bac1. The sequence continues at coordinate 27,161 of NZ_JANLOF010000018.1, read as the reverse complement.
CTGGGCCAGATCGCCGGTCTGCTCGGCGACAAACATCGCCATGGTTTCACCAAACGACAGGATATCGATCTCAGACATGGGCATTCTCCGCACGCGGTTGGCCAAGGACGGCGAGGGCGGCGACCTGTTGCGCGGTGACCTCGATCAGGTCATCACCCTGCAACGGGAATTCCACGGCCCGGGTAATACCTTGGGTCATATGCTTGAGCAGTTGTTCCCACAGATGCAGGTCGGTGGCGCCGGGCGGCAGGGCCACCAGCTTGCCATCCTGGCGCCGGGCCACGGCCTTGCAGTGCAGGTAATCCACGTGCCGACCGAGCAAACGTGCCGCGGTGAGGGCGGACTGGTCTTGCCATTGCCAGTTGCCGATGTCGAACGTCATCTTGACGGGCAGGCCCAGGCGCTCGACCTCGGTGAAGAACCGCTGCATCGGCTCGATCCGTCCGCCGTGCAGGGTCTGGTCGTTTTCCACCAGCAGTTGCACCGGGTGCCGGTTGAGCAGGGCGTGCAGGCTTTGCAGGTCGTTGGTGTCGGTGAAGTAGCCGAGGGAGACTTTCAGCCAGCGCGCGCCGAATGCCTGAGCGCGGTCGAGGGTGTCATTCAGCTCGGCGTTGGGCTGGGCGCGGCCGGCGACCCACAGTTCCAGCGGCGAGGAGTACACCGATTCCAGGCCATGCGCGGCCGCAGCCTGGGCCAGTGTGGTCGGGTGTTCGGTGGTCAGCAGTTCTTCACGCCATTCGATGCGTTGGGCGCCGGCAGCGCTCAGCACGTCGACAAAACTCAGTTGGCCCTGTTGGCGAACAAGCTCGGCGCCGTAGCTGGAAAGGCTGATGGAGACGGGGTATTTGTGCATTGTTGTTTACCTCTGAAACCGGTTTCATTTTTATACGCAAAACAATATGGGAGCGGCTTGCCTGCGATGGCGGTGTGTCAGGCGACTACGGCTTCGCCTGGTAAACCGTCATCGCAGGCAAGCCAGCTCCCACAAGGGATTGTGTGGAACCACGGATGATTAATTCCGGCAAAAAATCCAGGGTGCGCGTCGGCGCATCATCGCCGCGCAGGCGTTTGAGCAGGCAGTCGAAGGCACTGGCGCCGATCGCTTCAGTAGGCTGGGCGAGGGCGGTAATGCCATTGCCCACCAGCGGGTACCAGTCCAGATCATCCAGGGCGATCAAGCCGACATCCTCAAACAGCCGGCAGCCTGAAGCCTTGAGCGCACGGGTACAGGCCAGCGCGGCAATACCGTTGGCGCAGAACAGCGCTTTCGGGCCGGGCGTGGCAACGAAGGCTTGCAAGCGGCTTTGCAGCGCGTCGTCCAGTTCCAGTACCGCGCCGGTCAGCCCTGGGCGGCTGGCGATCTCGGCCTTGAAACTGGCCTGGCGCTCCAGGCGTGAACTGGTGCCATCGGCAGCTTCGCTGACCAGCAACACGTCGCGATAACCCTGCTGTTGCAAATGTTCGACGGCGATGCGCACCGCTGCGGCGTTGTCCAGCCCCACCAGGTCGCTGTGCAATGGCTCGACCTTGCGGTCCACCAGCACCAGCGGCATTTCCTGCTGCAGTTGCAGCAGTTGGTCAAGGTGATGGCCGAGGGTGTTCACGATCAGCCCTTCGATGTTGTACGAGCGCAGGGCTGCCAAATGCTGGCGCTCCTGCTCGTCATCGCGGTCGGTGTTGCACACCACCAGGCTGTAGCCGTGCTTGCGGCAGGCGGTTTCGACGCCATGCATCACGGCAATGGAATAGGGGTTGCGGATATCGGCCACCAGCATGCCGATCAGGCGTGTGCGCCCACGTTTCAAACCACGGGCCATCTGGTTGGGGCGGTAGCCAAGTTCGCTGATGGCCTGTTCGATACGCTGCGCGATGGCGTCGGAGAGCAGGGCGCGGTCATCACCGATAAAGCGCGACACGCTGGCTTTGGACACACCGGCGCGCTCGGCAACGTCAAGCATGGTCACGCGGCTGCGCTGGGCGGCGGAAAATGGAGTCACGATTACGGGCCTTTCTTATTGGAGTTAGCCGTTTCACCGCCTGAGACAGGCTCTGAAACCGGTTTCATAAAATGCCAGGCGGCGCCTTTCGTCAAGGAATATTTAGAAATAGACGCGTGCACAACGCTGAAAAAAACGACGAGTGGATGGGCCTACCTGTTAGTTCTGACAGTATCCGCGCGCAGGCTTTAGGCGTTTAATTTTTCCATGGCAGGCGCGAAGACCTTGCTCTCGTGACTCGCCGTGCTGAAACTTTTCCTGAGGCCGGAACATGTCAACTATCCGAAAGCCCTACACGCGTTCCCGGCCTTTAACCAAACTGGCTGTCATTGGCGACGGCTTGGATCCCGTTACGGTCCCAGGTGTTGTGACCACCGACGGCAGAGGGGTTGTGCCGCTTCAACTGCTGCTCAGCCCGTTGAAGGTGCGTATCCCCGCCTGGGAGCCGATGCCAACGCCTGCTGTCCCGGGTGACCCGGCAGATCCGGTGCATACGTGTGAACTTTGGTGGGAGAGCGATGATGGCATCAGACTTCTCGACCGGTTCCTGATCGGGCCGCCACCACCGGATATTCCGGCGTTTTTTGAGCGTGAAATCAGCATGCTCAACCTGCGCAGCCGCACTCGAATTGCACGCCTTTACTACACCGTCCGCAACGTCGGCGGGCAGAGCACCAGTTTGCCAGTGACGATCACGATCGACCTGGAACCGCCAAAATTGATCGCCCCGACGGACATGGCACGCTTTGTCGTGCCGCCAGAGCCGGCGATCAACGCTCAGTATTTGACCGACAATCAGCCCACGGCTTTTTACATTCCGGTCTACAACATCGGGGCGCCCAATGACCGTATTGAATTCTTTTTATCCAATTCGCCCGCGCCGCCGTTGAAGCTGGCGGACGGCGGCTCGCTGGTAAATTTCAGCACCACGCCCCCCACGGCAACCTTGAACTCAGATGCGTTTCGCGACCTGAACAATGGCCCTGGGTACCTGTTCTATCGAATTTATGACGAGGCCGGCAATTTCAGCACGTTGAGCAGCGGGCTGCCTTTTGTGCTGTCCCTGGGGCTGCCCGCGCCGAGCATTCGTCCTCCGATCTACAACGATGAGTTGATCAAGCGCAATGACGCTCGCGTGGATGAAGGCGGCGGGGTGTTCGTGCGCATAGACAGCTACCCGGGCTGGTCCGCCGCTGCCAGGCATGAAGTGATTGTGTATTGGGATGACCGGCCAACCACGCGCCGCCTGGTGACGCAATTGCCATTCGACGTGGACATTCCCTGGACGGTACTCAGGGGGCCGAGTCCGGTTCTGGCGGCACAGACCGTAGCGGTGCGCTACGAAATCTACGGGCTCAACCCTTTGCCGACGTCGTCCAAGTCGCTTTCCGTCAACGTGAACCTGACGATCGCCGGCCAGGATCACGCCAATGCACCGGCATTGCTGAACCCGACGTTGGCGCCGGTGGAAATTGTGGGCCGCACAGGCACCAACACACTGGTTGATGCGGACCGAGGTTACCCCGTGCGCGTGCGAGTGCGGCTGTTTGATACGCCCCGTGTGGGCGACTCGCTGAGCCTTTACTGGAACGGGGTGGGCCCGGTGGCCACCTATGCTGTGAGCGCCGCTGATAGTGCCGGTAGCTGGGTGTTTTTCAGCGACGTGCCGTGGTCCGTGATCAGTGGCGGCACTGGCGCGGTGTACGCGGTGCATTACACCACCACGAACGGCTTTAACGAGCAACGCTCCCCCGTTACCAATGTGAATACCCAGCTTGTCCCACTGCCTGCACCGGTTATACAGCACACGCTGACCAATGGTTACTTGACCTGCAGTTCGCAAACCAACCCGGTTAACGGTGTGCCCTGGTCAATGTTGAAAGATGGCGTGCGATGGTTAATAACGCCCAACCCCGCGTTACGGGTGGGCGACATGGTCAAGTTTGTGTGGCAAGGCTTCAATGAGAATAACTGGAGCACATTAAATACAAGCGTTGTCGTCACTCGGTCACTGTTATGGGAGCCCGCACATACAGTGGCCGGTGCAGTTATTGTTCTGGATTCGTTTGATATGACGCTGCTGCCGGTGCGCAAGTACGGGTCGGCGACCGGCAGTTATGAAGTATGGCGTGAGGGTGTGAAAGTTGGCGAGTCACTCCCGGGACGAGTCAGAGTTGATTTGACCTACGGTACAGGTCGGTATTGTTCTGCGAATGGAATCGTGTCGGGTTGAATCATCGGTGTGTGTCATGTGTGCATTAGGTATTTGGCTTTTTACGGTAAGGCTTCGTGGTGGATAAACAAAGTTTATTCACTTGGCGAAGCGCATTTTGGTCTTAGCGGTTCAACTGTCCGGAGCAAGATAATGGAACTTACAAACAGACAAATCATAGATGCTTTTGTACCTAGGGCGCCCTCCGATTACACGCCCGAAAGATTTCAACTTGGCGTGTTTGCTGACCAAGTGATTGGATACACGGGGTTGCTGACGCGTGCGGCTTCAAAAGGACAGTCCACCAATTTGAATATTCCCCTGTGGGACGGCGCAAGTACCGACCCTGCGGCGATGGATGTATTAACTGTCGAGATTGCTCCGTACCTGGATCTGAGTGGTTTGGATGTAGAGGCCGAAGATGCCTATTTCGGCTCCAGCAGCACCCGGTTTCAACGTCGACTGACAAATCAACCCGACCCTGTACCGGTGGCAATACCACAAGCCTATCGTCCCCCTGGTGTGTATTTGGTCAGGTACCGGGTGCTCATCGCCGACTCGGGCGTCGATAACTTTTCAGTCCCGCAGCTGCTGGTCGTCGACGAGACGTCTCCCTACGACCGCCCCCGCGTCAATCCGCCGGAACCCTCGCTGCCGGTGGGCTTGGTCGGGCCTCTGGACCTTGCCTATATTCAGAGTCAGCCAAACCAGACGGCGCTGTTTCCGATTCCCTATGATGCGCAAAACGGGTTGTCCGATGGCGATTACGTCGAAATGTTTTTCGGCTCTTCGGATAAGCCTTACGCGTTTGCGCCGCCTAACCCGGAAACGAAATTCCGGATTGATCCGGCTGTGCCCCTGACGCTTCCGTTGCCGGCAAGTGTTGTCGCGGCTGAGCGCAGGGGCAACTATAGTATGCGCTACCGCCTGTTTGACGTGGCCGGCAACCCCTCCGAGCTCTCGTACAGCCTGGATTTGGCAGACCTGGCACAGGCGCCATTGCCCACCGAGTTTTCTGCGCCAACAGTTGAACTGGCAGTGCCCGGCGACGGCCTGATTGACCGTGCTGATGTGGTGTCGGGAGGCGGCGTGCGAGTGCTGGTTCCCAGCTACACGAATGCGCTGCGCCCTACAGATGAAATCGTCGTCACGCTGAGCTCAGCGTTCGCCTCAATTCCGGTCACGGTGGCGCTGGGCACCACTGCATTCCCGGTGCCGGCTCTGTTCACTGCGGCCAATGTGGATACGCTGTACGGGCCTCAAACCCCCGGCAAGAACCGGGTGCCTGTCACGGCTTCGTACGTCGTGCGTCGCGGCGCAACCACCTATCCGACGCCGCCTTTGGAAACACCGTTCGATCTGGACCTGTCTATCGTTGGGCCTGTGGGGCCGGTGATCGTGGGGCCTGGGAACTTGAATCCCAACCTGTCGCCAGTGGTGGTCCAGGCGATGCGCGCCGGGGGCACATTCGGGCCTGATAACCATCTGGAGGCTGATGACGTAAATCTGGCAGCAAGGGCTCGAATTCCATTGTGGACGACGCCCGCGTTGCCCGCCGACTCACTGCCGTTCACGGTGACCTTGAATTATGGTGGCCGTCTGCAAGCGCAGAATGTCGTGACCCTGCCTGCCAGTGGGTTCGTGGATTTCACCATTCCCTTCAGTGACATCAGAAACTTGGGCGGCCCTACGCAGTTGGCGTCTTACACCATCACGTCGGCGGCCAGTGCAAACCCGAGTGTGTCGGTCAATACAACGGTGATCGTCGACTCTGTCATTTTGCGAATGGAAGCGCCGAGAGTCCTTAATAATACCGGTACGCTAAACTGCGACACGCTGAGGCCGATTAACAGTGGCAGACTGGTCATTCATATTCCAGGCTCGGATTATTTGAGCGCGGGGCAACTTATAAACGTGACGTTCGTCGGGTTCCAGAATAATACCCAGACACCACCGTCCGTGGTCACCGAGTCTCGAACTTTCACAGTGCCCGACGCCTCGGCTGCCAGTATTGGATGGGACCTTACATTTGACGTAAGTTCTACGGTCTTGTTTAACCCGATCAACGCCAACCGCTCGTTGTTGACCCAAGGTTCGGCAACAGTAACCTTTGATACTCAATATCTGGGGCAAACAGTGCCTTCGCTTCCCGCCAATTATCGTGTGCGGGGTTTCCGTCCAGGCACGGGAAGTTCCAACTATTGCGCCGGCGGCGTGGTGCCCGCTTAGTTTTAAATACAGGGGGTAGTTACCAAAGAGGGGCGGCATCCTCTTTGGTGCTCCCAACTTTGTATTGATTCCTTTAAAGGCGCAGAGGGCGCCGCAGCCCCACAGCAGCTGTTGATTTTTATCAGATTGATTGGGAGAAATCCTACAGATTTTAAGCGAGTGCTCGTCAATCATGGCGCCGCTTAATGGGCTGGGCCCCACCAGATTTGGAACCCGCCCTATTGTTTCGTGCAGGAACTAGAGGTTCATTATATGTCGGCAGTATTTAACTTCAAACCAACACCCTTGAGCCTTGCGTTGTCAGCCCCGGCTGTCACGTTAATGTTCCTGGTGGCTCCCACTGCGCACGCGCAAACACAAGTCATTTTGCCCAATACGTCGATATCGGCCGCTACGCCGCTTGATAACTATGTGCTGTCTGGCGGATCAAGCTTGATTGCGCACGGTGCGACGACCCGGCAGATTCAAATGGTTAACGCCGGTTTGACGCTGGAGCCGGGCAGCAAAACGTTAGATATCGAAGCCCGACTGCAATCGAAAGTGGTCGTTGATAACTCCCAGGTAACGGCGCGCCCCACGATCACCCAGGCCATTTCGGTCGCGGGTAACAGCAGTGCATTAATCACCAATAACAGTACGGTCACCAATGCCACGGGTTGGGGGGTGAGTGTCACCCGAACGACAGGCGGCACGGATGGTTCGTCCCTCACGGTAAAAGACAGCAGTGTTATCGGTGCAACTCGCGGTATTTCCGCCGCCGGCTACGGCACGGTGAACCTGGACAATGCCCGCGTCGACGCTACGGCTGCGACAGGTATAGGTTTGGTACTGCTTAATGCCGATGCTGTGGCGCGCAATAACAGCCTTATTACTGGCGGGGTGAACGGCGTCAATATGCGCATGGAGGGGGATCTGACGCGGACCAACTCCTTGATCCTGGATAATTCCGTGGTTCAGGGCAAAAGCGGCTCAGCCATCCTGGTCAATCCGCCGCTCACCAACAGCACCAAGGCTGATATCCAGGTTCTCAACGGTTCGAACCTGCTCAGCGGTAATGGTGTGCTGCTTCAAGTGGACAATAACTCCAGCGCCAACCTGTTCGTCGACAACAGCCAGTTGACCGGCGACGTGGTCATTGGCGCGGGCGGCACGGGCATGGTGCAACTCAACAACAATGCCTCGCTCACCGGCCAGTTGCGCAATGTCGAGCAACTCGACGTCAACAGCAATGCCCAGTGGGTGCTGGTGGGTGACAGCCAGGTCAACACCCTGAAAATGGGCGGCGGCAACGTAGTTTTTGGCGCCCCGGGCCAATTCTTCCAACTGAACACCAATAACCTGACCGGTAATGGCACGTTCAAAATGCACACCAACTTCAACACCGGCGAGACCGACCTGTTGAATGTCAATGGCAACGCCGAAGGCAATCACCAACTGTTGATTGGCGCCAGTGGCTCGGAGTTGGCCACCGGTGAGGCCATCAAAGTGGTACACACCGAAAGCGGCGGCGCCCGGTTCGGGCTGGTGGGCGATACCGTCGATGTCGGCGCTTTCGAATATGGGCTCAAGCAGGAAGGCACCGACTGGTACCTGGACACCGAGAAAAAGGGCACCAGTACCAGCGCCAAAGCCGTGCTGGCATTGGCCAACGCTGCACCTGCGGTACTGGTGGGTGAGTCGAGCATATTGCGCACCCGCATGGGCGAAGTCCGCTTTGGCCAGGGCAAGAGCCAGGGCCTGTGGATGCGCGGCTACGGCAACAAGATTGACGTGGCGGCCAACAGCAACGGCGTGGGCTACTCACAGAACCAGACCGGCCTGACCATCGGTGCCGATACTGCGCTGGATGCGGGTGATGGCCAGTGGACGCTGGGTGTCATGGGCGGTTACAGCAACTCAACCCTGGGCCTGAGCCGTGGCAGCAGCGGTATGGTCAACAGCTACTACCTGGGTACCTATGCAACCTGGCTGGATGAAGAAAGCGGCGTGTACGTCGACCTGGTGGGCAAGGTCAACAAACTCAAAGGCCAAAGCCAGGTCAACATGAGCGACGGCCAACGTGCCAAAGGCAAATACACGCAAGATGCGGTGAGCGCATCTGCCGAGGTGGGCAGAAACATCAAGCTCGATGATGAGGGCCTGTATGTTGAACCGTTTGCCCAGTTGTCCATTGCCGCCATTGGCGGCGCCAACTACACCATGGACAACGGCCTGAAGGCAAAGAGCGATCGTGCCACGTCAGCCATCGGCAAAGTGGGTGTCACCCTGGGCAAAAATGTCCAGCTGGACAGCGGCAGCATTCTGCAGCCGTACCTGCGCACGGCGGCGGCGCGTGATTTCAGCCCGGACAACCGGGTGTACATCAACGATCAGAGGTTTAATAACAACCTCTCGGGCGCGAGCGTCGAGGTCGCGGGCGGCATGGCTGTTTCGTTGTCGAAAAACCTTAGCCTGCATGCCGAAGTCAGTCACAGCAAAGGCAAGGCGTACGACATGCCTTGGGGCGCAACTGCAGGGTTGCAGTACGCCTTCTAAAGTACGTGTGCACGTGGATAGGGGAAGCTTTGGCTTCCCCTTTTTTTCGCCCGTCTGATCAGCACGCCGGGCCTAACTGAACAACCCTGCGGCAATGTTGATCGAAAAACCCAGAATCGCTGTATTGAACAAAAAACCGATCAACGACTGGCCCAGCACCACTTTGCGCAGACCGCGCGTGGCCACGCCCACATCGGCTGTTTGCACCGCCACGCCGATGGTGAACGAGAAGTACAGGAAGTCCCAATAGTTGGGGTTGCGCAACCCTTCGGCAAAACGCAATGCCGGCTCCTCGCCCTCCCAGGTGTAGAAAAGGCGCGCGTAGTGCACGCTGAAAATCACCCCGGTCAACAACCATGAGCCGACCACGGTCATGCCGGTAAAGCCGTAGTGCAGCAGGCGCGCTGTGCTGTCGAGGTCTTTGCTGCCCACCAGGTTCACCGTGATGGTCGCAAGGCTGGCAATTGCCGCAATGCACACCATGAACAGCACCAGCCCGGCGTTTTCGTCTTCAATCTCGGCGATGCGTTTTACGTCGTCGGCGCGAGCACGGGTCGCCAGCCACAGCATCAGCAGCAGGTAGGTCCAGACGCCGGCGTTCCAGCCGATGAGGATTTTGCTGATCAGCGTATCGGCAGGCGCCAGAATGCCCACGGCAAGGCCGAGTACGGCGGCGGATGAAAGGCGAGGGTGGGTGCGGGCGAGGAAGGCCATAGGTGCTCACAACAAGAGAGGTTGTGAGCACCATAGCGCATTTTCGGACGGGTTATGGACGCTTGCGCACCCACTTCATGACGACCACAAAGAACACCGGCACAAACACCACTGCCAGTGTTGCGGTGATCATCCCGCCGATCACCCCGGTGCCAATGGCCTGCTGGCTGGCGGAGCTGGCGCCGGTGGCAATCGCCAGGGGCACCACGCCGAGGATAAACGCCAGCGACGTCATGATGATCGGCCGCAAACGCAGGCGCGCCGCTTTCAAGGTGGCGTCGATCAGGTCCTCGCCTTGCTCATACAAGTCCTTGGCGAATTCGATGATCAGGATCGCGTTCTTCGCCGACAAGCCGATGATGGTGATCAAGCCGACCTTGAAAAACACGTCGTTCGGCATGCCGCGCAAACTCACCGCCAATACCGCGCCGAGCACGCCCAGCGGCACCACCAGCAACACCGAGGTCGGGATCGACCAACTTTCATACAGCGCCGCCAGGCACAGGAACACGATCAGCAGCGACAGGCCCAACAGCAACGGCGCCTGGGAGCCGGACAAACGCTCCTGCAGCGACAAGCCGGTCCATTCCTGGCCCAGCCCTGCGGGCAGTTGGCTGACCAGGCGCTGGATTTCTTGCATGGCTTCACCCGTGCTGTGCCCTGGCGCCGCTTCGCCGCTGATGGCGATGGCGGGGTAGCCGTTGTAGCGGGTCAGCTGCGCCGGGCCCTGGGTCCATTTGGCTTCGACAAATGCCGATAACGGCACCATCTTGCCGGCGTTGTTGCGCACATTGATCTTCAACAAATCCGCCACCTGGCTGCGCTGATCGCCTTCGGCCTGCACCACCACCCGTTGCATACGGCCTTGGTTGGGGAAGTCGTTGATGTAGGCCGAGCCGATGGCTGAAGACAACACATTACCGACGTCAGCAAAGGAAACCCCCAGTGCATTGGCCTGCTTGCGGTCCACTTCCAACTGCACTTGCGGCGCCTCGGCCAGGGCGCTTTCACGCACGTTGACCAGAATCGGGTTTTTCTCGGCGGCCGCCAGCAGCTCAGTACGCGCCGCCATCAAGGCGGCATGGCCGACACCGCCACGGTCCTGCAACCGGAACTCGAAACCGCTGGAGGTGCCCAGGCCATCTACCGGCGGCGGCAGGATCGCATAGGCAATCGCATCCTTGAGCTCGCTGAACGCGGCGTTGGCACGGTCGGCAATTGCCGCCGCCGAATCGTCGCTGCTGCGTTTGGACCAGTCCTTGAGCGTGGTGAACGCCAGCGCCGCGTTCTGCCCGGAGCCAGAGAAGCTGAAGCCCATGATCATGGTGGTATCGCCCACCCCAGGCTCCTGGGCGTTATGCGCCTCGATCTGCTCGGCCACCTGCACCGTGCGGTTCTTGCTCGCACCCGGTGGCAGCTGGATGTCGGTGATGGTGTAACCCTGGTCTTCCACGGGCAGGAACGAGGAGGGCAGGCGGCTGAACATCCAGCCCAGGCCCACCAGCAGCACCAGATAGATCAGCAAGTAACGGCCGCTGCGTTTGAGGGCGTAGGCCACCCAGCCTTCATAGCGGTCGGTCAGGTGTTCAAAACGCGTATTGAACCAACCGAAAAAACCGCGCTTGGCGTGGTGCTCGCCCTTGGCAATCGGCTTGAGCAACGTGGCGCACAGGGCCGGGGTCAGGGTCAAAGCCAGGAACGCCGAGAACAGAATCGAGGTGGCCATCGACAGCGAAAACTGCTGGTAAATCACGCCCACCGAGCCCGGCATAAAGGCCATCGGCAGGAACACCGCGACCAGCACCAGGGTGATGCCGACGATGGCTCCGGTGATCTGGCCCATGGCTTTGCGCGTGGCCTCCTTGGGCGACAGACCCTCGGTGGCCATGATGCGCTCGACGTTTTCGACCACCACAATCGCATCGTCCACCAGAATGCCGATGGCCAACACCATGCCGAACATGGTCAGCACGTTGATCGAAAACCCCAGCAACAGCATGGTGGCGAACGTGCCCATCAGCGCAATCGGCACCACCAGCGTCGGGATCAGCGTGTAGCGCACGTTCTGCAGGAACAGGAACATCACCGCAAACACCAGCGCCATGGCCTCCAGCAAGGTGTAAACCACCTTGGTGATCGAGACTTTGACGAAGGGCGAGGTGTCGTACGGGATCTTGTACTCCACATTGGCCGGGAAGTAGCGCGACAGCTCGTCCATCTTCGCCCGCACCAGCGTTGCGGTGCTCAGCGCGTTGGCACCTGGCGACAGCTGCACACTGACGGCGGTGGACGGCTTGCCGTTCAGGCGCGTGGAAAACTGATATTCCTGGCTGCCGATTTCCACCCGCGCCACATCGCCGATGCGCACGGTGGAGCCGTCCGGGTTGGCCTTGAGCACGATGTCGGCGAACTCCGCCGGCGTCGACAGCTGGCCTTTGACCAGAATGGCTGCGGTGATTTCCTGGGTGCTGGTGCCCGGCAAATCACCGATGCTGCCCGCCGAGACCTGCGCATTCTGTGCGCTGATCGCGGCGTTGACGTCGGCGGGCGTAAGGTTGAAGCCAATCAGTTTCTGCGGGTCGATCCAGATACGCATCGCACGCTCGGCGCCATACAGCTGCGCCTTGCCCACGCCCTCGATGCGCTTGAGCTCGTTCATCACGTTGCGCGCCAGGTAATCGCTGAGCGCCACGTCATCGAGCTTGCCGTCGCTGGAGGTCAATGTCACCAGCAGCAGGAAACCGGCGGAGACTTTCTCCACCTGCAACCCTTGCTGGGTAACGGCTTGCGGCAAGCGCGGCTCTACCGCCTTCAGACGGTTTTGCACATCGACCTGGGCCATTTCCGGGTCGGTGCCCGGCTGGAACGTCGCGGTGATGGTCGCCGAGCCCAGGCTGCTCTGGGATTCGAAATACAGCAGGTGATCGGCGCCGTTGAGCTCCTGCTCGATCAGGCTGACCACGCTTTCGTCCAGGGTCTGGGCCGAGGCGCCCGGGTACACCGCGTAGATTTCCACCTTCGGCGGCGCGACGTTGGGGTACTGGGCCACCGGCAGCTGCGGGATCGCAAGCGCGCCGGCCAGCAAGATAAACAGGGCGACCACCCAGGCGAAGATCGGGCGGTCAATAAAGAACTGCGGCATTGTCAGGTATTCCTTTGCTTAGCGGACCGAGGCCTGGGCATTCGGCGCAGGGCTGTCGTCCACTTCGACTTTTTCACCGGGGCGTGCGTGTTGCAGGCCTTCGACGATGATGCGGTCACCGGGCTTGAGTCCGTTGCTGACGATCCAGCGATCCTCGATCACTGCGCCAAGCTCCACGGGTTGCTGGCTGACGACCTGTTCGGCGTCCAGCAAGAGCACCATCGGGATGCCGGCGCTGTCACGGGTAATGGCGCGTTGCGGCACGCTGATACCCTGTTTGTCCACTGCCTGTTCCAGGCGCACGCGTACAAAGCTGCCGGGCAACAGGTCGAGGTCCGGGTTGGGGAACTCGCTGCGCAGGATGATCTGCCCGGTGCCGGGGTCGACGCTGATTTCGGCAAACAGCAATTTGCCTGGCAGCGGGTACAGGCTGCCGTCGTCCTCGATCAGCGTGGCCTTGGCCTGGTCCTGGCCGACCTGCTTCAAGCTGCCGGCACGGAAGGCGCGGCGCAGGTCGTTCAACTCGCGGGTGGACTGGGTCAGGTCGGCGTGGATCGGGTCCAGTTGCTGGATGATCGCCAGCGGCGTGGCTTCGTTTTGCCCGACCAGAGCGCCCTCGGTGACCAACGCGCGGCCGATGCGCCCGGAAATCGGCGCGGTCACGGTGGCGTAGCCCAGGTTGAGTTTGGCGCGCTCTACGGCGGCTTTGTTGGCGGCGACTTCGGCGTTGGTCTGGCGCACGGCGGCGCGGGCATTGTCGTAGTCCTGGCCGCTGATGGCGTTGCCCTCGACCAACTGGCTGTAGCGCTGCTCCTGCAGGTGCGCCTGGAACGCGTTGGCCTGCGCCTTGCTCAGGTTGGCCTGGGCGCTGTCCAGGTCGGCTTTGAACGGGGCCGGGTCGATGCGAAACAGCACGTCGCCCTGTTTCACGTCGTGACCTTCCTTGAACACGCGCTGCATGACCACACCGGCCACCCGCGCACGCACTTCGGCAATACGCGGCGCGGCGATCCGCCCGCTCAGTTCACTGGTGATCGACAAGGGCTTGGCCTGCAGGGTCTCGATGCGCACTTTGGCCAGGGGCATTTGCGGCGCCTCGTCCGCCGACTGGTCACACGCGCTCAGGGCGAGCGCCAGGGCCAGCAGGCAAAACGGCGCAAACAGATTCTTCGACATGCTCATATCCCAATATTGACTGGCGCATCCTAAAGACACCTGCGCCGTGGTGCTGTGAAGCTGTGTAGCTCGTCTGTGAAGAAATGTAAGGTGCGACCCATAGTCGCCTGAGGGCGTATATCCTTGCACAATCCTGCAAACAGCAAAGATCACATGTGGGAGGGGGCTTGCCCCTAATGGCGGTGGATCAGCCAATAAATCTATCCACTGAACCACCGCTTTCGCGAGCAAGCCCGCTCCCACATTGGGTTTCTGTACACCTGATGAACTGCATTATTTGGAAACACCATGCCCAACATCCTCCTGGTGGAAGACGACGCCGCACTCTCCGAGCTGATTGCCAGCTACCTGGAGCGCAATGGCTACCATGTCAGCGTACTCAGCCGTGGCGACCACGTACGCGAACGCGCGCGCCTCAACCCGCCGGACCTGGTGATCCTCGACCTGATGTTGCCCGGCCTCGATGGCCTGCAGGTGTGCCGCTTGCTGCGCGCAGACTCGGCCGGCTTGCCGATCCTGATGCTCACTGCGCGCGACGACAGTCACGACCAGGTGCTGGGCCTGGAAATGGGCGCTGACGACTATGTCACCAAACCCTGCGAGCCGCGCGTGCTGCTCGCCCGTGTGCGCACCCTGCTGCGCCGCAGCAGCCTGTCCGAACCTCAGGCGGCCAACGACCAGATCGTCATGGGCAACCTGTGCATCGACCTGTCGGAGCGCACCGTGAGCTGGCGCGAGCAGGCCGTGGAGCTCTCCAGCGGTGAATACAACTTGCTGGTGGTGCTGGCCCGGCACGCCGGTGAAGTGCTCAGCCGCGACCAGATCCTGCAGCGCCTGCGTGGTATCGAGTTCAACGGCACCGACCGCTCGGTGGACGTGGCCATCTCCAAGCTGCGCCGCAAGTTCGACGATCACGCGGGCGAGGCGCGCAAGATCAAGACCGTGTGGGGCAAGGGGTACCTGTTCAGCCGTTCCGAGTGGGAATGCTGATCCATGTTTCGTGTCCTGCTGCGCCTCTACCTGATCACCATCATCACCTTCAGTGCGGCGATCTTCCTGATTCCCCGGTTGGTGATCCAGCTGTTTGAACACCGTTACATGGACTACAACGTCGAGCAGACCCGTGGCCTGCAGACGCTCATCGTCAAACAATACCTGCGCGCGCCGGTTGAGCGCTGGTCCCAGGTGACCGAGCAGTTGGGCCGCGACTTCGCGCCGCTGAAAGTCAAACTGCTGTTGCGCCAGGACGCCAGCTACACGCCCGCCGAAGAAAAGCTGCTGGAGCAGGGCAAGCCGGTGATCCGCCTTGGCGAATGGGGCTGGATGGAAGAAATCAGTTCGCCGGTCAACCAGCAGTTTGCGGTCAAGCTGACGATTCCCCCCGACCCGATGGACATGAACCTGCTGTACTGGTCGATGAACGTGCTGATCGGCGCCGCGCTGCTGGCTTGCCTGCTGTTCTGGCTGCGTCCGCACTGGCGTGACCTGGAGCGCCTGAAAAGCACCGCTGCACAGCTGGGCAAGGGCAACCTGGGCGAGCGCACGCAGATTCCGCCCAGTTCCAACATTGGCAGCCTGGCGTCGGTGTTCGACACCATGGCCGACGATATCGAGCGCCTGCTCAATCAACAGCGCGACCTGCTCAATGCGGTCTCCCATGAACTGCGCACGCCGCTGACCCGCCTGGATTTCGGCCTGGCGCTGGCGTTGTCCGAAGACTTGCCCCAAGCCAGCCGCGAGCGCCTGCAAAGCCTGGTGGCGCACATTCGTGAGCTGGACGAGCTGGTGCTGGAATTGCTGTCCTACAGCCGTCTGCAAAATCCGGCGCAACTGCCGGAGCGAGTCGACGTGGTGCTCGACGAGTTTGTCGACAGCGTGCTGGGCAGCGTCGATGACGAACTGGAAAACCCCGAGATTGTCATCGACGTGGCGCTTGATTGCGCGGTGGAGCGCTTCAGCCTCGACCCGCGCCTCACCGCCCGCGCGCTGCAAAACTTGTTGCGCAATGCCACGCGCTACTGCGACAAGCGCATTCAGGTGGGCGTCAAGGTGTGTGCCAAGGGCTGCGAGATCTGGGTGGATGACGATGGCATCGGCATTCCGCTAGACCAGCGTGAGCGGATCTTCGAACCTTTCTATCGCCTGGACCGCAGCCGCGACCGCGCCACCGGGGGCTTCGGCCTCGGCCTGGCCATCAGCCGGCGCGCGATGGAGGCCCAGGGCGGCACGTTGACGGCCCAGGCGTCACCCTTGGGCGGGGCACGATTCCGGCTGTGGTTGCCCAGCGTCGGCTGATCAGAGCACCTTGACGGCGCGGCCGATCGCCTGGATCGGCCCGGTGGGTTTGCCGGTCGGCGAGCCATTCGGATCTTCCAGGGTCAGCTCGAACAATTGGTTGGGCGCCAGTGGCGGCAGTTTGTCCAGCGGCACCGACAGCGTTTGGCCTGGCTTGACCAACCCCAGCGACACCGGGCCTTGCCAGCCATCCGCCTTGGTCCAGAACTGCAGCGCCTTGTCGGCAGGCACTTGCATCACACCCAATGGAATCAACTGGATCTGTTGAGTATTGCTGGCCTGGATCACCCAGCCCGGAGCCTGGCTTTGCGGCGCCACCAATACCACCACAAAAGTGGGTTCTGCAGTGGGCGGGCGGGTCAGCAGCAGCGTCGCCAGTACCCACGTCGCCACCAGCCCCGCGCCGGCCAAACCGCGCCATAGCGCCAGCAGGTTCCACCACGGTGTGTGCAGGTCGGCGCGGGTGTCGGCGGGCGTGACGGTGCGCTCGATGCGCCGCCACAGCTGGGCAGAAGGGGGCACTGGTTCGGCCAATGCGGTCAGCGGCAAAAGGCGCTGCTCCCATGCGTCCACCGCCGCGCGCAACTCGGCATCCTCGGACAAGCGCTGCTCAACCTCGGCGCGTTGCGCGGCGGGCAGGGTGCCCAGCACGTATTCGCCAGCCAGTTCGTCCAGAGGGTTGCTCATGCCATGCACTCCCGCAGCGCAGCGAGGCTGCGTTTGATCCAGGCTTTGACGGTCCCCAGCGGGGTGTCCAGTTTCTGTGCGATTTGGCTGTGGGAATAGCCGTCGACGTAGGCATGCAGGATGCACGCGCGACGGGCCG
Source organism: Pseudomonas sp. 14P_5.3_Bac1 (assembly GCF_025466135.1). NCBI lineage: Bacteria > Pseudomonadati > Pseudomonadota > Gammaproteobacteria > Pseudomonadales > Pseudomonadaceae > Pseudomonas > Pseudomonas sp. 14P_5.3_Bac1. Next base: position 10,035 of record NZ_JANLOF010000018.1, on the reverse strand, counting down.
GGTCGAGCTGCTCCAGGCAGGCGTGGACCTGCCCCGAGCGCGAAGCGAATTCAAAGGTGTCGGTTGTGGCGATGTGCTCGTGCGCGTCGCCCAGGGGGGCTTCGCGGTAGTGATTGCGCACGGCATTGAGCGCCAGATGCCGGGTCACGCTGAACACCCAGCCGCGCGCCGAGCCACGGTTGCGGTCGAAACTGCCGGCGCCACGCCAGATCCTGATAAACGCGTCATGCACGATGTCTTCGGCCAGGGATTTGTCCCTGGCAATGCGAAAAGCCACGCCGAGCAAACGGCTGCTGTCCTGCTCATAGAGCTGGCGCAAGGCGCGTTGATCCCCACGGGCGCAGGCCAGTAGACAGGTTTCGTAATCAAAATCGGCGTCAGGCAAGGCCACGTGTTTCCACCATTGTCATAACAATCGCCACCGCGCTGCAGGGCGCCGGCATGCCGGCAAAAAAGGGCACGGGCGCAGCGTAAACCCAGGTGCCCTGCGTCATCGTTGACGACCCTCGCCGGCAAGCCGGCCCTTACAGGGGCAGCGTAGCCGAGTTTGTTCTCAGTTGGCCGCCCAGAAGATGTAGTCGGCCTGGTACTTCACCACTGCCTGCGTGCCTTTGTTGGCAGCGCTGCACTCGGTGCTCGGCGCCACGCCACCCTTGAGCGCCACGCGCTGGATATAACTCACACCGCTCATTGCGCCTTTGCCTTCGGCCGGGTTGGCCTTGACCAATTGGTACGGCAGGTTGCCCGCACCGGACGGCGCCACGGCCAACTGCGTGCCGGTGATTTTCGAACCGTCCTGGGCTTGCCATGTAGCCGGTGGGCCGAAATAGGTGCCCACTGGCTTGCCGCTGCGGTCGTTCAACACCGCCTTGGGGCCGACAAACGTCCACTCGGTCTGGCCGGGAGCGTTAGCTTTGTCGCGGCATTCGTAGGTGATTTCGCCGACGCCTGTGGTCTCCAGCGCCACCTTGTGCCCATCCGGCACCTTGATGCTGTCGGGCAGGCCGGTCTGGGCGAAAGCTATTGGCGCGGCGGCCAGCAGGGCGGTCAGGCAGAACAGTGCTTTAGCGTTCATCGGTGTTTCTCCATTGAGTAAAACAGCGGGGTCACTGTAAGCACTACCCAGGCCGCGCTCGATTGGATGCAGTGATTAGAAAATAAATGCACAAGGGCGCACACTGTGCCCCCGCTTTACCCGAGGAGAGATTGGCAATGACTGGTGTTCACACGTCTGCTCAACAGGGTTTCTCTACCCAGGCCGCCACTTACGCCCAAGGCCGGCCCGACTATCCACGACAACTCACCGGCTGGCTCACTGATGCGCTGCACATCGATGCGCAATCGACGGTAATCGACCTGGGCGCTGGTACCGGCAAGTTCACCCGTTTGCTCAGCACCCTGGCGCCAACGCTGGTGGCGGTCGAACCGGTCGAAGCGATGGGCGCGCAGCTCAATAAACTGTTACCCGATGTGCGCCTGGTCAATGGCACCGCCGAATCCATTCCCCTGGAAACCGCCGTCGCCGAGGCGGTGGTCTGTGCGCAGGCGTTCCATTGGTTTTCTACCGAAGCCGCGCTGGCAGAAATCCACCGTGTGCTCAAACCCGATGGGCGCCTGGGGTTGGTGTGGAATGTGCGCGATGAATCGGTGGATTGGGTCGCCGCCATCACCGACATCATCACCCCTTATGAGGGCGACACGCCGCGCTTTCATACAGGCCGCTGGCGCGAAGCCTTCACCGGCGAGTATTTTTCCGCGCCCGAAATGACCTGCTTTGCCTATCAGCATGTCGGCAGCCCTCAGGAGGTGATCATGGATCGCTTCCTGTCGGTGAGCTTTATCGCGGCGCTGCCCGCCGCCGAGAAAGCCCGCGTGACTGCGCAATTGCAGGCACTGATCGACACGCATCCTGCCTTGCGGGGGCGTGACACTGTGGCGTTTCCGTATCAGACGCAGGCCTACGTCTGTCAACGGCTGACACAAAAGGCATAAAGTCAGATCATATTGATATAAGTCGTTATAAGAAAAATCGCTATCCTGCGGCCAGAAATTTATAAGGCCGCGGGTAGTTGTATGGATGTGGGTAACTTTGGTTTTGTCATCGCCGGCCTGGTGGTTGGTTTTATCGTCGGCATGACCGGTGTCGGTGGGGGGTCTTTGATGACCCCGATCCTGTTGTGGTTCGGCATCAACCCGGCGACCGCCGTGGGCACTGACTTGTTGTACGCGGCCATCACCAAATCAGGTGGCGTGCTGGTGCACAGCAAGAACAAGAATATCGACTGGACCATCACGGGTTGGCTGACCTTGGGCAGTGTGCCTGCGGTGCTGCTGACCCTGTGGTTCCTTGCCAGTCTGCATACCGACCCCAGCGCCATGAACGCGGTGATCAAGCAGGCGCTTGGTGTGGTGTTGCTGCTGACGGCGCTGGCGATTCTGTTCAAGAAAAGCCTGCTGGCTTTTGCACAGCGGCATGCGGGTGATGACTATCACATGAGCTCGCGCAACTTGAACCTGTTGACGGTGGTGACCGGTGCGATCCTTGGCACCATGGTTGCCCTGACGTCCATCGGCGCGGGTGCGCTTGGGACCGTGGCGCTGTTTATTCTGTACCCGTTTCTGGCGACGCGTCGGCTGGTGGGTACCGAGATTGCCCATGCTGTGCCGCTGACATTGGTTGCGGGCCTGGGGCACGCGAGCATGGGGAATATGGATTGGCATTTGCTGGGCTTTTTGCTGATGGGGTCGTTGCCGGGGATTTACCTGGGGAGTCACATGACCGGTAAGGTTCCTGATGGTGTGCTGCGGCCTTGTCTGGCGGTTATGTTGATGACTATTGGCTATAAGTTGGCGTTCTGATGTTTTCAGGTTTCTGAGTGGGGTGAGTACATATCCGTTGCTGCGGTAACGGCGGCTGGCGGTTCCGCTCTTACAGCGGGTCACTTTTGGCTAAATCACAGCAACACACCTCTATCTGATGCACAGACACCCAAATGTGGGAGCGGGCTTGCCTGCGAATGCGGTGGTTCAGTCAGCCCATGTGTCACTGGCACACCGCCTTCGCGAGCAAGCCAGCTCCCACCGTCGACCGAGTACAACCGACACCCATCTACCTGACGCACGGAGCTCCAAATGTGGGAGCGGGCTTGCCCGCGAATGCGGTGGTTCAGTCAGCCCATGTGTCACTGGCCCACCGCCTTCGCGAGCAAGCCCGCTCCCACAAGTTGACCGAGTGAAGATGCCAGCACCTCACTGCTTGGCTTTTCTGTGGGAGCTGGCTTGCCTGCGATGCAGGCACCTCGGTGTATCAGTGACACACAGGCGATGCCATCGCAGGCAAGCCAGCTCCCACATTTGATTGAGTTCAGCTTCAAGGATCAGGTCGGCTGTCAGGCCGCCTCGGCGGTGCTTTTGATCTAAACACAGGTCGGCTACCAGGCCGCCGTGCTCTGCTTTTGATCTCAGGCACACCGAAGCGTGAGCGAGGTGCCGAGCGGTGGGGCAAGAGCCCTTTGGTTACTTTGGGGCTTTTCCAGAGTGACCCGCCGTAAGGGCGGAACCTATCTCAGCCATCACCTAAACAACGGATATACCCCCCAACCCTGAGCGATCAAAAAGCCTATCCCTTGGCCGGCCCATTCCCGATTTGCCACACAAACGGCGGCTCAGTCCCGTTAATCACCCAGTCCCCCACAATCCGCGCCTTGTAGATCACCGGATTATGCGACGACACCGTACGGGCATTGCGCCAGTGGCGATCAAGCGCTTTACCCTGGCGCACATCCGACGCTCCCAGCGCATTGAACAACTCCGTGGTGGCCCGCTGCACCAGCGCCGACACCACCACCTGCGCCGTCGCCGATTCAATCTCGGCCGCCACATTCGCCTCCCGCTCGGCCACCTCATCCCCGGCAAACCGCGCCAGGTACGCCTGTTGCGCCGGCACCGCAGCCTTTAACGCACTGGCCTCGGCGGCATACACCAGCGCCGCCACTTCACCCACCACTTGTTGAACCTGCGCATCCTGGCTGACATGCGCGGCATTGCCGTGGCTGTAAATGCGTTTGCGACTGCGCACCTGATGAGCCACGTCGCTGAGTGCCGCACGACCAATCCCGGCCAGGCTCGCCAGCAACACCAGCTGATAAAACGCGGTCTGGTACTTGAACCGGGTGGCAAAGTCGATAACGTTTTCCGCGTCCACCACAGCATCGGTAAAACGGCTGGTGCCACTGCCCGTGGTGCGCTGGCCAAAGCCGTCCCAGTCATCGCTTTGCACCACGCCAGGCTGACGCGTGCGGGTGGCGGCGATCACATCGGCGCCGGTATCGCTGCGCTGGGCGTACACGTCGATCCAGTCGGAGAAAAGGCTGCCGGTGCTGTAGAACTTTTCACCGTTGAGTTTCCATTTATCGCCGTCGGGGCTCACCTGAGTGACCACCTCGCCGATGGCCACGTTGCCGATTTCGGTCCAGGCGCAGCCGACGATGTCGCCCTCGACAAAGCGCTTGAACCACAGGTCGCGGCCAGCGCTGGGTGGCGCATTCAGACGGTCCTCGGCGAAGGCGAAATGCCCGCGCAACGCCTGGGGCACATTCGAATCGGCAGCGGCCAGCTCGATCAGCAACTCGAACAACTGCGGCAGCGACGCGCCACCACCGCCGTATTCCACCGGCACCCGCACGGCGCCAAAGCCGGCCTGCTTGAGCCATTGGATCGGTTCATAGGGCAGGGCGCGGGTCTGTTCGCGCGCTACCGCACCTGCGGCAATGCGCTGGAAGATCGGCCGAAAACGCGCGACCAACGTGGGGTAATCGACACCTGTGGACAGCGGGTTGATGACGTGTTGTTCGGTCATGGGGGGCAGCTCCTTGGCAGTATCAGTCCTTGGGTGATTGCACAGTTCGTGCCGGTGGCTGCAGCCCGTGTTTGCAGGGGATGAAAGCCATCCACTGTTGCTCCGGCAACAGCGGATCGACAAATCGGTGTAATCCATGACATTGGCGGCTCAGCCCTGCGAGATGGGGATTTTTACCGCGACGCCCATGGCCAGGGCGTTTGCACCGGCCTGGCACGCTTGCTGCTCTAGCCCTGGAACATCCCTTCGTGCGAGGTACTGCCAGATGAGTCAGCAAGCCGTTAAATTTGCCTATTGGGTGCCCAACGTCAGCGGTGGGCTGGTGGTCAGCAAGATCGAGCAACGCACCCATTGGGGCATCGACTACAACCGCAAACTGGCGCAGTTGGCCGAAGCGGCCGGTTTTGAATACGGCCTCACGCAAATTCGCTTCACCGCCGGCTACGGTGCGGAGAACCAGCATGAATCCGTAGCCTTCAGCCATGCGCTGCTGGCGGCGACCACCACGCTCAAGGTGATCGCGGCCATCTTGCCCGGCCCGTGGCAGCCGGCCTTGGCGGCCAAGCAACTGGCGACGATCGACCAACTGACCAATGGCCGTATCGCGGTGAACATCGTCAGTGGCTGGTTCAAGGGCGAGTTCCAGGCCATCGGCGAACCCTGGCTGGAGCACGATGAGCGTTATCGCCGTTCCGAGGAGTTTATCCGCGCGTTGAAAGGCATCTGGACCCAGGACGACTTCACCTTCAAGGGCGACTTCTACCGCTTCAACAATTACACCCTCAAGCCCAAGCCCCTGGGCCAGCCGGAAGTGTTCCAGGGCGGCAGCTCACGCGCGGCGCGGGACATGGCGGCGCGCGTGTCGGACTGGTATTTCACCAACGGCAACACCCCGCAAGGCATCAAGGCTCAGGTCGATGACATTCGCGCCAAGGCGGCGGCGAATAACCATTCGGTCAAAGTCGGCGTAAACGCCTTTGTGATCGCCCGCGACACCGAAGAAGAAGCCCGCGCGGTGCTCGCCGAGATCATCGACAAGGCCGACCCGGAGGCCGTGAATGCCTTTGGTGACGCGGCCAAGCAGGCCGGCAAAGCCTCACCGGAAGGCGAGGGCAACTGGGCCAAATCCAGTTTCGAAGACCTGGTGCAGTACAACGACGGCTTCAAGACCAACCTGATCGGCACACCGCAGCAGATTGCCGAGCGCATCGTCGCGCTCAAGGCCGTGGGCGTGGACCTGGTGCTGGCGGGCTTCCTGCACTTCCAGGAGGAAGTCGAATACTTCGGCAAGCGCGTGTTGCCGCTGGTACGTGAGCTGGAAGCCAAGGCCGGGATCAAGCAAGTGGCTTGAACAGCACCACCGCCGCGCGCAACTTGTTGTTGCCAAAGCGGCACATGCGTTCGAACTCCCCGTGGCTGACCGGCAAGTGCTGGCAGTCCAGGGGCTGGCGGTGCTGGCTGTGGTCCACATCCGGGTCGTGCAGGTAGACAAAGTCGTCGTCGCAATCGGTGACCATCACCCAGTGCGGCGACTTGGAGCGGGTGAGGCGGTAGCTGCTGATCAACACCAGCGGCTGCCCGCCATCGCGCAGTACCTGCGGCAAATCCAACGCGCCGCCGAACACCTGCTCGACGTCGCTGCCGGCCAATTCTTCTTCGAACGCCTCGTGCACCAGGCGCATGACGTCCTTTTTATGCTGGTCGCGCACGCCGTCCAGAAACAGCGGGCCGCGCACATTCACCTGCATGCGTACGCGAAAGCCCCGACGCCACGCCGCCAGGGCCAAGCCTTGCGGGCTGCAGCCGCCGTGACCGGCGGTCATGAACACGGTGGTGGCTTCACGCCAGATTTGCAGCTCTTCGCGCCGGCCGGCCACACGCGTCGGCACCAGTGCGCCCATGGCCATCAGCAGGCACGCGGCGCCACAGGTGAAGTCGGTGGTTTGCTGGTAATACGGCACGTTTTGCGGGCGCGCGTCCTGGTGCTGGACGATGCGTTTTTCCAGGCGCAGGGCCGGTGCATGGTCTTCGTAATAGTCATTGATCAGCGCGAAGCGCCGGTAGCCATTGCGCTCGTACAGGGCGAGGGCGCCGGGGTTGTCGGTGCGCACTTCCAGGCGCAGGTAGGCGCAATCATGCGCCACGGCGCAGGCTTCGATGCGCGCCAGCAGCTGCTTGCCCAGGCCCATGCCGCGTGCGTGTTCGGCGATGGCGATGGAGTACAGGCGCGCCAGTGAGGTGCCGCGATGGAACAGCACCAAGGCGTAACCGAGCAAAACACCGTCATTTTCGGCAACGAGCAACTGGCCATGAGCGCGGCTGATCATCCACTGGAAACTGCGCGGCGAAAGCCGGTCGGTGGTGAAACAGTGCTGTTCCAGTGCCACCAGTTCGGGCACGTCAGCGGGGGTTGCAACGCGAAAGGAAAGAGCCATATGACCGCCGTAAAAGTTGCGTAACGAAACGGGACTTCTCTAAAAGATCGTGCTTAATAGAAAAGGTCGAGTTCTCTAAAGCGGATCAAATATTATGTCGGCGGTACAAAGTCATTGGCGTGAAGTATCCGAGCAAACTGTCGCGGCGACAATAACTTCCACGGGTTATTTTTCTCCTCCCCTTAAAGGCTCCAGTCAAGTCGTGATCATTGTCGAACGCAAGGAAGATTGGGCCTCCTACTTTCCCAGCGAAGACATCGTCACCGCGCAGGAATACCTTGAACAAACCCGCGAGAGCGAGACGGGCAAGCGCGTGCAGGTGATCAACCTGTGCCGCAGCTACAAATACCTGGGGCATGGTTATTACTGCTCGCTGTTGGCCGAGGCGCGCGGGCACAAGGTGATTCCGTCGGTGCGCACCATCAGTGAACTGACGAAAAAGTCGCTGTATGGCCTGTCGCTGGATGACCTGGATAAAACCCTCGATAAAGCCTTGAGTCATCACCTCTACAGCAATACCGAAGGCTTTACCCTGACACTTTACTTTGGCCTGACCAATATAGAACCGTTGCAGGAGTTGGCCCGTCAGTTGTTTGAAACCTTCCCGTGCCCGATTCTGTTAGTTGAGTTTCGCAAGAATAACGGCTGGCACATCGAAGGGGTCAAATCCGGCGTGTTGCACAAGTTGCGTGATGACCAGGAAGACCAGTTTGCCCACGCCCTGGACAACTTCAGCCGCAAGATCTGGCGCCAACCGCGTTCACGCAGGCTGGCCCGCTACGACCTGGCCATCCTGCACGATCCGCAGGAGCAATTGCCGCCCTCCAATGCCCGCGCCCTGGAAAACTTCGTGCGGGTCGGCAAGGGCCTGGGCATCGATGTGGAACTGATCGAGCGCAAGGATTACTCGCGCCTCGCCGAGTACGACGCCTTGCTGATCCGCGAGACCACCAGCGTCGACAATCACACCTACCGCTTCGCCAAAAAGGCCGAGAGCGAAGGCCTGGTGGTGATGGATGACCCGGCGTCGATCCTGCGCTGCACCAACAAGGTCTACCTCACCGACCTGCTCAACAGCCACCAGCTGGGGATGCCCGCCACCGAGATTCTGTACAAGGAGCGACCGGAAGATTTCGAGCGGGTGGGCGAGCGCCTGGGCTTCCCGCTGGTGTTGAAGATCCCCGACGGCTGTTTCTCGCGCGGTGTGATCAAGGTGGAAAGCCAGGAGGCCTTGCTCAAGGCCACCGCTGAGTTGTTCGAGCATTCGGTGCTGTTGCTGGCCCAGGAATTTTTCTACACCGAATACGACTGGCGCATCGGTGTACTCAACCGCAAGCCGATCTTTGCCTGCCAGTACTTCATGTCCAAGGGCCATTGGCAGATCTACAACCACAAGGCTATCGGCCAGGACATCAACGGCGAATGCCGCACCCTGGCGGTCCACGAAGCGCCCAAGGCGGTGGTGGAGCTGGCGGTGAAGACCGCCAACCTGATCGGCGACGGCCTTTACGGTGTTGACCTCAAGCAGTCCGGCGACAAGGTGGTGGTGATCGAGGTGAACGACAACCCGAACATGGACGCCGGTATCGAAGACGCCTACCTGCAAGACGACCTGTACGCGCTGGTGCTGGAGGAGTTCGTGCGGCGCCTGGAGTTGAAGCGCCAGGGCCAGGTGTGGTGACGCGCGATGATCCAGCGCTTTGAATTGACCGGTGGAAAGTTGTGCGGCGCGGGAAGTGATGATGCGCCGATCATGTTGTTCAACAACCCGGACCTGGCCGAACGTGAATGGCTGCGCGACCACCACAAGCTGGATGAACATGCGCTGGCCTCGGCCCTTGACCCGGATGAAGTGTCACGCATCGAATTTCACCCCGACAACCTGTTCCTGATCTGGAAACGCCCGGAAAACTACTCCGGCGGCGGCAATCTGGTGTTTGAGGTGTCGTCGTGCGGCTTGTTGTTTTCGCAGGATCGCCTGCTGGTGATTGCCACCGATGAAACCCCGCTGTCGGGGCTCGGCGCGCGCCGGCCGCTGCACACGCCGTTGGATGTGCTGCTTGATTTGTTGCTCAACAACATCCACCACTACCTGGGCCACCTCAAGGTGATCAAGCTGGTTGCGCGCGAATTGCAGCAACAGTTCAACGCGTCGATGAGCAACCATCACCTGATGCAGATGTTCAGCCTCAGCGAAAGCCTGATCTATTACATCAATGCGCTGCACAGCAACGGCGCGGTGCTGTCGCGGCTGCGTAATCACGCTGAAAAAGAGCATTTCAGTGCCGAGATCCTGGGGTTGATCGACGACCTGATCATCGAAAACCATCAGTGCTACAAGCAGGCGGAGATCTATTCCAATGTGTTTTCCGGATTGATCGACGCGCGTGGCAACCTGATGAACAACAGCATGAACAACCTGCTGCGCAAGTTGACCCTGATTAACGTGGTGTTCCTGCCGCTTAACCTGATTGCCAGTGTGGGTGGCATGTCGGAATTCAGCATGATGACGGCGGGTACGCCGTGGTGGGTGTCGTACCCGCTGCTGATGGCCGCGATGGCGTTGGGGGCCGGCTTGATGGTGCTGGGGCTCAAGCGAATCGCGGGCGGGGCAAGTGTGGTGTGATGGGAGTACAGAGCCGTTGCTGCGGTAAGGCCCGCTTGGTAATGCGCTGGGGGCCTGCGTTCCACAGCGCATCACCCTGATGTCATCCGATCCAAAAATGTGGGAGCGGGCTTGCT
>NZ_JANLOF010000043.1:0-31632 GCF_025466135.1 Pseudomonas sp. 14P_5.3_Bac1 | reverse complement strand
CTCCCACAGTTGGTCTTCAGTGGATGCAAGAATGCATTTAGCGGGTATGAAAAAGGCGACCCGAAGGTCGCCTTTTTTCATTGCGCGTATTGCTTGCTCAGCCCCGGCGGTACGCCGTGCACATCGGTTTCTTCCCACGGCCCGTTCGGGCTGATGGAGCGGCTCCAGCCGTTGCTCCAGCGGTAGTAGGTGCGCTGGCGGTAGAAGGTGTCGGGCTGTTCTTCCAGCACGTACACCTGCATCTTGCCGTCCCAGTGGCTGGCGGCGCCCGGGGGTGGGGCGAAGGTTGGCGATTTGCTTGGCAGCGGTTTCGGCGGCGGGGTCACCGGGCCGGACGGTTGGGTGCTCGGCTGGGTCGAAGGGCCCGACGGCGGGATGGTCGGGCCGGTGGGTGCCGGAGGTGGCCGGTGGACCGCACAAGCACTCAGGCCGAGTACCAGGCTGAGCAAGGTGATGCGTGCAAATGCGGGCATAGGCGTTTTCCTCGATTTACTTGTCCGGACTGTCGATGGTCAGCTGCTGCAGCGCAGTGGCAGTGCTGGCCAAGGGTTGGCTGCGGCCGATCCACTCGCCAGCGGTCGGAAGACCTGCCCGGGATATGCGCGCAACCAGTTGGACTTCGGGGAAGTTCGACAGTTTCAACTGCGGCATCATCGCGTCCGCATCACCCAGTTCGACGGTGACTGGCAGTTCGGCGACGGTCACGCGCTTGGCCGCCAGCGGCGCAGGCGGGCCGGAGACGGCGCGGGCAAAAATGAACACGCTGTCGGTGGGCAGGGCTTTGGCCTTCACCTCGGCGGACAAATCCACACGGACTTTGAGAACAGCCTTGGGCGCTTGAGCGACAGTACCACCGCTCTCCCTGAGCTTTTCCGCCGCTCGGTCGATACCACCTTGCAGCGCGACCCGGGAATTGTCTTGCGGTGGCAGCTGCGCCAACAGACGGTTCCAGTAGTCGATGGCGTCCTGATAACGCTGGCCTTCAAAGGCGGCAATACCCAACAGGCCAAGGCTGGTGACTTCCTTGGGGTCCAGCTTCAAGGCTTCATCGGTCAGCGCCTGCACCTTGGGCGACCACTGCTTGTTGTCGGCAAAGTACTGCGCCTGCGCCCACTGGCCGAGCAGTTCCGGCTGGCGGCCGGCCAAAGCCACGGTGCGCTCGAAGACGTTGGCCGCATCGGCGGAACGGTCCTGGGCCATGTAGGCGCGACCGAGGAAGTACAAGCCTTCCGGCGAATCCGGCTGGGCAGCGGCGGCGCGTTCCAGGCGTTGGGTCATGTCTTGCATCGATACCGGCGGCTGGGAGAATTCGCGGGTCAGCTCGACCTTATCGCTGGCGCCGTAATGCAGGTACAGCGCAACGCCAAGGACCGGCACCAGAAACGCCGCCAAAAACGGCAACGGTTTGCCCAGGCGCGATTCGCGAGGCTTTTCCACGCCTTCGGTATCGGCCAGCAGTTCACGGGCCGCTTCGGCGCGGCCGGTGTCGAGTTGCGCGGCATTCAGCACGCCTTCGTCCTGCTGCACTTGCAACTCGGCGACGCGTTCCTGGTAAAGCGCCACGTTGAGCGCGGTGCGGTCCTCTTCACGCTGGGCGCGGCGGCCGCGCAACACAGGGATCAACAGGAAACTCAGGGCAATCAGGAGCAGCAACCCTGCTGCGAGCCAAAAATCAATCATCAGTCTTGGTGTCCAGCAATTGGTCGAGGCGTTTGCGCTCTTCAGGGGATAACGCGTCGGAGCCATCGGTAGGCGCGGCGCGGCGGCGGCGGACGATCACGGCCATGACCACCACACCGGCCAGCAACAGCCCGGCTGGGCCGAACCAGAGCAGCGCGGTCTTGCCGGTGAGGGCCGGTTTGTAACGCACGAAATCACCGTAGCGGTCGACCATGAAGTCGATGATCTGCTGGTTGTCCTTGCCCTCCCCCAGCATGCGGAAAATCTCTTTGCGCAGGTCGGCGGCAATCGGCGCGTTGGAATCGGCGATGTCCTGGTTCTGGCACTTGGGGCAACGCAGTTCCTTGGTCAGTTCGCGAAAACGCTCACGGTCACCGTCCTTGGCGAATTCGTAGGTGTCGATGGCAGCGTGGGCTACGCCGACCAACCCCAGCGCCAACACGGCAGCGGCTAACAGACGCTTCATGGCTTGGCCTCATCGACCAGCGCCTGGTACTTGGCGGCCAGTTGCTCGCGCCACACCACTTCGTCGATCACGCCGACGTATTTGTCGCGGATCACACCTTTGGCATCAATAAAGAAGGTTTCCGGGGCGCCGTACACGCCGAGGTTCAAACCGAGGTTGCCGTCTTCATCGCGGATATCCATCAGGTACGGGTTGTGGAACTCCGCCAGCCACTTCAAGGCCGCCGCATTGTCGTCCTTGTAGTTGATGCCGTAGATCACCACGCCCTTCTCGGCGAGTTTGTTCAGCACCGGGTGCTCGACGCGGCACGAGATGCACCAGGTCGCCCACACGTTGACCAGCGCCGGCTTGCCCAGCAGGTCGGCCTGGGTCAGGGTCTTGTCGCCCTGCACGGTTTTCAGGCTGAACGCCGGGAATGGCTTGCCGATCATCGCCGAAGGCAGCTCGGCCGGGTCCAGGTACAAGCCGCGATACAAAAACACCGCCACCACCAGAAAGGCCGCCAGCGGTAACACCATCAACCAACGCTTCATGCCGGCGCTCCTTGCAGGCCGAGGGCTTCACGCACGCGGCTTTTTACTTTGACCCGATAACGCCGGTCCAGCGAAGCCAGCAAACCACCAAAGCCGGTGAGCAACCCGCCGAACCAGATCCAGCGCACAAACGGTTTGACGTGCACGCGCACCGCCCAGGCGCCGTCGCCCAGGGGTTCACCGAGCGCCACATACAGGTCGCGGGTGAAACCGGCGTCGATGCCCGCTTCGGTCATCATTGAGCTTTGCACGGTGTACAGGCGTTTTTCCGGGTGCAGCACGGCCACTTCCTTGCCATTGCGCACCACGCGGATGGTGCCTTTGTCCGACGTGAAGTTCGGGCCTTCAAAGTGCTTGGCGCCTTCAAAGATGAAGTGGTAACCGGCCAGGTCCATGGACTCACCGGGTGCCAGGCGCAGGTCGCGCTCGGCGCTGTTTTGGCTGGAGAGCACCACGCCGAGGGCGCACACCGCGATGCCGAGGTGCGCCACCTGCATGCCCCAATAGCTGCGGGTCAATGTCGGCAAGCCTTTGATCAGGCCTTTGTGACGGGTTTTGTCGACAATGTCGCGCACGCCGGCCAGCAACACCCAGGCGGCGAGCAGGAAGGTTGCGAGCACCGCCCAGTTGAAGTCGCCGTAGGCAAAGCCTGCGATCACCGCCAAGGCCACACTGCCCAGCAGCACCGGCATCAGCATGCCCGCCAGCCATTTCACCGGGGTGTCTTTCCAGCGCACCAATACACCGACTGCCATCACCACCATCAGCAGGCCCATCAGCGGGATAAACAACGCGTTGAAGTACGGCGGACCAACCGACAGCTTGGCGCCGCTCAGCGCGTCCAGCACCAACGGGTACAAGGTACCGAGCAGGATCATCGACGCGGCCACCACCAGCACCAGGTTATTGCCCAGCAACAGGGTTTCACGCGACCACAGGTTGAAGCCGACCTGGCTCTTGACCACCGGCGCGCGCAACGCAAACAGGGTGAGCGAGCCGCCGACCACAAACAGCAGGAAGATCAGGATGAACACGCCGCGCGCCGGGTCGGACGCAAACGCATGCACCGACGTCAGCACGCCCGAACGCACCAGGAACGTGCCAAGCAAACTGAGGGAAAACGCGGCGATGGCCAGCAACACGGTCCAGCTCTTGAACACGCCGCGTTTTTCGGTGACGGCCAGCGAGTGAATCAGCGCGGTGCCCACCAGCCACGGCATGAACGAGGCGTTTTCGACCGGGTCCCAGAACCACCAGCCGCCCCAGCCGAGTTCGTAATAGGCCCACCACGAGCCCAAGGTGATGCCGATCCCGAGAAAGGCCCAGGCGACGATGGTCCACGGCCGCGACCAGCGCGCCCAGGCGGCATCGAGACGCCCGCCGAGCAAGGCGGCGATGGCGAAAGCAAAGGCCACCGAGAAACCCACGTAACCCATGTAGAGCATCGGCGGGTGCACGATCAGGCCGATGTCTTGCAGCAAGGGGTTGAGGTCATGCCCGTCCACCGGGATCTGCGGCAGGATGCGGCTGAACGGGTTGGAGGTCATGATCAGGAACAGCAGGAAGCCGATGCTGATCATGCCCATCACCGCCAGCACCCGCGCCAGCATGACTTGCGGCAGTTGGCGCGAGAACACCGACACGGCGAAGGTCCAGCCGCCGAGGATCAAGGCCCACAGCAGCAGCGAGCCTTCGTGGGCGCCCCACACGGCGCTGAATTTGTAGTACCAGGGCAACGCGCTGTTGGAGTTGTTGGCGACATAGGCGACTGAAAAGTCGTCAGTCATGAAGGCGTAGGTCAGGCAACCAAACGCGAACAGCAAAAAGGCAAACTGGCCCCAGGCGGCCGGCTGGGCCAGGCTCATCCACAGGCGGTCGCCGCGCCAGGCGCCAAGCAAGGGCACCACGGCCTGGACGACAGCAAAGCACAAGGCGAGGATCATCGCTAACTGGCCCAGCTCGGGAATAAACAGTGCGGACGTCATCAACTTAGCCCTCCTTTGCCGGGGTTGGAGCGGGTTGGCCGCTGTCTTTCAGGGCCTTGGTGACTTCCGGCGGCATGTATTTCTCATCGTGCTTGGCCAGCACTTCATCGGCGACCACCACGCCGTCGGCATTGAGCTTGCCGAGGGCGACGATGCCCTGGCCTTCGCGGAACAGGTCCGGGAGGATGCCGCGATAGGTAATGGTCACGGCCTTGTTGAAGTCGGTGACCACGAAGGTGACGTCGAGTGAATCGCCGGAACGCTTGAGCGAGCCCTTCTCCACCATGCCGCCCGCGCGAATGCGCGTGTCTACCGGCGCTTCGCCGTTGGCGATCTGGGTCGGGGTGTAGAACAGGTTGATGTTCTCCCGCAGGGCGCTCATCGCCAGGCCCACGGCAACACTCACACCGACCAGGATGGCCAGGATGATCAACAGACGCTTTCTACGCAGCGGATTCACTTATCGGTCTCCCGGCGCAAACGGCGCGCCTCTTGTTGCAGGTAACGCTTGCGGGCCAGGATCGGCGCGGCGACGTTGAGGGCCAGCACCGCCAGGCAGATGCCATAGGCCGTCCAGACATACAGGCCGTGGTGGCCCATGGCGAGAAAATCACTGAAAGAGTTGAAACTCATCCCCGCGCTCCCAGGCTGTTTTGCACTTCGGCCTTGACCCAGCTGGTGCGGGCTTCACGCTTGAGCACTTCCAGACGCATGCGCATCAGCAGCACGGCGCCGAAGAAGCAGTAGAACCCCAGCACCATCAGCAGCAGCGGCGCCCACATTTCCACGGGCATCGCCGGTTTTTCGGTAAGGGTGAACGTGGCGCCCTGGTGCAGGGTGTTCCACCACTGCACCGAGTATTTGATGATGGGGATGTTGATCACGCCGACAATCGCCAGCACCGCGCAGGCCTTCGCGGCGCTGTCGCGGTTGCTGATGGCATTGCCCAGGGCGATCAGGCCGAAGTACAGAAACAGCAGGATCAGCATCGAGGTCAGGCGCGCGTCCCACACCCACCATGAACCCCAGGTCGGCTTGCCCCAAATGGCGCCGGTGACCAGCGCCACGGCGGTCATCCACGCGCCGATGGGCGCGGCGCATTGCAGGGCGACGTCGGCCAGTTTCATCTTCCACACCAGCCCGACCACGCCGCACACGGCCAGCATCACGTAGCAGGACTGCGCCAGCATCGCGGCGGGCACGTGGATATAGATGATGCGAAAGCTGTTGCCTTGCTGGTAGTCCGGCGGGGCGAAGGCCAGGCCCCAGACCAGGCCGATGCCGATCAGCAACACGGCGGCAATGCTCAACCACGGCAGCAGCTTGGCGCTGATGCCGTAAAACCATTTGGGCGAGCCGAGCTTGTGAAACCAGGTCCAGTTCATTGCTGTTTCCATCACGGTGGTTTCTCGTCTTGGCGAGAAACTCAGGGTCTTTACTGGTTAATAACGCTTAACCAGACCTCATTATTCGCCGACGCTGATCTTCAGGCCAGCCGCTATAGCAAAGGGTGTCAGGGTTACCGCCAGGGCGGTCAGGCTGCCAAGCCACAGGAGGTAACCGGTCGCCGGCATGCCCATGAGCGCGGCCTGCAAGGCGCCGCTGCCCAGGATCAACACCGGGATATACAAAGGCAGAATCAGCAGGGCCAGCAACAGGCCGCCCCGCTTCAAACCGACGGTCAACGCTGCGCCCACCGCCCCCAACAGGCTGAGCACCGGCGTACCGAGCAACAAGGACAGCAACAATACCGGCAGGCATTCGACGGGCAAGCCCAGCATCATCGCCAGCAACGGTGAGAGCAAGACTAGCGCCAAGCCGGAAAAAGCCCAGTGTGCCAGTACCTTGGCCAGAACCAGAAGTGGCAGCGGGTGCGACGAAAGGACCCACTGTTCGAGGGAACCGTCTTCGAAATCGCTGCGAAACAGCCCGTCCAGCGAGAGCAGCACCGATAAAAGCGCCGCCACCCACACTAATCCTGGGGACAAGGTTTGCAACAGTTTAGTCTCGGGACCGACCGCCAACGGGAACAAGGCGATGACGATGGCAAAGAACACCAGCGGATTGGCCAATTCAGCCGGGCGACGGCACAACAGCCGTGCTTCACGGGCGACCAGCAGCGCGAACACACTCATACCGACCACCGGCCCAAATCCAGCTCACGGTAACCGGCGGGCATGCGCGTCAGCGTGTGGTGAGTGGTAAGCACCACTGAACCGCCCTGCTCGCAGTGCCGGGCCAGGTGTTCTTCGAGCTGGGCGACGCCTTGTTTGTCGAGGGCGGTGAACGGTTCGTCGAGAATCCACAGCGGCGGGCCCGGCAGGTACAAACGCGCCAGGGCGACGCGGCGCTGCTGGCCGGCGGACAGGGTATGGCAGGGAACATCTTCAAAGCCTTTGAGGCCGACGGCCGCCAGGGCTTGCCAAATGGCATCACGGGAGGCCGGGTGATGCAGGGCGCTGAGCCAGCTGAGGTTCTCTTCCGGCGTGAGCACGTCCTTGATGCCGGCGGCGTGGCCGATCCAGATCAGGTTGCGAGCCAGTTCGCTGCGTTGTTCGTTGAGCGGCTGGCCGTTGAGCCGCACCCCCCCTGCCGTCGGCTGCATCAAACCGGCCAGCAGGCGCAGCAAACTGGTCTTGCCGCTGCCGTTGGGGCCGCTGATTTGCACCATGTCGCCGCCCGTCAGACGCAGTTCGAGGTGTTCGAACAGCATCCGCAGGTCGCGTTCACAGGCGAGCGCTACGGCTTCAAGAAGAGGGCTGGTCAAGAGATCGCGGGCCTTTACGGTTCAAGTCGGCGGTGCAGCGGCCGTTATAGAGAGATGCACAATAACGGCTTTGGCGACCGATTTTAGAGAGCTGGATCAAATAGTTGTGAGGTTTTTACCGCTCTCTTTGCAGACGGGCGGCATTATACATGTGATGCCCTACTCTAAAGAGGGCAATTTCCCCAGAGACGATGCGCACGATGACCGGTGAGATCAACCTTCCTACGCTGCCTCCTGCCCCGGCGCCCGGACCTGCCCCGCTGCCGCCGACCGGCGAGTTGCTCAAACTGCTGGAGCCGCAGGCCGGACTGATCGACCCTGGGAAAACCGCCAACGCCGAGGTGATCGCGCTTAAACAAGGCGGCGATGCGTTTCAGCTGCTGCTCAAATTGACCCTTGAAGGCGGCCGCCAGACCCTGGTGCAAGCCAGCAGCGCCCAGCCTCTGCCGTTGGGCAGCAATGTAGCGGTGAGCCAGACGCCAGCCGGCAACCTGACGCTCTCGTTGCAGCAGGCCTTGAGCGCCAACGTGGCTGCCCTCACCCGTATCGACACTACGCAAATGCCGGTGGGCACGCTGTTGCAAGCCAAGGTGCTGACCACTCAGATGTTGCCGCAAGGCACCACGCAACCGGCGATCTACCGCTCGCTGGTGACGGTGCTCAACAACGCCCTCGCCGGCACCACGCTGACGCTGGAAAGCCCGCAGCCACTGCGGGTGGGCAGCTTGCTCAGCGCCGTGGTGCAAAATGCGCAGACCTTGAACTTCGTGCCGTTGAGCGGGCTCAAGGATCAATTGGCCGTGGCCCAACAGCTTGCTACTCAGCAAAGTCGCCAAGGCTCGCTGGACGTGGTTTTCACCGCCCTGCAAAACCTGCCCACCGACGACAGTACGTCCACCGACCTGCGCGCCGCGGCGGCGCGGCTGCTGGCGGCGTTGCCCGACCTGGCACAAGTGAGCAACCCCAAGGTGTTGGCACAGCTGGTACAGAACAGCGGCGCGTTTCTTGAAGCCAAGTTGCTCGCCGGGCAAAACCCGCAAATCCCGCCGCTGGACATGAAAGGCGCGTTGCTGCGCCTGGTCGCCGACTTACTGCCGGCGCTGCCCAGTGCCACCAATCTCAACGCCATCCTCGCCGCCAATACCCTGGCCCAGGTATTGCCCAATTTTGTGCGTAACCCGCTGAATACGCTCGGCCAGATCGGCGCGCGTCAGGCACCCGCCGGGTTTCCGCTGCCGGATCGGCTGATGCAGCGCCTGGAAGGCGAAAGTGACCTGGAAAACCTGCTGCGCCTGGCCGCCGGTGCGATTTCGCGCTTGCAGAGTCATCAGCTGTCGAGCCTGGAGCAAACCGGCACCACCGCCGATGGCCGCTTGCAAACCACCTGGCAACTGGAAATTCCCATGCGCACCTTGCAGGACATCGTGCCGTTGCAGGTCAAGTTCCAGCGCGAGGAACCGACGCCGGACAAGGATCAGCCCGAACGCAAAGACAAGAAAGACCCCAAGCAGATGCTCTGGCGCGTCGAGTTGGCGTTCGACATGGAGCCGCTGGGGCCATTGCAGGTTCAGGCGCAACTGACCCAGGGCAAACTGTCCAGCCAGCTGTGGGCAACCCGGCCCTTTACCGCCAGTTTGATCGAAAGCCATTTGGGCCGTTTGCGCGAGCGCCTGGTGACCTCGGGCCTCAACGTCGGCGACCTGGATTGCCACCTCGGCACCCCACCGCGCGGCCCAAGAACCGGCCTGGAACAACGCTGGGTGGATGAAACCGCATGAAAAATCCAGCCCCACCACGCCAGGCGATTGCCCTCAAGTACGACGGCCAGCAAGCGCCGACCCTGACGGCCAAGGGCGACGATGCCCTGGCCGAAGCCATTTTGAAGCTGGCGCGGGAAAATGAAGTGCCGATCTATGAGAACGCTGAGCTGGTCAAGCTGCTGGCGCGCATGGAACTGGGCGACAGCATTCCGGAAGAGTTGTACCGCACGGTGGCGGAGATCATTGCCTTTGCGTGGACGCTGAAGGGCAAGTTTCCGGCGGGGTACGACCCGAACGCCGAGCCGGTGGAAAGGGACGTGACTGAGCGCGGGGATGATTACTAGACGCAGACCTCATGCCCCTTGCGGTAAGCGGACATGTTGTGGCGAGCGGGCTTGTCGTGGCGAGCGGGCTTGTCGTGGCGAGCGGGCTTGCCCCGCGTTGGGCTGCGCAGCAGCCCCAAAACCTCACCGATTACATCTTTCTGAAAAACCGTGGCGCCTGTATCAGGGCCGCTTCGCGCCACAACGCGGGGCAAGCCCGCTCACCACAGGGAACCCTCCCACATTTAGATCGCTATCGTCAGTTCAGCACTTCGCTCAGCGGAATGAAATTGACGTTGTCGCCGATAGCCAGCGTCGTGCCTTCCAGCACTTCCACAAACCCTTCTGCCCACGCGGCGCTGCGCAGCACGCCGGAGCTTTGGTTACGGTAGATGATCGCCCTGCCCTGCTCGATCCTCCCGCGCAGGTATTCGCGGCGATTGCCCGGCTTGGGCCAGGTGAAACCCACCGGCACTTCGAAACGCAACGGCTCCACCTCTTGAACGCCTTGGCGGCGCAGCAGATAAGGCCGCGCCAGCAGCGCAAAGGTCACCAGGGTCGACGCCGGGTTGCCGGGCAGGCCGATCACCGGCACACCACGAAAATGCCCGAAGGTCAGCGGTTTGCCTGGTTTGATCGCCAGCTTCCACAGGGCCAACTCGCCCTCTTCGCGCAGGGCGATGCCGAGAAAGTCAGCCTCGCCCACCGACACTCCGCCGGTCGACAGAATCAGGTCGACACTGCCCAGGTCCGCCAGGCGTTTGCGGGTTTTTTCCAGGTCATCCGGCAGAATCCCGGCGTCGATCACCTCGCAGCCCATGCGCGCCAGCCAACTGCACAGCACACGTCGGTTGCTGTTGTAGATCTGCCCCGGGCCGAGCGGCAAACCGGGCTCGATCAACTCGTCGCCAGTGGACAACACGGCCACGCGCACGCGGCGCACCACGCTCAAGCGGTCGTGCCCCAGGGAGGCGGCCAGGCCCAGCTCGATCGGGCCCAGGCGGGTGCCGGCGCTCAACACCAACTCGCCGACGGTGGTTTCCTGGCCTTGCGGGCGGATGTTCTGGCCCACCTGCAAGGGTTCGCTGAAACTCACGCGCTCATCGGCGTGGACCACGGCATTTTCCTGCATTTCTACACAATCGGCGCCTTCGGGCACTGGCGCACCGGTAAAGATGCGCGCACAGGTGCCAGCGGCCAACGGCTGCGGCGCCTGGCCGGCGAAGATGCGCTGGCTGACGGGCAAGGGCTCGCCGGTCCAGTCCGCCTGGCGCAGGGCGTAACCGTCCATGGCGCTGTTGGGCCAGGGCGGCAAGTCGAGGGTAGAGATCAGGTCGTGCGCGAGCACGCGGCCATCGCAGTCGGCCAGCGGCACCACGTGCGGCTCACGGATAGGCGCGGCTTCGGCCATGTCCAGCAGTTGGCGCAGTGCGTCTTCCACTGGCATCAGGGCGCCGGTTTTGCCGGGCTTATCCACGGGATTCGCAGGGTTCGGCCTGCTTCAAGTGAGGAACGAAGTTGCACGGGCGATGACGGTTGTCCAGTTGCTCGGCGAGGATGCCGTCCCAGCCGGTACGCACCGCGTTGGTCGAACCCGGCAAGCAGCACACCAGCGTGCCATTGGCCAGGCCGGCCAGGGCGCGCGATTGTACAGTGGAGGTGCCGATATCGGCCACGGAGATCTGGCGGAACAGTTCGCCAAAGCCATCGACCTGTTTATCCAACAGGCAGCTCACCGCTTCGGGCGTGCTGTCGCGGCCGGTGAAGCCGGTGCCGCCGGTGATCAGCACCACTTGCACCACGTCTTCGGCGATCCAGTGGGCGACTTTCGCGCGGATTTTGTAGAGGTCGTCCTTGAGCAGCGCGCGCTCGGCCAGGTTGTGGCCGGCGGCGGTCAGGCGGTCGACGAAGACCTGGCCTGAAGTGTCGGTGTCCAGGGTGCGGGTGTCGCTGACAGTCAGTACAGCAATATTCAGGGGTACGAAGGGCGCATCAGCCTTGGCGTTCATGGCTCGGTCCGGTTGTCGAAGGAACAGCCCGATGTTATATCACAGGGCCCTATTTACCTGCCGCAGCGGAACCGCCATGTCTCTCGATTCTTCGCCCCTGCCCTGTTCGATTCTGCTGCTGGCCGGTGGCCGCGGCCAGCGCATGGGTGGTCAGGACAAGGGCCTGCTGCCCTGGCATGGCCAGCCTTTGATTGCCCACCTGCAGCGCCTGACCCGGGCGCTGACGGATGACCTGATCATCTCGTGCAATCGCAACCATGACCTGTATGCGCCCTACGCCGACCAGTTGGTGAGCGACGACAGCCCGGACTTTCCCGGCCCGCTGGCAGGCATTCGCGCCGGGCTGGCCGCCGCGCGCCACGCACAGCTGCTGATCCTGCCCTGCGACGTGCCAAACATCGACGCGGCGCTGCTCGCCGATCTGCGTGAAACTGCACGCCGCACACCGCTGGTGCCGGTGATGGTGCGTCAGGGCGAATTCTGGGAACCCTTGATCTGCATCATCCCGACCCACCTGCAAACCGAGGTAGAACGGGCCTGGAACGCCGGTGAACGCAGCCCGCGCAAGATTCTGCTGCAACTGGGCGGCGTGGGCCTGGAGTGCCCGGCGAATGACCCGCGCCTGGCCAACCTGAATACACCTGAACTGTTGCACGCAGCCTTCGGCGTGTCAGAATGAACCTCGCACAAGGAACTTTGTCGACGCGCAGCGCGTCACAAGGTCAGCAATTTAAAAGCATTCTCTCGGAGACACACTCATGACTCAACGGACCATCGCCGCTCTCATGCTTGCACTGGGCCTCGCTACTCTCGCCGGTTGCGCCTCGCCTACAGTGATCACCCTGAATGACGGTCGCGAAATCCAGGCCGTCGACACCCCTAAATTCGATAAGGCTTCGGGCTTCTACGAGTTCGAACAACTTGACGGCAAGCAGACCCGCATCAACAAGGATCAGGTTCGCACCGTTAAAGACCTGTAAGTCTTAACGCTGGACCCACAAGGCCCGCCTCGCGCGGGCCTTGTCGTTTCCGGGGTTTACCAGTCGAGGGTGATCCGGCTGCGGAAATCGCGTTGCTCACCGGTGACCGGGTCGATAAACCGCACGCCCTGGGCCAGCAGCTTGAGCGGGTTGGCGTAGTCGTCCTCGACGTCCTTGATGACGTCGGGGTAGAACGGGTCATTGCAGATACTCGCCCCCAGCGCGGTCATGTGAACGCGCAGCTGGTGCTTCTTGCCGGTTACGGGGAACAGGCCGTAGCGCCACAGGTCGGCGTTTTTCTCACGGACTTCCACCGCCGTCTCGGTGTTGCTGACGCCGGGGCCTTCCTGCATGCGAAAGAACGGTTCGCCTTCCACCAGACGGCTTTTGTGAACCATGGGGAAGGTCAAATCAGGCAACGCTGGAGCGATGGCTTCGTAGAATTTGTCGATGCGCCGTGTTGGAAACAGCTGTTGATAAGCTGAACGGCTGTGCGGGTTGGCCGAGAACAGCACCAGCCCTGCGGTGTGCCGGTCGATGCGGTGCAAGGGCACCAGAGCAGGGTTATCCAGGCGCCGGATCAAGCGGCGCAACAGCGTCTGTTCAACGTACTCACCCGCCGGGGTCACCGGGAGAAAATGCGGTTTGTCGGCGACCACCAGGTGCTCGTCGGCATACAGGATGGTTTCCTCAACCGGAATGACCTTCTCATTCGGCACTTCACGGAAGTAGTAAATACACAGGCCTTGCTTGTAGGCCAAATCCATTCTGATCGGCGTGCCGTTGATGTCGAGTACGCGGCCACGGGCGATGCGGTCCAGCCAGTGCTCGCGGCCAATCGCAGGGAAATGCTCGCACAGACACTCCAGCACCGTCGCCCAATTGCCAGGTGGCAAATACAACGTGCTGGCTTGGTGTTGCGACGCGGAAAAACCGGAAGATGACATGACAATGCTCGAAGCCTGGAAAATCAGGCGGGCATTATCCCGCATGGAGCGCGATGGAGCCTAGGGCGGATCTCAGGCCTTGGCCAATTGCGCACGCAGGATCGGCGAAGCGCTGGCCGCCTCGGTGAACTCCTTGAGCCAACGCAGTACGTCCACCGCTTCCCAGCGACCGGGATCGTAAAGCGCGTACAACAACCCTTGGTAACCCACCACATCCAACTGCTTGTGATAACCGGCGCGCTGGAACAACGCTTCGATTTCAGCAAAGCAGGTATTGAAGTGCACTTTGTTAAAAGGCGTCTTGCCTTCCGTGACCAGGCCATCGAGGCGCAGCTCGTTCACCGCGTCGCGCACGACGTCGGCGGACATGCGATTGACGCTGCTTTTCAGTTGTTCAACATTCACCACGGGCGTTCCCTCTATTCAATCGCTGTACAAACATACAGTAACGTAATATTTGGAAACTCGCCATCGGAGAAAGCCTAGGACAGGAAGGCAACAACCTGTCCGGTGTCGAATGGCCAGTCAAGCTCTGCCCCGGTATCCACCCGGCGAAGCACCGGAATCCGCAGGCTGTAGGCGTCGGTCAGGTCATCGGGGTCGGTGATGTCCACCAGTTCCACCAGCAACCCGTGTTCGACGAGCGGCATGATTTCGACTTCGGCGATCTCACAAAGATGGCAACCCAGGGTGCCGAATAACTGGCATTCAGGAAGCATGGCGAAGGGGCCTGATCAGGAAACAGGCAACCATTCTAAGCCTGCCAAATACCGGTGGCGAGCGGGGTGATCCGGGTTGATTGGCGAAAGGGCTCAGGAAGCGGGTGTGTTTGTTCGGGATGGACGTGGGTGGGAGGTTTCAGGGGCGCTTCGCGCCCCAACGCGGGGCAAGCCCGCTCGCCACAGCAAGCCCGCTCGCCACGACAGGCACGCTTGCCACAGCAGGCCCGCTTGCTACAACTTGCCTGCTTGGCATTGAAAGCCTGACCCAGATCACCATGACCTATAACTGATTCAGCGATTCTCGCGCCTTTTTGTCCGCTCAACCTGCAAGGAAGCTGCCCGTGTTTGCCAATTTGCTGATCATTCTGGCCTCATCCCTGGTGGTGATAGCGCTGTTTCGCCGCCTGCAATTGCCGCCCGTGCTGGGTTACCTGTGCGTCGGCCTGGCGGTGGGGCCCACCGCTCTGGACTGGGTGAATGACAGCGAAGAGCTGCCCGACCTTGCCGAACTGGGGGTGGTGTTCCTGCTGTTTTCTTTGGGATTGGAGTTTTCCCTGACCAAGATGCTCGCCCTGCGCAGTGTGGTGTTTGGCTTGGGCAGTTTGCAGGTGCTGGGGTGCGCAGCCTTGCTGGGAGGCCTGTTGATGGGCTTCGGTCTGTCGCCAAGCGTCGCGCTGTTGCTCGGCGCGGGGCTGGCATTGTCCTCCACCGCGATTGTCAGCAAGGAGCTGAGCAGCCTTGGGGAAATCTTCAGCAGTCACGGCCAGAATGCGATTGGCGTGTTGCTGTTCCAGGATGTGGTGGCGGTAATGCTGCTCACGTTGGTGCCGGTGTTTGCCGGCAGCAGCGAACACGCCTGGTATTGGGCGCTGCCGCTGACGCTGGGCAAAACCGTGCTGTTGTTCGTCGGCCTGCTGTTTGCCAGTCGCTGGTTGCTGCCCCGCCTGTTCCACGAAGTTGCCGCGTCCCATTCGGCTGAGCTGTTTGTGCTGTTGGCGCTGGTGATCGTCTTGCTCACCGCCTGGCTCACGCATTTGCTCGGCCTCTCCCCTGCCCTCGGGGCTTTTCTGGCGGGCATGCTGTTGGGCGAAAGCCATTACCGGCATCAGATTGAGGCGGACATACGGCCATTTCGCGACATTCTGCTCGGGCTGTTTTTCGTCAGCATCGGCATGCTTATCGACCTGCAACTGTTTGTCAGCCACAGCGTGCTGATCCTCGGCCTGACCCTCGCGCTGATGCTGATCAAGGGCTGTGTGGTGGCAGCCCTGGTCAAGCTGCGCGGCAGCGACAGTGAAACCGCGTGGCGCAGCGGCCTTGCCCTGGCGCAAGGCGGCGAATTCTGCTTCGCGTTGATGGCGCAGATGCAACAGAGCCGGCTGATCCCGGACGAGTTCAACGGTTTGCTGCTGGCCGCCACCTTCTGCTCGATGCTGCTGACCCCGCTGTTGCTGCGCGCCGCACCGGGCATCGCCCTGCGCCTGCACCGCAAGCCCAACCAACAGGTGCAACTGGAGGAAATCACCGCGCTCAATGCCGATTTACGTGGCCACGCGGTGATTTGCGGGTATGGCCGCGTCGGGCAATCCATCGGGCGCTTTCTGCGTCGGGAACATCAGGCATTCATCGCCCTGGATGACGACCCCGAGCGCGTGACGCAGGCCGCCACCGAAGACAGCAGCGTGCATTACGGCGACTGCCGCCGTGGGGCGCTGCTCAGTGCGGTCGGCCTGGAGCGCGCGCGGCTGGTGGTGATTGCCGTGGACAACAGCGATGTGGCCCTCACGGTCCTGAAAGAGGCCAGAAGGATCAACCCGCACGTCCCCGTGCTGGTGCGCACACGCGATGACAGCCAACTGGCCGAGTTGAAAGCGGCGGGCGCCAGCGAAGTGGTGCCCGAGCTACTGGAATCGAGCCTGATGCTCGCCTCCCACGCCTTGATCCTGCTGGGCCTGCCGGACCACCAGGTGCAGGCGCGGGTGGATGAGGTGCGCCAGAACCGTTATCGCCTATTGCACGGCTTTGATGCGCAGACCGAAAAACCGCTCAATCCTGACTGACCGCTCCAATCTTGTGGATCGACAGGTCTGCGCCGTAGTACTCCTGCTCCTGGCTCAGGCGTAGCCCGTGTACACGCTTGATCACGCCGTACACCAACAGCCCGCCGACCAGCGCCACCGCCACGCCCAATGCCGTGCCGATCAACTGGCTGATCAGGCTCACGCCGCCCAGGCCGCCAAGGGCCGTCTGGCCAAAGATGCCGCACGCAATGCCGCCCCATACGCCGCACAAGCCGTGCAGCGGCCATACACCCAGTACGTCGTCGATCTTCCAGCGATCCTGCGCCGCGATGAAGAACCACACAAACAAACCACCTGCCACCGCACCCGTGACCAGCGCGCCCACCGGGTGCATCAGGTCGGAACCGGCGCAGATCGCCACCAGCCCGGCCAACGGGCCGTTATGCAGGAAGCCTGGGTCATTGCGGCCGATCACCAACGCGGCAACGGTGCCGCCGACCATGGCCATCAACGAGTTCACGGCGACCAGGCCGCTGACGCCATTGAGGGTCTGTGCGCTCATCACGTTGAAGCCGAACCAGCCGACAATCAGGATCCACGAGCCCAGCGCCAGGAACGGAATGCTCGACGGCGCAAAGGCCACCAAGCGCCCTTCCCGGTATCGACCGTTGCGCGGTCCCAGCAGCAGCACCGCCGCCAGCGCCAGCCAGCCGCCCATGGCATGCACCACCACGGAACCGGCGAAATCATGGAAGCTGGCACCAAAGGTTGCGAGCAGCCAGGCTTGCAGGCCGAAGTTGCCGTTCCACACCATGCCTTCGAAAAACGGGTAGATAAACGCCACGATCAGCGCGGTGGCACACAGCTGCGGAGCGAACTTGGCGCGCTCGGCAATGCCCCCGGAAATAATCGCCGGAATCGCCGCTGCAAACGTCAGCAGGAAGAAAAACTTCACCAGGCCGTAGCCATGATCCGCGCTGATCACGGCCGCCGGTTGCATGAAGCTCACGCCGTAGGAGATCCAATAGCCTATAAAGAAATAGGCCAGGGTCGAGATGGCGAAGTCGCTGAGGATCTTCGACAAGGCATTCACCTGGTTTTTCTGGCGCACGGTGCCGACTTCCAGGAACGCGAAGCCGGCGTGCATGGCCAAAACCATGACCGCACCGATCAGGATGAACAGGGTGTTGGAGCTGTGAACAAGTGTGTCCACTGCACTTTGCAAATTTTCCATGGAGGTTGGCAGGCCTGCATTAAAGGCAAAAAGCACCAAAGCGGTTCAAGCCAGGGTGTCGCGCACTAAATTGGCGCCACCAGCCCCACCTCTGTGCAGAAGGTGTGAACCGCTTTAGCGCAGCGATCAACACAAAAGGCCGTTGCCGACAGGGTTTTTCCGCGGGTTTTATTTATTTAGGGTAAGGTTTTTCAAGGCATTAGCCTCGGGTCGCCCGGATTCAGCGCATACCCTGGGGCAGGCGCACCAAGGCAAAGCAAAAGCTGTACCAGACAATTGCAGTGAACCTTCACCGTTAGCGGTGACTCGAAAACAAACGTAACGCACCAGACGCACAGATCAGCCAATCACGGAGATAACCATGGCCCGAAGAACTGCAAAGACTGCTCAAGAAATACTGATGGCGGATTTTCAAACCCTGGTCAGTGACACTGAAAGGTTGCTGGACGACACCGCGGTATTGGCCGGCGACCAAGCCGACGAGCTGCGCACCAAGATCCACGACAGCCTGCTCAAGGCCCGTGAAACCCTGCAACTGACCGAAGATTCCCTGCGCGAACGCGGCCAGGCGGCTGTCACCGCCACCGAAGATTACGTGCAAGCCAACCCTTGGCAGTCAGTCGGCATTGCCGCCGGCGTTGGCTTTCTGATCGGTCTGCTGGCTACAAGGCGCTAATACCATGTCTATCGGCGAATCCGGCTCGTCCACGAGCTCAAGCTCCACTTCCCGACGCCTGGGCGCGGCCGTTCTGGGCTTGCTGCACAGCCACGTCGAATTGTTTGGCATCGAGTTGCAGGAGCAGAAATCCCGCACGGTCAGCTTGCTGCTGTTTGCAGGCCTGGCGCTGGTATTTGCCCTGCTGTTACTGGTGGGGTTATCGGCGCTGGTGATGATTCTGGTCTGGGACACCTACCGTCTTACCGGAATTATCAGCCTCTGCGTGTTCTACAGCCTGGCCGCAGCGTTTTGCGGAGTGCGCTTGAAAGCGGCGATATTCGATGAATCCACGCCCTTCCACGCCACCCTCGAAGAGCTGGCCAATGATCGGGAGCGCCTGCTGCCATGAGCATGACTGAAATCCCGCAAAACACCTCCCGTCGGGAAATGCGCAAGGCGTTGATCCGCCTGCGCATGGAAATGCACCGTCAGGAAATCCGCCATGAATCCCATCAATTGATGGTCCCGCTGAACAAAGTGCGTGACCTGCGCCATAACTGGCAGGACAGCCTGGGCATCAAGCACGCGCCGCTGTGGGGCGTGGCCGCGGTGACGCTGATGGGCTTTTTTACCGGCAAGGGCGCCAAGGGCGGCAGTATCAGCAGCGTGACGCGCCTGGTGCGGCTGGGCGCCGGTTTGATCCCGTTGATCAAATTGGCCATGGCAGGGCGCAAGGGTTAAGCGCGACTGGCTGCATTCTTGCAAACAGAATTGGCCCGGCTCTCGTTACTGAGGGCCGGGCCTTTTTTCGCCAGCTCTCTTAAGGAGGCCCCGTGATCGACGGGCAACCGCTCGCCTGCTTCCAGCCATTTATCGACACTGCCACCGGGCGCATCGCCGGCGTCGAGGCACTCGGCCGTCTGCGCCAGGCTGATGGGCGCTTGCTGTCAGTCGGCCCGCTGTTTGCCGACCCGCGCACACCGGGCGTGGCCTTGCGCTGCCTCGACCGGCAGATCCGCGACAATGCCTTGAGCCGCCTGCATGAAGCGCCTGCAGACTGGTTTTTGAGCCTGAACATCTCGCCCCGCTGGATCAACCGTCTGCGCCCCGGCCAAGCCTTGCCCAGCCTGAAGCAGGTGCATGCGCATGGCGTCGATCCGCAGCGCATTGTGTTCGAGATCACTGAACTGGGCGGAGACATCCAGCGTCTGGCCGAGGTGGTGGCGCGCTATCGTGAGGCCGGTGCACGCATTGCCATCGATGACTTCGGTGCCGGCTACTCCCAGCTTGACCGCGTACTCGCGCTGCAGCCGGATATCCTCAAGCTGGACATGCGCCTGTTCCAGGAAGCCGCCAAGGGCGGACCGAGCAGTGAGATCGTGCGTGCGCTGGCGCAAATGGCCGAGAAGACTGGCTGCTGGATCATCGCCGAGGGCGTGGAAACCGAGGCGCAGCTGAGCTTCGCCCTGGAATGCGGCGCGCGGTATGTGCAGGGTTACCTGTTTGCCCAGGCGCAACTCGACTGGTTTGCCACCGATGCCTTCGTGCCGCAGTTTGCCCGCCTGCGTACGGTTTACGTGCAGCAGAAACTGGCTGAACGCGGCCGCATCATGCAGTTGCGCCTGCAACTGGCCGAACTGATGAAGATCCTGCAGAACTGGGCGCAGGGCCAGGCGCCGCTGGACCAGTTACCTCAATTGCCGGATTTCCCCTGGCTGCTGCGCTTTTATCAATGCGACCGGCATGGCACCCAACTGACGCCCAACTTCGAATGGCGCCAGGACGCCTGGCAGGCCGACAGCCGCTACCTGGGGCACAACTGGTCGTGGCGCCCCTACTTCTATCACCTGCTGGCCGAAGGCTGGGAGGAGCGGCGTCTGACCCTCTCTTCGACTTACCGCGACGCCACCACCAATCAGTATTGCCTGACCGCCGGACAATTCTTCGATAACGGTCAGCGTTTGCTGTTAATCGATATAGACGCGGTCGGCTTGTAGATTTTCGCTTGCCCCGGTGCAGCTGAACCGGGAAGCTGGGAGGGTCATTCACCGCACGGAGAGTACCCGCCTTGGATTGGCCCACCCTGCTTACCCGCGAACGTCTTGGAAAGCCTCTGCACAGCCCGGAAGAACTCGGCCGCAGCCCGTTTCACAAAGACCATGACCGTATCATTTTCTCCGGCGCCTTCCGCCGCCTGGGCCGCAAGACCCAAGTGCACCCGGTGTCCAGCAACGATCATATTCATACGCGCCTGACCCACTCACTGGAAGTCAGTTGCGTCGGCCGTTCGCTCGGCATGCGCGTGGGCGAGACCCTGCGCAGCGCCCTGCCCGACTGGTGCGACCCCAGCGATTTGGGCATGGTCGTGCAATCGGCTTGCCTGGCCCATGACATCGGCAACCCGCCGTTTGGGCATTCCGGCGAAGATGCCATCCGCCACTGGTTCCAACAGGCGGCCGGGCGCGGCTGGCTGGACGACATGAGCAGCGCCGAGCGCAATGATTTCCTCAATTTCGAAGGCAACGCCCAGGGTTTTCGGGTGCTGACCCAGCTTGAGTACCACCAGTTCGACGGCGGCACTCGCCTGACCTATGCCACCCTGGGCACCTACCTGAAATACCCCTGGACCGCCCGCCACGCCGATTCGCTGGGCTACAAGAAGCATAAGTTCGGCTGTTACCAGAGCGAGCTGCCGATCCTTGAGCAGATCGCCCACAGGCTTGGCCTGCCGCAACTGGAAGAACAACGCTGGGCCCGTCACCCGCTGGTCTACCTGATGGAGGCGGCAGACGATATCTGCTACGCCTTGATCGACCTCGAAGACGGCCTGGAAATGGAGTTGCTGGAATACGCCGAGGTCGAGTCGCTGTTGCTCGACCTGGTGGGTGACGACCTGCCCCAGACTTACCGGCAACTGGGCGCGCAAGACTCGCGCCGGCGCAAGCTGGCGATTTTGCGCGGCAAGGCCATCGAGCACCTGACCAATGCCGCCGCCCGGGCTTTCGTGGAACAGCAGGATGCGTTGCTTGCCGGCACACTGCCGGGCGATCTGGTGGAGCACATGCATGGCCCCGCCAAGCGTTGCGTGCTGGACGCCAAGGACATGGCCCGCAAGAAAATCTTCCAGGACAAGCGCAAGACCCTGCATGAAATCGGCGCCTACACCACCCTGGAAATCCTCTTGAATGCGTTTTGCGGTGCCGCGCTGGAGCAACATGGCGGGCGCACGCCGTCGTTCAAGAACCGGCGCATCCTCGACCTGCTCGGCAACAGCGCACCGGACCCGGCGTGGCCGTTGCACGCCTCATTCATGCGCATGATCGACTTTATCGCCGGCATGACCGACAGCTACGCCACCGAGATGGCGCGGGAGATGACCGGGCGTTCAAGCCCACAATGACGCTTGCGATCACGCCGCCTGTTCCCCGAACAGAATCTGCCTACGACGGGAACAGAGCTGCCTGATCGAATTCGTACACTCATTCAAGGAATAATCACGCCCGCTTCTGGCGGACCTGGCGAGCAATTCCTACGCGCCACCCCATCGACGCTTGACTGACCCGTGTGCCCCTATGCCCAGACACCCTCTTCGAATCCTATTGGTGGAGGATCACCCCTTTCAGCTTCTGGCCACTCAGTGCCTGCTTAACACCTTCGGTTTCGACCACCTGACGCTGGCAGAAAATGCCGAACAGGCGATCCGCGCGATGTCTGAATCCAAAAGGCCGTTTGACCTGATGCTGTGCGACCAATGCCTGCCTGATTTACTCGGCCTGGAGCTGGTGGAAATTGCCAGTCGCCAACACTTTATAACCGGCGCCATCCTGCTGAGCGGGCTGCCTTCCTCGGAACTCTTCAACCTGACCACCCAAGCCCTGCAGCGTGGTTTGCCGCTGCTTGGTTATTTATCCAAACCGCTGAATAAAGACGAACTTGCAAAGTTGATTGCGCCCCTGATCCGATTGTAAATGTAGGACTTTAAACTCCGTCCACCTACGAAAATATACCTGGGCCAATCGCTGAATCGCTGGCACTGCCAATGACCGCACCGATTTAAAACTTGCTTACATCCAGCGTCACAAAGCCTTAACAACTGGTAGGTAACTACCTTTTTTCATGTAGGAATTCTCCTGTTTTATACCTGTTCCCACCATGGTTCATGCTCCTCCCTCTTCTTCTGAGCTAATGTGCCCGCTTTATTTGCACTTGCATGGAATGTGATTATGAACACGGTTTTTATCATTGATGACCACCCCGTTATCAGGCTGGCGATCCGCATGTTGCTGGAACATGAGGGTTATAAAGTCGTCGGTGAAACGGACAACGGTTGTGATGCGATACAAATGGTTCGCGAATGCCTGCCGGACTTGATCATTCTGGATATCAGCATTCCCAAACTTGACGGCCTCGAAGTGCTGTGCCGGTTCAACGCCATGAACACATCGATGAAAACCCTGATTCTGACCGCTCAGAGCCCGACGCTGTTTGCCACCCGCTGCATGCGCTCGGGCGCGGATGGCTATGTGTGCAAGGAAGGCGACCTCAGCGAACTGCTGAGTGCCATCCGCGCCGTGCTGTCGGGTTATAACTATTTTCCCAGCCAGGCCCTCAATGGTAATGCAGACGGCACAGACACGCTGGAACTTGAACTGTTTAAAACAGTGAACGACCGGGAACTGATGGTATTACAACTTTTCGCACAAGGTCGCACCAATAAGGAAATCGCCAAAGGGATGTTTCTAAGTAACAAAACAGTAAGCACTTACAAAAAAAGGCTGATGCAAAAACTTAAAGCCAAGTCCTTGGTAGAACTTATCGAGATGGCAAAACGAAACGCGCTAGTGTGAGAAAGCGGATGCCCAGCCGTATAAAGGACTATTTGATTATATTAATCGCCGGTGTGTGTTTCAGCACGACGGTGCCTGCGGACCCCGCTCCCGGCCCGGAACACTTCACGCTGTTGAGCCGTGCAAGTGCGGTACAACTGGATGTTCAACTGGACAAGGCCCAGCGCCAGTGGTTACAGAACAAACGCGAGCTGGTGCTCGGCACTTCGGCACCGGACTACCCGCCCTTCGACCTGACCTCCAGCGGCCGCGACTACGAGGGCCTGACCGCCGATTACGCAGGGCTGTTGGCCCAAGCCCTGGCATTGCCCGTGAAGGTGGTGCGCTACCCCACCCGAGAAGCATCGATCCACGCGCTTGAAACAGGCGAAATCGACCTGTTGGGCTCCTCCAACGGCTTTGAAGCCGCCAACCCGAATCTCATCCTGTCGCAGCCATACGCGGTGGACCAACCCGTACTCGTGACCCGTGAGGGGGAAAACTACAATCTGGGCAATGGGCTGGCCGGACTGCGCTTGAGCCTGGTCTACCACTACCTGCCGTTGAATGAAGTGCAGAAGCTGTACCCAAAGGCCAACATCCGCGCCTATCCCTCGTACCAAAACGCCTTGAATGCGGTGGCGTTCGACCAGGCCGACGTGTTTTTGGGCGATACCATTTCCACCCATTACATGATCAACAAGGGCTACCTGAAAAACATCCGCATGGCCAACTTCGGCAAGCATGAAGCCTATGGCTTCAGCTTTGCGCTGCGCCAGGAACAGCGCACTTTGCTGAGCATCGTCGATTCGGTGCTGGCCGCCATCCCCATCAATGAGCGCGACAGCATCGCCAAGCGCTGGAGCGCCGGCAGCGATATCTTGCTGACCGACAAGAAGCTGCAACTGACCCAGCGCGAAGAGCGTTGGCTCAAAGACCATCCGGTGGTAACAGTCGTCGTCAATGAGACCTTCGCGCCGCTGACGTTTTTCGACGCCGAAGGCAATTTTCGCGGCATCACCGCAGACTTGCTGGAACTGATACGCCTGCGCACCGGGTTACGTTTCAAGATCCTGCGCAGTCGCGAAGTCAACGCGATGATCGAACAGGTCACCACCGGGAAAGCCGATATCATCGGGGCCATTGTCCCCAGCGTTGAACGGGAGGCTTCGCTGAGTTTCAGTCGCCCTTACCTGGAAAACTCCTACGTCCTGCTGACCCGCAAAGAGCCCGGCGCGCCCTCGAACCTGGAGCAGATGGCAGGCAAGCGCCTGGCTATCACCGTGGGCAACCCACTGGAAAAAATCCTCACGCAGGACTTCCCGCAGATTCGCCTGGTGGAGGTCGGCGACACTTTCAAAGCATCCGAAATGCTGGCCCAAGGCAATGTGGAAGGTGCCGTCAACTCGCTGGTGATCGCCAACTACTTCCTGTCCTCGCAGGTTTTCCAGGACAAACTGCAGATCAGCACCAGTATCGGCACCCTTCCCGCCACGTTCGCCCTGGCGACGCCACGCCGCGCCGTCGAACTGAGCTCAATCCTGGACAAGGCCCTGCTGAGCATTGCTCCGGACGAAATGGGCGTGATCAACAGTCGCTGGCGCGGCTACACCGCCGCCTCCGACAGTTACTGGCGCAACTACCACCAGTTGATCGCGCAAATCATCGTCGGCACCGGGCTGTTGCTGCTGATTTCACTGACCTGGAACGCCCACATGCGCCGCCAGATCAAGCATCGAAAAATGGCCGAGCGCGCCCTCAACGATCAGTTCGAGTTCATGCGCGCATTGGTCAACGAAACCCCGCACCCGATCTATGTGCGTGATCGAAACGGCCTGTTGCAAACCTGTAATGACAGTTACCTGCAGGTCTTCGGCGTCAAGCGTGAAGACGTGATCGGCAAGAGTGTGATCCAGATGGACATGGCCCGGGAATCGGAGGCGGCGCAATACCACGCGGACTACCAGCAAGTCGTGGCGCAGGGCAACACGCTGATTCTCGACCGCACCCTGCACCTGCATGGAAAAAAACTGACGATCTATCACTGGATTCTTCCCTACCGTGACTCCGTTGGTGAAGTCCAGGGCATCATCGGGGGCTGGATCGACATCAGTGAGCGGCGCCAGCTGTTCGACGAGTTGCGCGCCGCCAAGGAACGCGCCGATGAAGCGAACCGGGCCAAAAGTACTTTCCTCGCCACCATGAGTCATGAAATCCGTACGCCGATGAACGCCGTGATTGGCATGCTGGAGTTGACCCTCAAGCGGGCTGACCAGGGCCATCTCGACCGCCCGGCCATTGAAGTGGCCTACAACTCGGCCAAAGACCTGCTGGAATTGATCGGCGATATCCTGGACATCGCGCGCATCGAGTCCGGCCGTTTGAGCCTGGCGCCGGAGCGTGTGAACCTGCGCGAAGTCATCGAGTCGGTGGTGCGCGTGTTCGACGGCCTGGCACGGCAGAAAACCCTCAGCCTGCTGCTGGAGTTCAAGCCCGAGCTGGATGACACCGAGGTGCTGATCGACCCGTTACGCTTCAAACAGGTGCTGTCCAACCTGGTGAGTAATGCGATCAAGTTCACCGAGCGCGGGCGGGTGCACATCAAAGTGGACGTGCAACCCACCGATCAACCGCAGCAGGTCGAGATGAAACTGGTGGTCGAGGACACCGGCATTGGTATCAGTCGCGACGACCAGCTGCGCCTGTTCGAGCCGTTTGCCCAGGCCGACAACTCCGGGCACCTGGCCAGGAGCGGTGCCGGCCTGGGGCTGGTGATCTGCCGAAGCCTGTGCGCAATGATGGGCGGGCAACTGAGCCTGAGCAGTGTGCCGATGGTGGGCACCCAAGTGCATGTCAACTTGAAAATGCCCCGCCTGCAGCCGGTCCAGCCCGTGGGCGAACTCAAACCCGCGCCCCCGGCGCTTGCGCCGGTGCTCAACGTACTGGTGGTGGATGACCATCCCGCGAACCGCCTGCTGATGTGTCAGCAACTGGGTTATCTGGGCCATCAGTTCACCGCCGCCCAGCACGGTGCCGCCGGCTTCAAGGCATGGCGTCAGGAACGCTTCGACCTGGTCATCGCCGACTGCAACATGCCGATCATGAACGGCTACGAATTGACCCGCTCGATCCGTGAGTATGAACAGCGCGAACAGCTGCCGGCCTGCGTCGTGCTGGGCTTCACCGCCAATGCCCAGCCGGAAGAGAAACTGCGTTGCGCGCAAGCGGGCATGAACGACTGCCTGTTCAAGCCAATCAGCCTGACGGTGCTGGAGCGGCAACTGGCGCAGATCGGCCAGCCACCCGGCGGTGTGAGGCTCGACCTCAGCAGCCTGGAGGCGCTGACTGGCGGCGACCCACAGCTGAGTCGCCGCCTGCTTGAGGAATTGCTTAACAGCAGCCGTCATGACCGTCAGGAACTGACCGCCATGTTGACGCAACGGGCATCGCCCCAGGCCATCATTGACCAGGCCCACAAGATCAAGGGAGCTGCGCGCATCGTGCAGGCCGCTGCGCTGGCCGGCGAATGTGAAGCGCTGGAGCACGCCTGCGCCCAGGGTGAGGATCGGCCGAAGATCGAAACCGGCATCAAGAGCCTGGAAAAATGCATGCTTGAATTGGAGAGGATGCTGCAGATGCGCCTTAATGAACTGGACGTCTTGCAATAGGCAGGGCGAGTGTTTGCACTCCCCCTGCCGCCACCGGTCAGCAGTCGGTCAGACGCAGGAAAATCGCTGCCAGCTGTTCGATGCCCGCCTGGTCCTGCGCGGTAAAGCGCGCCAGCGACGGGCTGTCCAGATCAAGGACGCCAATCAGTTGACCGTCCTTGATCAGCGGCACCACCAGTTCGCTGTTCGAAGCGCTGTCACAGGCGATATGCCCAGGGAACGCGTGAACGTCCTCCACCCGCTGGGTTTGCCGCGATGCCGCCGCCGCGCCGCACACGCCACGACCGAACGGAATGCGCACGCAGGCAATCTGGCCCTGGAACGGGCCAAGCACCAGCTCTTCGTCACGGTTGAGGTAGAAGCCGGCCCAGTTAAGGTCATCCAGCTGGTTGAACAGAAACGCGGAGAACTGCGCGCTGTTGGCGATGAAGTCGCGTTCATCGGCCAGCAGCGATTCCAGTTGCGCACACAGCATTGCATAGCCATCCAGGCCCGTGCCGGCCTGTTGCAAATCGATCATGGTTGACGCTCCAACAACTTGAGACCCACCCAGTAACGGGCGAATTGATACGCGCACCGGCCATTGCGGTTGCCGCGCCCGGTGGCCCAACGTACGGCCAAAATATCCAGCGCTTCATCGCGCTGCCATTGCAAACCGGCCTTGCTGGCCAGTTCGCCAATCC
Source organism: Pseudomonas sp. 14P_5.3_Bac1 (assembly GCF_025466135.1). NCBI lineage: Bacteria > Pseudomonadati > Pseudomonadota > Gammaproteobacteria > Pseudomonadales > Pseudomonadaceae > Pseudomonas > Pseudomonas sp. 14P_5.3_Bac1. Next base: position 4,370 of record NZ_JANLOF010000043.1, on the reverse strand, counting down.
AGTGCTCGACCACGTTCAGGAAATGTTCCTGAGAGAACGGGTAGAACGACAACCACAGGCCAAACCGGTCGGACAAGGCGATTTTATCTTCGACGGCCTCGCTGGGGTGCAGCTCACCGTCCACGCGCTTCCAGTTGTCATTGTCGCTCTGGTTTTCCGGCACCAGGTGACGGCGGTTAGACGTGGCATACAACAGCACGTTTTCTGGCGCCTGCTCCAGCGAGCCGTCCAGCACACTCTTGAGCACGCGGTAGTCGCCCTCGCCGGCCTCGAACGACAAGTCGTCACAGAACAGGATGAACCGCTGCGGCAGCTTGAGCAGTTGCTCGACCACGCGCGGCAAGTCGGCCAGGTGATCGCGCTCGATTTCAATCAACCGCAAGCCGGCCTTGGCGTGCTGGGCGAGCAAGGCGCGCACCATGGACGATTTGCCCGTGCCGCGCGAACCCCACAGCAGCGCGTGGTTGGCGGGCAGGCCATCGAGAAATTGTTGGGTGTTGCGGGCCAGTTGTTCGCGTTGCTTGTCCACACCGATCAGGTCGCTGAGGCGCATGTCCAGGCTGACTTCCAGGGGCAGCAAAAAGCCACTGCGGCCTTCGCGCTGCCAGCGGGCGGCGAGGCACTGGTCCCAGTCGATGGCTTGGCGGGGCGCCGGCAACAACGGTTCCAGGCGTGCAAGTACCGCGTCGGCACGCTCAAGAAAGGCATTCAATCGATTATCCACGACTATTCCTCTGGCAAGTTCTTGCAAAAGATGGCGTATTGGCAACCCTGCGGCAGACCGCGACAGGGCTGCACCTGTAAAAAAATCAATGATTATGCCGAGCAAGCCAAAGCCGGTGGATGTTCAGCTATGCTTGCCGGGCGAAGGGAAACGTGAAGTGGTTCAACACCCGATGGATATCAAGTTCGCCCACCGCTTGTCTTATAAACAAGCTCGATTGACTGTGCTGGTCGGTTTCGTCTTGGGAACCTTGCTCAGTCTGATCCAAATCGGCATTGATTATGCCAGCGAAGACGCATCCATCAACCGTGAAATCCGCTCGCTGATCGAAATCAGCCATAACCCCGCCTCCCGTATCGCCTACAACATCGACGCCGAACTCGCCCAGGAACTGACGCTGGGCCTGCTGCACTCCCCGGCCATCACCCGTGCGCAATTGGTCGACAACAATGGTGTGGTCCTGGCCGACGTTGATCGCCCGCGCAAGGAAAGCACGTACCGGCCCATCAGCGATTTTCTGTTTGGCGCCAACCGCCAGTTTGAGGATCGGTTGTTCCTCAGCCACATGCCTAATGACTCTTTGGGCGTTCTGCGCCTGGACGTCGACACTTACGCCTTCGGCAGCCGTTTCCTGCACCGCGCCGAGATCACACTGCTTAACGGCTTTGCCCGCAGCCTGCTGCTGACCGGCATCCTGTTGGGCCTGTTTTACGTGATGCTGACCCAGCCGCTGGTGCGCATCATCCGCGCGCTGAGCACCAGCAAGCAGGCGCATCTGGATTGCCCGCCAGGGCACGAAAACGACGAAATCGGCGTGCTGGTCAGTGTCGCCAACCAGCAGTTCGAAAACATGGAGACCGAAATCCAGCAGCGCCGCCACGCCGAGGACCGACTCACCGAGTACCTGGGCCAACTGGAAGATATCGTCTCCGCACGCACGCTGGAGCTCAAGGCCAGCAACCAACGCCTGAGCCAGTCCAATGATGAGTTGGAGGCTGCGAAGATGACGGCGCTGGGCATGGCCCAGGCACGGGCGGCGTTCCTGGCCAACATGAGCCACGAGATTCGCACGCCGCTCAATGGCCTGCTGGGCATGATCGCCCTCTCGCTGGACAGCCCGTTGAATGCCGAGCAGCGCCAGCAACTGTCGATTGCCCATGACTCCGGCAAAGTGCTGGTGGAATTGCTCAACGATATCCTCGACCTGTCCAAGTTTGATGCCGGCCAGCTGGAGCTGGAGCGTATCCCGTTCGATCTCAGCTCGCTGGTGGAAGACACCGCCAACCTGCTGTCGCAGAACGCAGCACCGAGCGTTGAACTGACCTGTTTAATCGACCCGCTGTTTCCCGCCCAAGTGATTGGCGACCCGACACGCGTGCGGCAAATCGTCAGCAACTTACTCTCCAACGCCTTGAAGTTCACGCGCTTTGGCCGAGTCGACGTGCGCTTGAGCGCCAGCGAGGGCCGGGTGAAGATTGAAGTGTGTGATACCGGTATCGGCATCGCTCAGGACGCGCAGGTAAAAATATTCCAGCCGTTCACCCAGGCCGGCGCAGGCATCACCCGCCAGTTTGGTGGCACGGGGCTGGGGCTCGCGTTGACGCACAATCTGTGTGAAGCGATGAAGGGCCGGCTGAGCATCAGCTCGGAAGTCGGGTTTGGCAGCCAGTTCTGCGCCGACCTGCCACTGCCCACGCATTTGCCCGCGACGCGTTACGCGCCACTGGCAGGCGAAGTCATTGCCATCACCAACGCCGGCAGCGGCCTGACGGAATTGCTCACCACCCTGTTGCCTCACTGGGGGCTGGCGCCGCGCGTTTATTCTCAAGACGACGACCTGAGCGGGCAAAATCCCGACCTGTTGATCACCGATTGCCCGGAGTGCCTGTTCCGCCTGCGCCCAGCCATCAAGGCGCCCATTCTGCTGGTCACCGCCTACGGCAACTTTATGCCCAGTGAGGAAGTGGCAGCCCTGGCGCCGCTGCAGCAACAGGCGCGCCCTTTGAGCCGCAACGCGCTGTATCAGATCCTGCAACGCAATTTGCGCAGCGACGCGCCATTGATCCTCGACCCGATCCAGATGGAAGCCGCGCCGTTTACGCACCGGGCGCGCATCCTGTTGGTGGAGGACAATCCGGTCAATCAACTGGTGGCCAAGGGCATGCTCAGCAAGCTCGGCTGCGAAGTGGTGGTGGCCGCACACGGTGGCGAAGCGCTCAAGTTCCTTGAAGAGCAGCGCTTTGACATGGTGCTGATGGACTGCAACATGCCGGTAATGGATGGCTACGAAGCCAGCCGGCAGATTCGCCGCAGCGGGCGCTGGCCCGACTTGCCCATTGTCGCCTTGACGGCCAACGCCCTCTCGGAGGAGCGCGAGCGTTGCCGGGCCGCGGGCATGGATGACTACCTGGCCAAACCGTTCCGCCGCGAAGAACTCAAGGCTCTGCTGGACCTGTGGGTGCCGCAGACGACAACCCTTTGATCTGCGCCAGCAACTGGTCCAGGCCTTCGCGCAAGGCATCGGCCTGGTTCAGGTCGATGCCGCTGTCACACAGCAAGCGGGTTTTCAGGCGGTGAGTCTGGTGGCGTAACTGCACACCGGCCTGAGTCAGACCCAGGTGCACTTCCCGCTCATCCCGTGCGCTGCGTTGGCGGCTCACCAGATCGAGTTGCTCAAGACGCTTGAGCAGCGGCGTCAATGTGCCCGAATCGAGCATCAGCCGCTCGCCCAAGGCCTTGACGGTCGGCTGCGGCGCCGTTGCCTCGTGCCACTCCCACAGCACCAGCATGACCACGTACTGCGGGTAGGTCAGGCCCAGCTGGTCAAGCATTGGCTTATAAGCACGCGTCACCGCCCGTGATGCAGCGTAGAGCTTGAAACACAGCTGGTCGTCCAGTGCCAGGGACACGCCGGATACATCGATCATTTGAGCAGGGCTTCAATCTCTTGGGTCAGGTCCTGAGGCTTGGTGGTCGGGGCAAAACGCTTGACCACCTGACCGTCACGACCGATCAGGAACTTGGTGAAGTTCCACTTGATGCCCTTGGAACCCAGCAAGCCCGGCGCTTGTTTTTTAAGCTGCACGAACAGCGGATGGGCCTCGCTGCCGTTGACGTCGATCTTCTTGAACAGTGGGAAACTGACACCGAAATTCAACTCGCAGAACTCGGAAATCGCGCCTTCGTTGCCGGGCTCCTGCTTGCCGAATTGATTGCAGGGGAACCCCAGCACCACCAGGCCCTGGTTCTTGTACTGCTGCCAAAGTTGTTCAAGCCCCTTGTACTGCGGGGTGAAGCCACATTTGCTGGCGGTGTTGACCACCAAAATGGCCTTGCCGGCGAAGTCGGCCAAGGTCTTTTGCTCACCTTTGATGGTGGTGCACGGGATGCTCAGCAGGTTGGTGCTCATGGCAGTGCCTCAAACAGGGGAAAGACCTGAAACGATAGTAGGCAATTCAATTGTGTGCAATTTAATTGACCGCATTGATGAGGCCCTATTTGCTCACATCAATCCCTTCATTCACGTCCGATACAAAAGTGGGGGGGGGGGGGGGGGGGGGGGGGGGGGGGGGGGGGGGGGGGGGGGGGGGGGGGGGGCCGCGGGGGGGGGGGGGGGGGGGGGGGGGGGGGGGGGGGGGGGGGGGGG
>NZ_JANLOF010000014.1:0-31704 GCF_025466135.1 Pseudomonas sp. 14P_5.3_Bac1 | reverse complement strand
TGCCCTACCAACTCCTTCTGGGCTTCGATGAACTGAAGCAACTCGCTGTCGAATCTCGCGTAACTCTTTGTTTACCAAGGAGTTTTCCGTTTCGACTGCGCCGGAAGTGGGGCGAATTATAGACTTCCAGAATCTGCCGTCAACCCTTAATTTGGATTTTCTATCAAACTCCCCGAAAACCTAACGACACCTTCTATATAGAGGGCCAAAATCCAGCAACTGAGCAATATATTGCTCAAAGCTCACCAGTTGAGCATCATATGCCCCCTGCCTCTCCACCACGACTTTGGACAAACACCCCTAATGACCACCCCACCCCGCAGCCTGGCATCGGCACTGTTCCCGGTCGGCCTGCTATTAATAGCCATGGCGTCGATCCAGTCCGGCGCCTCGCTGGCCAAAAGCATGTTTCCCATCGTCGGCGCCCAAGGCACGACCACCCTGCGGCTGATATTTGCCAGTGTGATCATGCTGGCTCTATTACGCCCATGGCGCGCCCAGCTCACGGCCAAGTCCCTGCGTACCGTTGTCATTTATGGCATGGCGCTGGGTGGCATGAATTTCCTCTTCTATATGTCCTTGCGCACAGTGCCCCTGGGCATCGCAGTAGCGCTGGAATTCACAGGCCCGCTCGCCGTTGCGATCTACGCTTCGCGCCGGGCGGTGGACTTTCTATGGATCGGCCTCGCGATCGCCGGCCTTCTACTGCTCATACCCATAGGCGAAGCCAGCAGCGGTATCGATCTGACAGGCGCAGCCTATGCCCTCGGCGCGGGTATCTGCTGGGCGCTCTATATTCTGTTTGGCCAAAAGGCCGGCAACGACAATGGCGTCCAGACCGCAGCACTCGGCGTAATGATTGCTGCCTTGTTTGTCGCGCCGATTGGCATCGTCCACGCAGGCGCCGCACTGCTGACCCCAGCACTGATCCCCGTCGCCCTGGCTGTCGCCATCTTGTCCACGGCCCTGCCCTATACCCTGGAAATGGTCGCACTCACCCGCCTTCCTGCCCGCACCTTCGGCACCCTGATGAGCATCGAGCCTGCATTCGGCGCGCTTTCCGGACTGTTCTTCCTGCAAGAGCACTTGTCGCTGGCACAGTGGCTGGCCATCACCTGCATTATCCTGGCCTCCGTAGGCGCTACGCTGACGATGCGCAATGAATCCAAACCGCTGGTGCCGGCCGATTGACCGCTATCTAAGGTAGCTCTGGTATTTGCCGCTTATTTAGGCCATGTTTAGGCCGTAAATGAATGTCTTTCATGGAGAATTTCGACAAGGACAGCTGAACGCTACAATCGAGAGCGAGTGAAGCCTGCATCGAGCCTTTTTGCGAAGCGGCTATTAAGGATAGTGATGAAAAGAATATTGATACTGTTCATGGTCGTGGGCATTGCGGGCTGTGCTGCGACCACCAAGACAGAAGTGAAACGGGGCAAAAAAGGGCTGCATATCAACTGTTCGGGGCTGTCCTCCTCCTAGGACCAGTGCTACACCAGCGCAGCCAATTCATGCGGAGCCAAGGGCTACCGGGTTATCGCCAAGTCCGGTGACAACTCCGAGGAGCCTGGAGACTACCCCTTCGGCCTCAACCCTGCCGGCTACACCAGTCGCAGCATGATCGTCATCTGTAAGTGAGCACCCGAGCAGTCTTCATCCGACTGCTCCCCTTTTCTGAAAATCTGATCTCGACCCGGCCCTTTGCGACGCCGCGGCTACACTCCTGCTCGACTATCGAGCAACGGAGTTCCCATGACAGAAAACAACAAAATCGTATTGGTAGTGGGTGCCGGTGATGCCACCGGCGGCGCCATCGCCAAGCGCTTCGCGCGCGAAGGCTACGTGGCCTGCGTCACCCGCCGCAGCGCAGACAAACTGCAGCCCTTGGTCGACAGCATCCAGGCGGCCGGTGGCCAAGCCCACGGCTTTGCCTGTGATGCACGCAAGGAAGACGAGGTCATCGCGCTGATCGAACAGATCGAAAGCGAGTTGGGCCCGATCGAAGCGTTCGTCTTCAATATCGGCGCCAACGTGCCTTGCAGCATCCTTGAAGAAACCGCGCGCAAGTACTTCAAGATCTGGGAGATGGCCTGCTTCTCCGGCTTCCTGAATGCGCGCGAAGTGGCCAAGCGCATGGTCACCCGCAACCGCGGCACCATCCTGTTCACCGGCGCTACCGCAGGCTTGCGCGGCGCTGCGGGTTTCGCTGCGTTTGCCGGCGCCAAGCACGGCATCCGCGCACTCGCACAAAGCATGGCGCGAGAGCTGGGCCCCAGGAATATCCATGTGGCTCACGTAGTGGTCGACGGCGCCATCGACACCGACTTCATTCGCGACAACTTCCCGCAAAAATACGCCCTGAAGGATCAGGACGGCATCCTCAACCCCGAACACATCGCCGACAACTATTGGTACCTGCACAGCCAACCACGCGACGCCTGGACCTTCGAACTGGACCTGCGCCCCTGGAATGAACCCTGGTAAGCACGCCTCCACAACAATAAGCAGCGAGCATCGACCATGAGCAAAACCCTGGAATTCTTCTTTGACCTCGGCAGTCCCGCCACGTACCTGGCCTACACCCAACTGCCTGCCCTGTGCGCCGCAACCGGCGCGACCCTGGTGTACCAGCCGATGTTGCTCGGAGGCGTGTTCAAAGCCACCGGCAATGCATCCCCCATCAGCGTCCCGGCCAAGGGCCGTTACATGTTTAATGACCTGGCGCGGTATGCCCAACGCTACAACGTGACGCTCAAGTTCAACCCGCACTTCCCCATCAATACCCTGATGCTGATGCGCGCAGTGACCGGCATGCAGCGTCACCAACCCGAGCGCTTCCAAGGCTTCATCGACTGCCTGTTCCACGCCCTCTGGGTCGAAGGTCGGAATATGGGCGATCCCGCTGTCGTGGCCGCGGTGTTGACCGAAGCCGGTTTCAATCCGGAAGAAGTGCTGGCCCTGGCCAATGATGAAAGCGTGAAAGCCGCCCTCAAGGACAACACGGAACAGGCCGTTCAGCGCGGCGTGTTTGGTGCGCCCAGCATGTTTGTAGGCAACCAGCTGTTCTTCGGTCAGGACCGTCTGGAATTTGTGCGCGAAGCCCTCAGCTAATCGCTATCGCCAATAGCCCCTGAGCGCCGCTTGCGAGCAAATCGTAAGCGGCGTTTGCCGTCTGCAGGTCGAATTGATGCGGGTCCATGATCGGCTTGAGCTTGCCCGCATCGATCAACCTGGCCGCGTCGGCCAGTATCGGTGTTGCAGGACTACACCCCGCTGTCACTGCCCATTTACGCGGTCTCGGCGCCTAATCGCCGCCAGTCGGCCCGGGTCAAGGCGTTCGTCGACTATATGGCCGACGCCCTGGCCCAGGCGCCCGAACTGCAACCGATCAAATCGCCGCTGTGCGCACCTGCAACCATTCCAGCGCAGCGCCGCTGAGCAGCGGGCTAAGCCGCTCGCGCACCTCGGCGTGGTAGGCGTTGAACCACTCGCGCTCGTCCGCCGTCAGCAGCGACGGCACCAGGCAACGGGTGTCGATCGGGCACAGGGTCAGGGTTTCGAACTTGAGAAACTCACCGAACTCGGTCTTGCCCGCTTCACGGTTCAACACCAGGTTCTCGATGCGCACGCCCCAACGGCCTGGGCGATAAGTGCCCGGCTCAATCGAGGTGATCATCCCCGGCTGCATCGCCGTTTGCGGTGCAGTGGCGGCCTGGTAGGCAATCACTTGCGGGCCCTCATGCACATTCAGGAAATAGCCTACACCGTGACCCGTGCCGTGGCCGTAGTCCACGCCTTCGGCCCAGATCGGCGCACGCGCAATGGCGTCCAGCAGCGGCGACAGAATGCCCTTGGGAAACTGCGCACGCGACAAGGCAATCACGCCCTTGAGCACCCGCGTGCAGTCACGCTTCTGCTCTTCGCTCGGCGTGCCGATCGGCACCATCCGCGTGATGTCCGTGGTGCCGCCCAGGTACTGGCCGCCCGAATCGATCAGCAGCAAGCCATCACCCTCGATCAGCGCGTGTTCTTCTTCAGTGGCGTGGTAGTGCGGCATCGCGCCATTGGCGTTGAAGGCCGCGATGGTGTTGAAACTCAACGACACATAACCGGGCCGACGGGTACGCGCCGCCGTCAGGTGTTCATCAATAGTCAATTCGGTAATGCGCTCACGGCCCAGCGCGCTGTCCAGCCAGGCGAAGAATTCGCACAACGCCGCGCCGTCCTGCTCCATGGCTTGGCGGATATGCTCGGCGTCGGCCAGGCTCTTGCGCGACTTGGCCAGCGTGGTCGGGTTCAGCCCTTCGACCAGCTTGACGCCGGCATCGAGGTTTTCCAGCAAACCGGCCGTCACCCGCGCCGGGTCAACGTGCAAGCTCGCGCCCGACGGCACAGCGCGCAGCGCATCCGCCACTTCGCTGTAGTCGCGCAGGGTCACACCCTCGTGCTCCAGCACCGCGCATAACTCGGCATCGACCTTGCTCAGCGCCACAAACAAGGTGGCCTGCTGCTGATTGATCAAGGCAAACGACACAAACACCGGGTTGAACGACACATCGCCGCCACGCAAGTTGAACAGCCAGGCGATGTCATCCAGGGTGGCGATGAAGTGCCAGTCGGCACCCTTCTCTTTCAGGCTGGCACGCAGCGCGGCGAGCTTCTCGCCGCGGCTGACTGTCGCCTGCGGCGGCAGGTGTTGATAGATCGGCTGGTTCGGCAATGCCGGGCGGTCCTGCCAGACTTCGTTGAGCACATCGATATCGGTACGCAGGCGCGCGCCGCGCTCTGCCAGCTTGCCGCCCAGGGTACGCGCCGAGGCCACGGCCATGACCGCGCCATCCACCGCCACCACACCACCTTCGGGGGTTTGCTCGGCCAGCCATTCCAGCGGGCCGGGTTGGCCGGGCTGCAACTTCACCAGCTCGATACCGCTGCCCTTGAGTTCCTTGGTCGCCTGTTCCCAGTAACGGCTATCGGCCCAGACACCGGCGAAATCTGCGGTGACAATCAGCGTGCCCACCGAACCATGAAACCCCGACAGCCATTGCCGCCCCTGCCAGTAACCCGGCAAGTACTCGGACAAGTGCGGGTCGGCCGACGGTACCAACAGGGCGTGGATGCCCTCGCGGCGCATCAGTTCACGGGTGTGCGCCAGGCGCTGGGGAACCGTTCCATGGGTCAAAGGCTGCGTACTCATTGTGTCTCCTGCTAACCACTAATAATTGTTATGTGTTGCGAATGAAAAATCAGACCGCCCAGAAGGCCGGGGCACTGGCGAGTGCGGCTTTGATCAACTGCACGGCCTGATCGATGTCCTGTTCGGTGGTAAACCGGCCCAGGCTCAGGCGAATGGTACGACCAGCGCTGCGCGCGTCATGGCCCAGGGCCAGAAGCACGTGGGACGGCGCGTTGCTCGCGGAATTACACGCCGAAGTCGCCGAGAACGCCATGCCGGCACTGAGTGCGGCGGAATTGAACTCACCTTCACTGAACGTCAGGCTGAGCGTATGGGGAATGCGCTGCGTGGCGCTGCCGTTGAGGCGCACGCCCGCCACTGTTTCCAACTGGTCGAGCAGGCGCTGACGCAAGGCGACGATGCTGGCCTTTTCCTCGGCAAAGGACTGCGCCGCCAAGGCAAACGCGGTGCCCATGCCCGCAATCTGATGTGTCGCCAGGGTGCCGGAGCGCAGGCCGCCTTCGTGACCACCGCCGTGAATCTGCGCCAACACCTTTTGCTGCGCTCGCGGGCCCACATACAACGCGCCGATGCCCTTGGGGCCGTACAGCTTGTGCGCAGAAAACGACATCAAATCCACCGGCCATTCAGCCAGGTCGATCGCGACTTTGCCGGCACCTTGCGCGGCATCCACATGCAACAGCGCGCCGTGCTCACGCACCCGTGCGCCGATGGCAGGGATGTCGTTCAAGGTGCCCAATTCGTTATTGACCAGCATCAGCGACACCAGAAAGGTGTCGTCACGTAACGCTTCACTCACCGCGGTGGCGCTGATCAGCCCGTCGGCGTCCGGCACCAGATAAGTGACGGCCACCCCGGCTTCCTGCAACTGCCGCGCGGTGTCCAGTGTGGCCTTGTGTTCGATCTGGCTGGTAATGATGTGCCCGCCCGCGACGCCGCGCGCCTGGGCCACGCCTTTGATCGCGAGGTTGTTGGATTCAGTCGCGCCGGAGGTCCAGACGATCTGCTCAGGGCTGGCACCGACCAGCTCGGCGACCTGGCGCCGCGCCTGTTCAACCGTTTGCCGGGCCGCCTGGCCGTACGCATGGGAACTGGACGCAGGGTTACCGAAATTGGCATTGAAGCCCAGACACTCGACCATCACCTGGATGACCCGCTCATCCACCGGCGTGGTGGCGGCGTAGTCGAAATACAACGGACGTTTATTCATGACGTTTAAGACTCGCAGAGCGTATTCCCGAGAGCAACGTCTCAGGGGCATCAACCGGAACAGAGGTCGTCAGGTTTAACCGATCGAATGCCATTAAAGAAGAACAACTTTATGCAAATGTGCGTAGGAACGCTCCTGAAATTCAGCTTAACAGGCTGAAGTAGCCCAATGGCAAACAAAAAGCCCGAGGTTCCTTAGGGGAAGCCTCGGGCTTTTTGCTGCTGAGCGCCGGCTCAACTGGGACGACCATGCAGGACCACGCTGCGTTCGGCGTTCATTTCGCCTTGGTGATCAAAACCGAAAGGCTTCTGTGGCTGAGCGGTCAGTGCGGCGCGCTGCTGCTGGTATTCATCAAACGACAAGCCGCGACGGCTCAGCGCTTCCAGGGCCAATTGCTTGGTTTCTTCAGCCGTGTAAGGGCGTGATTCAGGTGATGGATGAGTCGCACAGCCAGCAAGGACGGCGCTGACAACGAGTAAGGAAACAGCCAGAAAACGGTTCATGGTGGAGGCCTTGCGAAGGAGGTTTCGAGTCAATGAACACAGGCTACTCCCGCCCCTGCACGGTGAAAAATCACCCGCCGTGATAGTCGCTATCAACCGTTCAGACACCTGCGATAGCCAGTAATGCATATTCATTTAAGATCTATAAGTATGGAAATACGTTCATTTACGGAATAAACCTAACCCTCTATAAATAGCCCCATATCGAATCAACACTGTTCGCCACGCAACTGTTGCACCAGCAACAGCTATTCAACAAAACACCAGTCAGCCAACAGCTTCACTGTTCAGCAGTGAGCCTGAAGCCCACGCCAATCAAGGCTTCCAGCCGTTGGTACAGCTCTTGCTCAACACGTTCCACTGCACCCGCTATGTACCCCTGTTGATAAAGGAACTGTTCATGACCCGTCCCCTGAATGTCGTTGCCCTCTCCGGCGGAACCTGGCGCCCCTCGCGCACCCTGGTGCTGACCCAGGCCGTGTTGGCCGAGCTGGCGACGTTGCTGCCGATCCAGACCACGCTGATCGAACTGGGCGACATTGCCCGGCCATTGGGCGGTGCTCTGTCGCGTGACGAACTGCCGGCCGAGGTTGAATCGCAACTGTTGGCCATCGAACAGGCCGACCTGCTGATCGTCGCCGCGCCGGTGTACCGCGGCTCCTACCCCGGCCTGCTCAAGCACTTGTTCGATCTGGTCGGCCTCAATTCACTGATCAACACGCCGGTATTGCTCGCTGCCACCGGCGGCAGCGAACGTCACGCGCTGGTGCTCGATCATCAGCTGCGCCCGCTGTTCAGCTTCTTCCAGGCATTGACCTTGCCGATCGGTGTGTACGCCACCGAAGCCGACTTCACCGACTACCAAATAACCAGCGAGCCCTTGAAGGGCCGCATACGCCTTGCCGCAGAACGCGCAGCACCTTTGTTTGCCGCGCACTCCCCCTCTCTGCTGAAAATCGCTTAAGGATTTGTCATGGATGTTTTCTGGTTTCTGCCGACGCATGGCGACGGCCACTACCTGGGCACCACCCAAGGTGCACGCCCGGTCACCCTCAATTATTTGAAACAAGTGGCGCAAGCGGCTGACAACCTGGGCTACTACGGTGTGCTGATTCCTACCGGTCGTCCGTGCGAAGACTCCTGGGTCATCGCCTCGGCGCTGGTGCCGTTGACCGAACGCCTGCGGTATCTGGTGGCAATTCGTCCGGGCATCATCTCGCCCACCGTCTCGGCGCGCATGGCCGCCACACTGGATCGGCTGTCCAACGGCCGCTTGCTGATCAATGTGGTGACTGGCGGCGACCCCGACGAAAACCGCGGAGACGGCAGTTTCCTGGACCACAGCGAACGCTACGAAGTCTCCGACGAATTCCTGCAGATCTGGCGCCGTGTGTTGCAGGGCGAATCGGTGGATTTCGAAGGCAAACACCTGCGCGTACAGAATGCCAAGGCCCTTTACCCACCGGTGCAGAAGCCCTATCCGCCGCTGTACTTCGGCGGTTCTTCAGACGCGGCCCACGACCTGGCCGCCGAACAGGTGGACGTGTACCTGACGTGGGGCGAGCCGCCCGCCGCCGTCGCGGAAAAACTCGCGGATGTGCGTGAACGCGCTGCACGCCACGGCCGCACCGTGAAGTTCGGCATTCGCCTGCACGTGATCGTGCGCGAAACCGAAGAAGACGCCTGGAAAGCCGCCGACAAACTGATCGAGCACATCAGCGACGAAACCATCGCGGCCGCGCAAAAATCCTTCTCGCGCTTTGACTCCGAAGGGCAGCGCCGCATGGCCGCCTTGCACGATGGGCGCCGCGACAACCTGGAAATCGCCCCCAACCTGTGGGCCGGCGTCGGCCTGGTCCGAGGCGGTGCCGGTACGGCACTGGTCGGTAACCCGCAGCAGGTGGCCGAGCGCATCAAGGAATACGCCGACCTGGGCATCGAGAGCTTTATTTTCTCCGGCTACCCGCACCTGGAAGAGGCCTATCGTTTTGCTGAGCTGGTGTTCCCGCTGTTGCCGGAACCCTACGCCAGCCTCGCCGGGCGCGGCATCACCAACCTCACCGGCCCGTTTGGCGAAATGATTGCCAATGATGTACTGCCCAAAACAAAGGCCTGAGCACGCTGAAATCGGCCTGATAGGGCAACTGCTTTTCTGTGGGAGCCGGGCTTGCCCGCGATACAGGCGACTCGGTGTTTCAGTGAGCCCCGGTTGACGCCATCGCAGCGGTGCGACGACTCGACAAGCCAATGCCCACATTTGAGTTGCATTGCCAGAACTACAGCGCACGGCTTCTGAGCCAATTGAGGAAACCCCGTGACAGCCAACCCCCACAGCGTCCTGCCATCGCCGCTGCAAACCGCCAAACTGCTGGCCGCCGAATTTGCCCTCACGGCCGTCGAGCGCGACGAGCGTGGCGGTACACCGAAAGCCGAACGTGACGCCCTGCGCCAAAGCGGCCTGCTGGCCCTGAGCATACCCACGCAGTACGGCGGCCTCGGCGCACGCTGGAGCGAAACCCTGGGCATCGTGCGCGAATTCGCCAAGGTCGACAGCTCCATCGCCCATGTCTTTGGCTTCCACCACTTGATGCTCGCCACCGTGCGCCTGTTTGCACGCCCGGACCAATGGCAACCCTGGTTCGAACAGACCGCGCGCAAAAACTGGTTCTGGGGCAATGCCCTCAACCCGCTGGACACCCGCACGGTGGTCAAGGATTTCGGCGGCTGGCGCGAATTCTCGGGCAAAAAAAGTTTCTGTTCCGGCGCCAGCGACTCGGAAATGCTCATCGCCTCGGCGGTGGATGAAAGTGCCGGCGGCAAACTGTTGATCGCGGCCATCCCCAGCGGGCGCAGCGGCATCACCTTGCACAATGACTGGAACAACATCGGCCAGCGCCAGACCGACAGCGGCAGCGCCAGCTTTGAACGGGTGCGTGTCGAAGAATCGGAACTGCTGCTCGATCCAGGCCCACTGAGCACGCCCTTCGCCTGCCTGCGCCCGCTGATCGCGCAACTGACGTTCACGCACATGTTTCTCGGGATTGCCGAAGGCGCGTTTGAAGAAGCGCGCAATTACACCCTGACCGAAACCCGTTCGTGGCACAAATCCTCGGCCGACGACGTGCGCCAGGACCCTTACGTGCTGCATCACTACGGCGAGTTCTGGGTGGCGCTGGAAGGCGTGCGCCTGCTGGTCGAGCGCGCCACCGATCTGCTCGACCAGGCCTGGGCCAAAGGCGCCAAGCTCAGCGAGCACGAACGCGGCCAGCTGGCCATTGCGATTGCCACCGCCAAGGTCGCCGCCACCCGCCAGGGCCTGGAGCTGTGCAGCCGCCTGTTTGAAGTCACCGGCGCGCGCTCCACCCACGCCTCACTGCGCCTGGACCGCCACTGGCGCAACCTGCGCACACAAACCTTGCACGACCCGGTGGACTACAAACTTCACGAGCTGGGGGACTGGGCGTTGAACCAGTCCCTGCCGATTCCCACGTTCTATTCCTAAGAGAGGTGCCCATGCAGCTTTTAACCTTACCGCCCTCGCCCGCCCTTGCGACCTCGATCCGCGCCACGGCCCAGGTCTTCGAAGACCCCAAATCCCAGGCGCTGCTCGACCACATTCAGCAAGTGGCGCCCAGCGAAGCGAGCGTGCTGATCATCGGCGAGACCGGCACTGGTAAAGAGCTGGTGGCACGCCACATCCATAACCTGAGCGCGCGCCGCAACCGGCCGTTCGTGGCGGTCAACTGTGGCGCATTCTCCGAGTCGCTGGTGGAAGCCGAATTGTTCGGCCATGAAAAAGGCGCGTTTACCGGCGCCCTCAGCGCCAAGGCCGGCTGGTTCGAGGAGGCCGACGGCGGCACCTTGTTCCTCGATGAGATCGGCGACTTGCCGATGGCGATCCAGGTCAAGTTGCTGCGCGTGTTGCAGGAGCGCGAAGTGGTGCGCCTGGGCTCACGCAAGAGCATTCCTATTGATGTGCGTGTACTGGCCGCCACCAACGTGCAACTGGAAAAGGCCATCAACGCCGGGCATTTCCGCGAAGACCTCTACTACCGCCTCGACGTGGTCAGCCTGGAACTCAGCCCATTGCGCGAGCGCCCCGGCGATATCCTGCCGCTGACCCGGCACTTCATCGAAGCCTACAGCCAGCGCCTGGGTTACGGCCCGATCACCATCAGCCGCGAGGCCGAGCACAAACTCAAAAGCTACAGCTGGCCGGGCAATATTCGCGAGCTGGAGAACGTGATTCACCACACCCTGCTGATCTGCCGCAACGGCGTGATCGAGCGCGATGATTTGCGCTTGTCGAACATGCGCATCGAGCGCCAGGACGACAGCCAGCACGGCACCGACAACAGCGCCGAAGCCCTGCTGGCGCGCGCCTTTCAAAAGCTCTTCGAGGAACAGGCCGGCGCCCTGCATGAGAAGGTCGAGGACGCGTTACTGCGCGCCGCGTACCGCTTCAGCCATTACAACCAGGTGCACACCGCCAACCTGCTGGGCCTGAGCCGCAACGTCACGCGCACACGCCTGATCAAGATCGGTGAGCTGGCGGTAAACAAGCGCAGGCCCGGTGAAAACGTGCAAGGCGAGCGCATGTTGCACCTATCCATTTAGGCGACAGTGCAACGCGTTGTCATGGCTGCGCTCAAAGCTGCGCAGTACCTGGAACGAGTCGAAGGTTACCGCCGTGGCCTGGTGGGCGCGGATCAGCGTCCAGAAATCTTCCTCGCCATGCTCAAAGCATTTGAAGGCTGCCTCGCCCTCCTCGCGCGAGCGCCATTGCAGGTAGTTGAGCACCCGCCGGCCGTCGTCGCTGACCTGCACACTCGCATTGATAAAGCCGCCATGGCGCTGGGCCAGGCGCTCGCTTTGAGTGGACAAGGCCGCCACCAGAGCACGTTGCTGCCGGGGCTCGATCTGAAATTCGATCAATTGAGTGAAGCTGCGATTCTTCTCTGATACCTGCATGAACACTCCCCTTTCGGTGTAGGCAAAATCTTGCGATTCGATGCCACGCAGGGTAAAACCTCTAGTTAAGTCAAGGTCAAGCATTGTTTCGGAGTTTTTATGCTCAACAAAGCACTCACCGTCGGCCAGTTGGCCGCCCGCAGTGGCGTGGCGGTCACGGCCCTGCATTTTTATGAGTCCAAGGGACTGATCAAGAGCCAGCGCAATGCCGGCAACCAACGGCGCTACCCAAGGGATGTGCTGCGCCGGGTGGTGGTCATCAAGATCGCCCAACGCTTGGGCATTCCGCTGGCGACAATTGGCGAGGCGCTGCAAACCTTGCCGGATGGGCGCACGCCCACCACTGAAGACTGGGAACGCTTGTCGGCGCTGTGGCGAGAGGACCTGGACGCTCGCATCAACAAATTGTTGCTGCTGCGCGACAAGCTCAGCGGATGTATCGGCTGTGGGTGTTTGTCGCTGGAGGCGTGTCCGTTGCGCAATCAGGATGACCAACTCGGCGAGCGCGGGCCGGGCGCCCAATTGCTGGAACCGACGCCACCCTCCTGACCTGCAGACTTGCTCAATGTGGGAGCTGGCTTGCCTGCGATGGCATCGCCGCGGTGTGACAGGCATACCGAGGTGTCTGCATCGCAGGCAAGCCAGCGCCCACAGGAGTCCTCAGTGTTTGAACGGTTGAGGCTCCTACACACTTCATGAACAACCCCTCCACGCTTTCCCCCTTGCCCCGCACGCCGCGTGATTCCAGGATGCAGGCAATCATCACAAGGAGTCATTCCATGTTCGCCGGATTCCAAAAAGACCAATGCCACGTCAACGGCGTGGACATCAGCTACCGCAAAGGCGGTACAGGTCCCGGTCTGCTCCTGCTGCACGGGCACCCGCAAACCCACGTCATCTGGCACAAAGTTGCCGAGCAACTGGCCGAGCATTTCACCGTGGTGGCTGCCGACCTGCGCGGTTATGGCGACAGCAGCAAGCCGCCGGCCAATGACCAGCACACACACTACTCAAAACGCGAAATGGCCCGCGATGGCGTCGAACTGATGCAGGCGCTGGGCTTCGCGCAGTTCTCGGTACTCGCCCACGACCGAGGCGCCCGCGTCGCGCATCGCCTGGCACTCGACCATCCCGACGCCGTGCAGCGCATGGTGCTGCTGGATATCGCGCCGACGCTGGCCATGTATGCCCAGACCAACGAAGCGTTTGCCCGCGCCTACTGGCATTGGTTCTTCCTGATACGCCCGGCGCCGCTCCCGGAAACCTTCATCGAGTCCAACCCCGAGCTGTACCTGCGCAGCGTCATCGGCAGCCGCAGCGCGGGCCTCAAACCGTTTACCGAAGAAGCCCTCGCCGAATACCTGCGCTGCCTGCAACTGCCGGGCACTGCGCGTGGCATCTGCGAAGACTACCGTGCCGCCGCCGGTATAGACCTTGAACACGATCAGGCGGATATCGACGCCGGCCATCACCTGAACCTGCCCTTGCTGGTGATGTGGGGCGCCGAAGGCACCGTCGGCCGCTGTTTTGAGCCGCTCAAGGAATGGCAGAAGGTCGCCACCGACGTACGTGGCAAGGCCCTGCCGGCCGGCCATTACATTGCCGAAGAAGTGCCTGAATTATTGCTCGGCGAAGTCCTTACCTTCCTTCGCTGAACCAGTTCTGAACGCTGTAGCTCCGTGACCTGAAAGACCCGCCTCGCAGGCTGCTGATGGCCTGCGACGGGTTCTGCTTGCCCAAAAAACGATTGAGATAATAACAATGACAATCAAAAAACTGCTGGGAACCCTGTATGTGCAGGTGCTCATCGCTATTGCACTGGGTGTGTTGATCGGCCATCAATGGCCGCAAGTCGGCATCGACCTCAAGCCCTTGGGCGACGGGTTTATCAAGCTGATCAAGATGATCATCGGCCCGATCATCTTCTGCACGGTGGTCTCCGGCATCACCAGCATGCACGATGTGAAACAGGTCGGTCGGGTCGGCGGCAAGGCGCTGTTGTACTTTGAAATCGTCTCCAGCATTGCCTTGCTGATCGGCATTCTCTCTGCTCACCTGCTGCACCCCGGCGTGGGCTTCAACATCGATGTGAAGACCCTGGACGGCTCGGCCATCGCCGGTTTCGTCGGCCAGGCGCAGCACGGTGAAGGCGTCACCGGTTTTCTGCTGAACGTTATCCCGGGCACGTTTTTCGACGCTTTCGCCAAGGGCGAGATCCTGCCGGTACTGTTTATTTCCGTCTTGTTCGGCCTGGGCCTGGTGATGGTCGGCGAAAAGGCACGACCGCTGGCAGGAGTGATCAACCAGGCCAGCGAGGTGTTTTTCCGCATCGTCGGCATGATCAGCCGCGTCGCCCCGATTGGCGCCTTCGGCGCCATTGCCTTCACCATCGGCAAGTACGGCGTGGGTTCGCTGCTGCCGCTGCTGAAGCTGGTCGGCACCTTCTACCTCACCGCGTTCTTCTTTGTCGCAGTGGTGCTGGGCGGCATCGCGCGTTACGCAGGTTTCAGCATTTTCAAACTGATGGGCTATATCAAGTCGGAGCTGTTGATCGTACTCGGCACCAGCTCGTCGGAATCGGCGCTGCCGCAACTGATCCAGAAACTTGAAAGCCTGGGTGCCTCCAAAGGCGTGGTGGGCATCGTGGTGCCTACCGGCTACACCTTCAACCTCGACGGCACCAACATCTATATGACCCTGGCCGTGCTGTTCCTGGCCCAGGCGACCAATACACCCCTGCCGCTGGAACAACAACTGACCTTGCTGGCGGTGGCCATGCTCACCTCCAAGGGCGCCGGTGCCGTGGTCGGCGCCGGCTTCGTGGCATTGGCCGCCAGCCTGGCGGTGGTGCCGACCGTGCCGGTGGCGGCGATGGTGCTGATCCTGGGCGTTGACCGCTTCATGGCTGAATGCCGCTCGCTGACCAATATCATCGGCAACGCCGTCGCAGCCCTGGTGGTGGCAGCGTGGGAAGGTGAGCTGGATCGCGAAAAAATGGCGCCCATCGCCCTCAAGCGCGGCCGCCATGCGCGGGCGGCCCAGGCGGCACAGGCGAAGATTGCTGCCGAGTAAGCAATAACGCCTGGGCGTGCCGGAAGGCGCGCCGATCCGGTGCTATTCTGGCGGCTCATGCCGCCACGTCTGTTTCTGATGACCCATAAGAAAGATACCGTGCCCCTACCCGAAGACCTGCGGGTGTTCCTGACCGTGATCCGCAAGGCAGGCTTTGCTGCCGCCGCCGATGAACTGGGGCTGTCGCCTGCGTACGTCAGCAAGCGCATCCAGATCCTCGAAACCACCCTGGCCACGCGCCTGCTGCACCGTACCAGCCGCCGCATCGCCTTGACCGAAGACGGTGAGCGGGTGCAGCGCTGGGCCGTGCGCATCCTCGAAGACTTCCAGCAACTGGCCGATGAGCTGTCTGACGCCCACGACAGCCCGCGTGGCCATCTGCACCTGTGCAGCAGCTTCGGTTTTGGTCGTAACCATGTGGCGCCGGCCCTGTCCTTGCTGGCCGAGCAATACCCGGACCTGGAAATCCGCCTGGACCTGTTTGACCGCGTGGTGGATATCGTCAGCGAGGGCTTTGACCTGGAAATTCGCGTAGGCGATGACATCCCCGGCCAGCATATCGGCCGACGTCTGGTGAGCAATCGCCGCGTGCTGTGCGCCGCGCCGTCCTACCTCAAGCGGCGCGGCACACCGCAGCAGTTGAGTGACCTGGAGCAGCACGACTGCCTGGTGCTCAAGGAGCGCGACAACGCCTTCGGCATCTGGAACCTGGAGCGCGATGGCGCCGCCGAAAGCGTGCGCGTGCGTGGGCCGCTGTCCTCCAACAACGGCGAGATCGTGTTGCAATGGGCGCTGGACGGGCGCGGCGTATTGCTGCGCTCGATGTGGGATGTGAAGCCACTGCTGGAACAAGGCAAGCTGGTGCAGGTGCTGCACGACTGCACCCAGAGTGCCAACGTGTGGGCGGTGTACCCGACACGGTTGGCCTACTCCGGGAAATTAAGAGCCTGCGTGGAGTTTTTGCAGGAGCACTTCAAGGGCTTGTCGATCTGACACTCCGGTGGGCGCTGTAACCCAGCCACACCGTCATGACCAGCAACGCGGTCAGCGGCAGGCCATGGAACAACACGATCACCTGGGCCGGCGTCCACGTCAGGTAGAACGGCCCCACCACCAGCATGCCCACCCCGAAGCCGGCCATCTGAATCAGCGTCAACAAACTGAACAGCGGCAAGCGCAGGCTATCCGGTTCGCTTTGCGCGCGTGAGACCAACGCGACCTCGGACACACCATCGCCCAGCCCGGCCCACACCACCAACAGCAGCGCCAGCCACAGCTCGGTTTGCTGGAAGGTCAGGATAAAGCCACTGGACATCAGCGCCACGCCCAGCATGAACAGGCGCTCCATGGCCTGAGTGCCACGCCCTTTCAACAGCGCACTGGCAATGCGCGCACCGACAAACTTGCCGCACGCCCACACCGCCAGCAGATAGCCCATGACGGTCTTGGCCGTGTCTGGCGAAATGTACTGCGACAACACCGGCCAGCCGACGTTATGCGCAGCGCTGCCGAGGGTGTCGAGCATGCTGATCAACAACATCGCCGCCAGCACGGGCGCACCGCGCAGGCCTTGGGTCAGCTCGCGCCATTCAGCCGCGAGCCCGCGGTGCACGGCAACGGCGACCGAGAACAACGCGCGCAACGGCAGGATCAGGCAGGCCGCCAAAACGTAGGTGCCAATGTTGACGGCAAACACCGCCTCGAAGCCTCCCGTGGCGATCAACAACCCGGAGAGCAGGCTGCCGAACACCGCGCCGGTCGCCGCCGCCGACGTGATCCACGCATTGGTGCTCACCCGCTGCTCAAGCGCGACCCAGGTGGGCAGCTGGCTGTTCAGACCAATGGCAAACAGCGAGTTGCACAAGCCGATGCCAAACGCGATAAAGGGCAGCACGTGCAGCTGATACGCCGGTATCAGCACCAGCAGCGGCAACAGCAGCAATGCCCTGGCCAGGTCCAGCCCGGCCAGTGTGCTGCGTCCGGGAAAACGCCGAAAAAACGGAATGCCGAACAGGCTGGCGACTATCCCGCCGGTGACGCGGCACGCCAGAAACACACTGACAAACACCACGCTCTGGCTGAGCCAGTAAACGTAAGTGGACAGCGCCACCAGGTTGAGGAACGCGCCAAAATCCGACACGCCGCGGGCAAAGATGATCAAGCGGGCATTGCGGGTCGACAGGGTCAGCTGCGGATCATGGCTCATGCAGGTTGCGCCTCTTCGTCAGTCGGCACGCCGCGCAGGCTCACCAGCAGCACGTCGCGCCAGGCCGGCGCCGCATCGGCATGGGGCCGCACATCGCTGGCGCGATGGTAGAGCCCACGGTCGTTGATCACGATGGTTTCCAGAAACGCCTCCATCGCCAGGTTGAACACCCGGCTTTGCTCGGCCGGCGAGGTAAATACTTCCGAAACCACCGGCACCGTGTTGCTCTGCCCAATGAAGTGCATGAACACCCAGTCCAGGCCATCCTGGTGAATCCCCGAGGTCGTCGGACTGCTCGATTGCCCATCCGCGCGAACGCGGAACTGGTGAATATCGATCGTATACGCCTGCTCGCCCAAGTGCGGGGCAATCACTGCAAGGTCGGTGGCCAACAGCTTCTGCATCAGCGGGTGCTCGATAAAACCGTCCTCGCAATAGCTCAAATGGTTCACGCCCTGCCGATAATTGACGGCGTAGGTGACCGGCGACGTGAACGCGGTGTTGCGGTCGAGCTGCAACTGCCGCGAAGGCAATAAACGATAGCGCAGGATGCGGCGCTCGCGGTGGGTGTATGCCTTGAATGCCTCGTCCCGCACCAGGTTGGCCCAGTAGGCACGAAAGCTCTGCTCCTGCCCGGGCTCAACGCCGATCAACGCGCCATAGTCGCGGCGATGGCAGTAGTGATGGTCGCGCAAATGCGCAGAGAGCTGTGGGATGTCCATAGCGCTAAACCTTATCCTCGATGATCACGTGCAGGTTGTGCCTGATCGCGTCATGCACGGCGTGAGCGTCGGCGGCACCGTCGACCTTGGCCCAGCACTTGAGCAAATAGTGCTCCTCGATATCGGCGTCGAGGCAGTGGCCGGCGTCCAGTTGCGCGTACTCCAGCACCGCGGCGTGATGATCGAGAAACTGCACGCCCTCGATCCCCTTGAAGCGGCCACTGTGCTCCGGGTAAATCGCCAGCATCGCGTAGTGCTGGTTGCCGTTGGCGACTTTGTGCGCGCCAGCCTCCAGTTGCGCGTTAACGTCCGGCTCGCCCAGCAGCAGCGACAGATACAGTTGGTACGGATTGATCGCGGCCAGGTCCCGGAACGCCGCGTTGACATACAGCCCGCCCACGCGCGGGTTGATCTCAATGACCACGGGGCCTTGATCGGTCATGCGAAATTCAAAATGCACCACCGCGTTGGTCAGCCCGACCGCGCGCAGGCATGCCGTGGCGTACGTGCGGATCTGCTCGCACTGCTCGGCCGTGAAAGAGGTCGGCGGAGAAATCAGCAGGTTCTCCAACACGGTGCCGCTGCGCTCGGTCAGCATGAGTTTCTCGTTGATCAGCAGCGCGTGGATGCGCTCGCCGACAACCACGCACTCCACGCTGCCTTCAATGCCCGGGATGTAGCCTTCGAGCAGGATGCTACGCCCCGGAATGTACTCGCACGCCTGCCCGTCGACTGCCGGCAAACGGTGCGCGCAACCGTAAAAATCCGCGTAAGCCGCCGCGCCGTGGCCGCTCACGAACTGCGCGTAATGGCTGCGCAACTGGGCCCAGTTGGAGCACTTCTTGATAAAGGCCGACGCACCGCCAAAAGGCGGTTTGGCAATGAGCGGATAGCCCACCCGCTCGGCGCCGGCTTGAAGCGCCTGCTCGTTATTGCACAGCGCAAACGGCACCGAGCGCAGCCCATGTTTTTGCAGCACGCTGCGCATCAGGTACTTGTTATTGCACGCTGCAATCGCCTCGGCACTGCTGTGCACCAGTCCCAGGCGCTTGCAGGTGTTTGCAACGATGCAGCCCACTTCGCCCAATGCAGACGGGTGCCCGGCCTGGCAGAAAATCGCGCGAATCTGGTAACGCCCGTCCAGCCGGCCCACCAGGTCCAGAATCGATTGTTCGCTTAATGCGTCGAGCAGGAACACTTCATCACTGTCGTCGCGCAGTCGCTGCAGGTGATGACGCCCCGCGACCCCGGCGGTTAAACAGGCCAGGCCTTGTGCGCGGGCGACCGCAAAGTGCGGCTCGCGGTAGTTGTAACGCACCGTGGCACTGTCATCGACATCAATAAAAAGAACCGCCTCTTGCTTCATGACCATCGTTGCCTCTTCCGTGAGTTGATTCAGGCATCCTGCCAACTGCACCAGTGCCCTTCCCAATTACGGAAACGATAATGGCGCTGCCCGTCGTGCACTTCAAAATGGGGCAAGTCTTCAGGCTTTTCAAAGTCCAGCAACGGCACCGTAAACTTGCCTTGTGCGTGCGGCAGTACATATTCGGGCAGGGCAATGTTCGACACGCGCCGTTTGAGACGATCCATAATAGCGATCGCCTGGCTGATCGAGGCTTTATATTCGGACGCCCCCGGCGAAAAAGGCATGAAGTGATACAAGTAATACGGTTTTACGCCCAGACGATAAAGATCAATAAAGAGTTTATGCAAGGTGGCTTCATCATCATTGACGCCGCGCAACAATGGCATGTTGGAGAACACTATCGGCACGGCACTCTGAATACGTTTAACCGCCGCCGCAAAATCAGCCGTCAGTTCAAGCGGGTGGCAAACGTGCACCCCAAATGCATTGACGTTGTACTTCTTGAGCATGGCCACCAATTCATCGGTTACCCGGAACGGGTTGAAACTCAACGCCCGTGAATGGATTCGAATCAGCAGGTCGTCGCGGATCGAACGCAACGCCGCGAGGTTTTCTTCCAGCCTGCGGTCGGCCAGCATCAACGGGTCTCCGCCGCTGAGGATCACCTCTTCAATTGCCGGGTTGCTGCGGATGTACGCCACCGAATCCTTGAATGAGTCGGTGCTGGCGTTGGGCTTGTCCGTGCCGACCTGCAAGGTGCGCAGTGCCTCAAAGCAGAACTGGCAATAGGCATTGCAGGTGTTGGTCATGCGCAGGATCACGCGGTTGTCGTACTTGTGCTGGCAGATGGGCGTTTTCATCTCATGCCCGAGTTCCCAGTTCTCCGACGTCCCGTCGTAATCGCCCGCCACCTGCTCGCTCCAGTACGGCACTACCTGGCGCCACAGCGGATGGTCGGTTATCGGGCCGTTGGTGAGTGAGCGCTTGATCAGATCAATGTAATAAGGCGTGATCTGCATCTTGCGGTCTTGCAAGTTGTGCTCGATATGCGCCGTTATTTCCTCACTCCACCCCCCGCAGGCAATGCGCAAGGCCGGTTCATCACGCAGGGCGTTCTTTTGCTGCCAGCGCCAATCTTGCCATTGCACCGAGCGATGGGTGGCCTGATCAAAAATCGACATGAGTATGTACTCTCTGTGTTTTAACTTATGTTAAGGGCAGATAAATGCCTGCCATTCCTGGACCGGAACAACATTACTATCTGCAACAAAGACAATCGTTTACAGGCGAGCGCGCGCAATCAGGTTATTAACGTGATCACCGACACCCAAGAGACATAACCACTCACTAACTCAACGGTCATAGTATTAACTTCCCTTTCTTATAATGTGCTGACTTTCCAAGCCAGCCCCCACTTAAGCCGATGGTCTGCGGGGTGTCAACCCAATACCCTCGTGGGTTTTCCGGGATTATTCTTTCAACTGGCCACACCCCCCGTAATAATGGGCGAAGCCGGCATTTAATGACTGTTATTTGAAAAGTAAATAGCACACAAAAACGCCCTCTTATTAAAGAGGGCGCTGTGTTGGCTACTTATATAACTACGTGTTTATCAACTGAGCCAAGGGTTGGCAGCCAAATGCTCGCGTTCAAATGCTTTGATGTGCTCACTGCGCTGCAACGTGCTGCCAATGGCATCCAGGCCCAGCAGCAGCGCGGTCTTGCGCAAGGTGTCGATCTGGAACGCAATGACCTGGCCATCCGCCAGACGAATCTGCTGAGCCTCCAGGTCGACACTGATCTGCGCCTGGTCTGCCTGGCTGACAGCCTGTGCGAGTGTGTGCAGCAGCGCTTCGTCCAGGGTGATCAGCAACACCCCGTTGCGTTGGCAGTTGTCATAAAAGATCCCGGCAAAACTGCTGCCGATCAGCGCGCGAATGCCCATTTGTTTCAAGCCCCACACCGCGTGCTCGCGGCTGGACCCGCAGCCGAAGTTGGGCCCGACGACCATGAAGCATGCGCCCTGCCAGCCCGGCTGGTTCAACACGAACGCGGGGTTGGGCTCGCCGGACGCCAGAAAGCGCAGATCGAAGAACAGCCCCCGGTCCAGGCCGCTGCGGTCGATGCCTTTGAGAAACTGCTTGGGCATGATCACGTCGGTGTCGATATTGGCCGCCAGCATCGGCGCGGCCTTGCCGGTGACCACAGTAAAAGATTGCAGGCTCATGCACGGTCTCCAAAGTGGCGAATATCAGTGAGGCGGCCGGTGATCGCGGCAGCGGCGACCATTGCCGGGCTCATCAAGTGCGTGCGCGCGCCGGCGCCCTGGCGGCCTTCAAAGTTGCGGTTGGTGCTGGAGGCACAGCGGTCGCCGGGGGCCAGCACATCGTCGTTCATCGCCAGGCACATCGAGCAGCCGGACTGGCGCCACTCGAAGCCGGCGTCGATAAAGATCGCCGCCAACCCTTCGGCCTCGGCCTGGTCGCGCACCTCGGTGGAGCCGGGCACGATCATCGCCCGTACGTGCTCGGCCACGTGTTTGCCGCGCACCACGCTGGCGGCGTCGCGCAGGTCTTCGATACGGGCATTGGTGCAGGAGCCGATAAACGCATGGCTGATGACGATGTCGCTCAGCGGCATGCCGGCTTCCAGGCCCATGTAGTTGAGGGCACGGCGCATGTCCTGGCGCAGGATCAGGTCGCTGACGTCCTGCGGGTCGGGCACGCGGGCGCCAATGGGCGCAGCCTGGTCGGGGCTGGTGCCCCAGGTGACCATGGGTTCCAGGGTGTGGGCATCCAGGTGCACTTCCTGGTCGAACACGGCGTCGGCGTCCGAATGCAGTTGGCGCCAGCCCACAAGTGCCTGCTCCCATAACTTGCCCTTGGGCGCGCGGGGTTTGCCCTTGAGGTAGGCGAAGACTTTTTCGTCCGGCGCCATGAAGGCGCCGCGCGCACCGGCTTCGACCGCCATGTTGCAGATAGTCATGCGTGCCTCGACGCTCAACGCGTCGATGGTGGAACCGCGAAATTCGATGGCGTAGCCGGTGGCACCGGATGCGCCGATCTTGCCGATCAAGGCCATGATGACGTCCTTGGACGTGAGGCCTGGCGCCAGGTCGCCTTCAACCGTCACGCGCATGCTTTTCAGGCGTTTGTAGACCAGCGTCTGCGAGGCCAGCAGGTGCTCGACCTCCGAAGTGCCGATGCCAAACCCGAACGCGCCGAGCGCACCGTAGGTGGTGGTGTGGCTGTCGCCGGCGGCGATCACCATGCCCGGCAGGATAAAGCCCTGCTCCGGGGCAATCACGTGTTCGATGCCTTGGCGTTTGTCGAGGATATCCAGCAGCTCGATGCCGAAATCGCGGCAGTTTTCGGCCAGGTACGAAACTTGCCGCGCCCCGCCTGCGTCGGGCATCGCCGCGATGCGCTTGGGCGTGGTGGGGTTTACATGGTCGACCACCGCCAGCGCCGTGCCGGGGCGCCACACCTCACGCCCGGCATCGCGCAGGCCGCTGAAGGCCTGGGGGCTGGTGTATTCGTTGATCACCTGGCGGTCTATGTAAAGCAGGACATGGCCCTGGTCATCCAGGGGGCACACCGTGTGGGAATCGATGTGTTTGTCGTAGAGGGTTCTGGCAGTCATTTTTCTCAGGGCTCACGTTTCTGGAGGCGGGCTCAACGGTATAAATCCATCCTACGCAGCCCTTGGGCCCTATCAATGGCGACCGGGTGATGGCTTGGAACATGTTTCGTGTTCGATGAAGGCCCTGTCAGCACTTTGAATGGAAACCTGAAACATTTTCTTTCATATCCGGCTTAGGGATTTCCAGACCTCATCCGTCTTAACTTAGATACAGCCCGTCGCGTCAGCAAAAGCTACGACCGGCCTTTTCCGGGCCTCCTTCGCCCCTCTCCGATCAAGACCCGCATTCACATGTCGAAGAAGTCACGCTCAAAACTCTGGTTTCTCGTACACAGCTGGCTGGCATTGCCCATCTGGTTTTTTGTACTGATCGTCTGCGTCACCGGCACCCTGGCGGTGGTCAGCCAGGAAATCGTCTGGCTGGCCAACCCGGATATCCGCGCGAGCAAGCCGGCGGATGATGCCCAAATGCTGAGCTTTGACCAGGTGATTGCCGCCATCAAGCGCGAAGAACCCCAGGTGATCGTGCAATCGATCATCCGCCCGGACGAAACGCACTTTGCGCTGAGTGTCGACCTCAGCTACCCGGACGGGCGTTCCGTGGAGGTCTACGTCAACCCGTACACCGGGGCGATCCAAGGCATCAGCCCGTCGTTCGATTTCAAGCAATTTACCCGCGCTCTGCATGGCTGGTGGCTGGTGCCGTTCACCAACGGCTTCAGTTGGGGCTGGTACCTGGTTTCGGCGCTCGGCCTGCCGTTGCTGGCGTCGCTGGTAACCGGGCTGGTGGTGTACAAGCGCTTCTGGAAAGGGTTTCTGCGCCCTACCCTGCGCATCCGCCACGGCGCGCGAATCTTCTGGGGCGACTTCCACCGCCTGAGTGGTATCTGGTCGATCTGGTTTATCGCGGTGATTTCCATCACCGGCACCTGGTTCTTGATCCAGGCGATTTTGGGCGACAACCAGATTTCCATCTCCAGCGAACCGATCGTCCCAGTGATTGCCCGCGAGAAAGTGCCGATGTCGGCGCCCGGCGTGCCGGCACCGATGATCGCGCTGGACGAAGCCATCGAAATCGCCACCCAGCGCATTCCAGGGCTGGACGCCACATTCGTGTTCCTGCCGCTCAACGCCTACAGCCACCTGCAAATCGGCGGGCGCGGCTGGTACCCGTTGATGTTCCAGACCGCTCAACTCAACCCCTACAGCGGTGAAATCGCGGTGTCGCACCTGCTCTCCGATCGCTCGACGCTGGAGTTCGTCACCGAATCCATGCGCCCGCTGCACACCGGCGACTTTGGCGGGCTGTGGATCAAGCTGATCTGGGCGTTCTTCGGCCTGGTGCTGAGCATGATGGTGTTGAGCGGCCTGCTGATCTGGACCAAACGCACCGCGCTGGCGACCCTCAATGCACTCAAGCGCGAAGCCAAGACCCAACGGGCGCCTGCTGCCGCTGCAGCCCTGCAGGCTGAAACCTCGGAGGCCAAATAATGAGCAAGGTCAGTGCTGCAACACCGCCTTCGCCGCTGCGCGCCTTTTGGCTGAAATGGCGGTTCCATATCAACATCCTGCTGTTGCTGGTGCCGCTGGGGTTCATGCCCAAGTACTTTGCCGATGCCGCGTTGTTTCGCGGCGACACCGGCATTGGTGAGCGAGTGGTCGGTGACGTGCAGGTCGGGCCTTGGAGCCTGAAACTCGCCGAATTCCGCAATGAAGGCCCGCGCCCGGACCCGGCCGGCCCGATGAAATTTTTCAATGCCGCCCTGTGCGACACCTGCGCCGAGCAGGTCAAGGCCACTTACCTGCGTATCGGCAAGCCGCGCAGCCTGCGCGCCGCCGGAGTGATCTTCTTCGGCACGCCGTACCGCATGGGCGCCGCCCTGCCGGTGCCGGAACGCACGCCGGCCGACGCCGAACTGTGGATCACCATGGAAGGCTGGGACGGCACGATGCACCAGGGTTCCATCCCGCTAAGCCAGGCCTCGCCTGCCACTATTGCCTGGCTGAACAAGCAAGGAGTCAAACCATGACGTTGATGCGCCTGACCCGCGCCGGTGCAGCGCTGTTGCTGTGCGCCGGTTTCAGTACCACCGCCTTCGCCCACAACCCGATGTGCGAATGCAAGGAAATCCCCGGCGAGCAGATCCAGTGCACCGGCGGTTTCTCCGACGGCAGCGGCGCCCCGGGCGTGACCCTGGACGTGATCGGCTACGACGAAACCATCCTGCTGCCCGGCAAGCTCGGCCAGGACTCGACCCTGACTTTCAAGAAGCCCGCCGCCGAGTTTTATGTGCTGTTTGACGCAGGCCCCGGTCACGTGGTGGAAATCGACCAAGCGGATATCCAACCTCAATGAGCACCACACAGGTTGTACGCCCCGCCGGTGCCGGCCACGAAACCCTCTACGTGCTATTGCTGTGCCTGATCATCCTGGCGGTGGCAGGCTCGGTGGTCGCCCTGCACGGTGAAACCCAGGAAGTTGCAGCGCTGCCCAGCCACCAGCTGGATGCACGCCGCGACCTCAGCGCCTCCGAGCAAGGCATCTACGCCGACCTGCGGGTGACCCTGGACGAAATCCAGTTGCTGCAACAGGAGCAAGGCGCCCTGCCGACGCCTGAACAATTGGCCGAAGAAGGGTTTGCGCCGTTTGCCCAGGACGCCAGTTCGGTCAGCCGTGGCGACCATCGCTGGCAATTGCTGGAGCCCTCGGCCTACTTGGGCGTGAGCCAGACGCCCAGCATCAGCGGCTCGCTGCTGATGCGCGTGCACGGCGCCGAGCCGGATATCTGGCTCAACCGCCAGGCCAACCTCGCCGCCCCTTCCGACCTCACTGACCAGGCGCTGATCGCGGCCGGCTGGCAGCAGGTGGTCGCGCAATTCGATGCCGGCGTCACGCGCCAGCACCGTCACTGACCCGAGAAGACCGAGTGCCCATGTCTATTTCATCTCCCCTGTTGCGCCTGTTGCTGGTCAGCCTGTTCAGCTTGCTGCTGGCGCCTTTGGCGAACGCCGAGGCGGCCAAACGCCTGCGAATCGGCATCACCCTGCACCCTTATTACAGCTACGTGACCAACATCGTCGGCGACAAGGCCGAGGTGGTGCCATTGATACCGGCCGGTTTCAACCCACACGCCTACGAGCCGCGCGCCGAAGACATCAAGCGCATCGGCACCCTCGACGTGATCGTGCTCAACGGCGTCGGCCATGACGATTTCGCCGACCGCATGATCGCCACCAGCGAGCGCCCGGACATCCCGGTGATCGAGGCCAACGCCAACGTGCCACTGCTGGCTGCCACCGGCAATGCCGCGCGCGGTGCAGGCAAGGTGGTCAACCCGCACACCTTCCTGTCGATCAGCGCATCCATTGCCCAGGTCAACAACATCGCCCGCGAGCTGGGCAAACTCGACCCGGACAACGCCAGGGCTTACACCCAGAACGCCCGCGCCTACGGCAAGCGCCTGCGCCAGATGCGCGCCGACGCCCTGGCCAAGCTGACCAGCGCGCCCAACCCCGACCTGCGCGTGGCCACCGTGCATGCAGCCTACGACTACCTGCTGCGCGAATTCGGCCTGGAAGTCACGGCTGTGGTCGAGCCCGCCCACGGCATCGAACCAAGCCCCAGCCAGTTGAAAAAGACCATCGACGAACTGCGCGCGCTGGATGTGAAGGTGATCTTCTCGGAGATGGATTTCCCGTCCACCTATGTCGAGACCATCCAGCGCGAATCCGGCGTGAAACTGTACCCGCTGTCGCATATTTCCTATGGCCAATACACGCCTGAGAAGTACGAAGTGGAAATGACCGGCAACCTCAACACCGTGGTGCGGGCGATTCAGGAGTCCGGGGCATGACGGCGGCGGAGCAACTGAAGGTGGCCAGCATTGGCCCGACAATCGAGTTCGACTCGGTGTCGCTGACCCTGGGCCGCACCACCATTCTTGACGGTGTGAGCTTGAAGGTAGAGCCGGGCAGCATCCATGCATTGGTAGGCCCGAACGGCGGCGGTAAAAGCTCGCTGATCAAGACCCTGCTGGGGCAGATGCCGCATCAGGGCCACTTGCGCCTGCACTGGCAGGCCACGCCCGGCACCATCGGGTATGTCCCCCAGGCGCTGGAGTTCGACCGTGGCTTGCCGATGACCGTCGACGATTTCATGGCCGCCATGTGTCAACGGCGCCCGGCGTTTCTCGGTCTGTCCAGGCACTACGCCGGGGCAATCGGCGAGGCACTGGAGCGGGTGGGCATGCAGGACAAACGTAAACGCCGCATGGGCGCGTTGTCGGGCGGCGAGCGTCAGCGTGTATTGCTGGCCCAGGGCCTGATTCCGGCTCCGCACCTGCTGGTGCTGGATGAACCGATGTCGGCGCTCGATGAAGCCGGCATTCAGGTTTTCGAACGCCTGCTGAATGACTGGCGCCTGGCCGGAATCACCGTGCTGTGGATCGAGCACGACCTCGAAGCCGTGGGCCGCCTGGCCGACCGTGTGACTGGCCTGAACCGTCGCGTGCTGTTCGACGCCACGCCGAAAGCGGCACTGACACCCGATCGCCTGCTGACCCTGTTCTCCACTCACCCACGGAGCCCGGCACCATGAGTTATGAAGCGTTTCGTCTGATGGTCCAGGGCTGGGCCTCTTCCGGCTATCTGCCGCAAGCGCTGGCCTATGGGTTTGTGGTCAATGCCTTGCTCGCCGGCTTGCTGATCGGCCCGGTACTGGGTGGCCTGGGCACGCTGGTGGTGGTCAAGCGTTTTGCTTTTTTCTCCGAAGCGGTCGGGCATGCCGCGCTGACCGGCGTAGCCGTGGGCATTCTGTTAGGTGAACCCTATACCGGGCCGTATGGCGCACTGTTCGGCTACTGCCTGCTGTTCGGCATCCTGCTCAATTACCTGCGCAACCGCACCGGCCTGGCGCCGGACACCTTGATCGGCGTGTTCCTCTCCGTGTCGCTGGCGTTGGGCGCGAGCCTGTTGCTGATTCTGGCGGGCAAGATCAACGTGCACATTCTGGAAAACGTGCTGTTTGGTTCGGTGCTGACGGTCAACGGCAATGATTTGCTGGTACTGGCCGTGGTGGGTTCGCTGGTGATGGCGCTGGCGTTGCCGCTGTACAACCGCATCATGCTGGCCAGCTTCAACCCGCAACTGGCTGCCGTGCGCGGCGTGGCGGTGAAGACCCTGGACTACCTGTTCGTGATTCTGGTGACGCTGATCACCGTGGCGGCGGTCAAGGTCATCGGCGCGATCCTGGTGGGCGCCCTGCTGGTGATTCCAGCCGCGGCCGCGCGCCTGCTGAGCCAGTCGCTCAAAGGTTTTTTCTGGGTGTCGGTCGTGATCGCCACCGTGAGCACGCTGTGCGGCATCCTGCTGCCGATCATCTTCGACCTGCCTATCCCGTCCGGCGCCGCGATCATTCTGGTCGCCGGTATCGCCTTCGCCTTCGCCGCCATCGCGCGCGGCACCGTGCCCAGCCTCAAAGGGAATCTTGGATAATGTGCCCTGTACTTCGCCCACTGGCCCTGGCCATCGCCTGTTTGATCAGCACCTCGGCGCTGGCGGCCGTCGATGGTTTTAATCCCAACGACTTCAAAGTCAACCAAGGTCTCGGCCATGCCGCCCTGACCAAAGCAAAGAAGCCGGTCAAAGTCCTGGCCTCGTTGCCCATCACTTACGGCTTGGCCGAGGTGCTGCTCAAAGGCACCGGGGTGACACTGGAACGCGCCGCCCCCGCCAATTTGCCCGGCTCGCGGCAAGTGTCTTATTTCACCGGCCGTGGCGCACCCGCGTTGAACAGCCTGGCACTGGACGCCGACGCCGCCATCGGCCTGCGCTCGTTGTGGTCGGATGACCCGCTGTATCCGGTGGCGCGGCGCAGCAATATCCGCATCGTTGAAATCGACGCTGCGCGCCCGGTGGACGGCGGCCTGCCGGGCATTGCCGTGCAACCAGGCAGCACCGACGGGCTGAACAGCCAGCCCTGGCAGTCAAGCAACAATATGGGGCGCATGGCCGATGTGATGGCCGCCGACCTGAGCCGGCTGGCGCCGAATGCCAAACCGACGATTGATGCCAACCTCGCCGCCCTCAAGCAACGCCTGCTCAAACTCAACGCCGACAGCGAAGCGCGACTGGCGCAGGCCGATAACCTGAGCGTGGTCAGCCTGAGCGATCACTTTGCGTACCTGGTCAGCAGTTTGAACCTGGAAGTGGTCAGCACCGATGCACGGCCGGACGCAGACTGGACACCCGAAGCGCTACAGGGGTTAACCGCCAGTTTGAAAGACAGCGACGTGGCCGTGGTGCTGCACCATCGTCAACCGAGCGAAGCGGTGAAAGCAGCAGTGACGGCATCCGGTGCGCAGCTATTGGTGTTGAACGTCGACGGTACCGACCCGGTAGCGGAGCTGGAAGGCAACGTGGATCAGGTGATCAAGACACTGACGCCATAGGCGAGCGATTCTTCAAGTCGATCTCGGTTCAAGTGTGGGAGCTGGCTTGCCTGCGATAGCATCAATGTTATTTGCCTGATGTACCGAGGCGCCCGCATCGCAGGCAAGCCAGCTCCCACATTAAGCTCGCGGTGCATCCGCTGACTATCGGCCAGCCCAGCACCCGAATGTCACACCACATCCACGCCCACATGAATCGCATCATGGCGCCAGAACTCCAGGTCGCAGTCGATCAACCGCTGGTGCTGGTCATAGTTGACCCGAGCAATGCGCAACCCCGGGCTGCCCACCGACACGCGCAACGCGGCGGCGGCTTCCACCGGCAGTGACGTCGGTACGATTTCAAAGCGCACGCGGCCATAGTGCAGGTCGTACTTGCGCGCATACAGTTCGGTCATCGACTGATTCAGATCACACGCCAGAATCCCCGGAAAATACTGCGGGTTCAGGTAGTGCTCCACATACAACACCAGGCGCCCATCAATCCGCCGGCCTCGGCAGATCTGGATCACACTCGACAGCGCCGGCAACTGCAACCACGCACACACCGCCGCCGACGCCGGTTGCAGCCGCGCAGAAATCACTTCGGTAGACGCCACCCGGCCCTGATCCCCAACCATCGCGTGGAAGTGGCTGCGTTGCATCAGGTTGTAGGCCAGCCGTGGCGGCGAGACAAACCAGCCACGGCGCTCCTCACGGTAAATCTGCCCTTGGGCTTCCAGCTGTAACAAGGCTTCCCGCACGGTAATGCGAGTGGTACCAAACAACTCGCTGAGCTTGCGCTCGGCGGGCAATTTACTCGCAGGCGGCAACAGGCCGTGGTCGATCTGCTCTTGCAGCGCCAGGCCGATGGATGTCACCGCCTTGATTGCCTCATCACGCATCAACGTTACCTATCTGGACTAGACCAGCACCGTTCAGGTGCACATACCGCTCCGTAAATGGGCTTTTGCTTCTGCTTGCCAGCCTAGGCATTACAGATGACCGACAGATGACAGTCCCTGTCCGCGCCCTGCACCACACCCTGCAATACATCGGCCAAGTCCAGGTCCTGCGGGCACTTGAGCATGGTCTACGCTAAGCCTGCACTGCGCGATAAAAGCGATTTAAAAACGACATCGACATGAAACTGTCATGCACCGAGCCTAGATTGGCTCAGGTATTGCTCTGACCTAGACCAACACCACCGCAAACGTTCATAAAAACGCCGCGTTGAAAACGCCCAAAGGAGCTTCGGATGAAAAAGCTTTTCCTGGCATCACTGTTAGGCTCGACCATTGCCATGTGCACCGCCGCCATGGCTGCTGATACCGATCTAAAGACTCTGGAAGCCGCCGCGAAAGCCGAAGGCGCCGTCAACAGCGTCGGCATGCCCGATGACTGGGCCAACTGGAAAGGCACCTGGGAAGACCTGGCCAAGACCTACGGCCTCAAGCACATCGACACCGACATGAGCTCGGCCCAGGAAATCGCCAAGTTCGCCGCCGAGAAAGACAACGCCAGCGCCGATATCGGTGACGTCGGCGCCGCCTTCGGCCCGATTGCGGTGAAACAGGGCGTGGCCCAACCGTACAAGCCGAGCACCTGGGCGCAAGTGCCGGACTGGGCAAAAGATAAAGACGGCAACTGGGCCCTGGCCTACACCGGCACCATCGCCTTTATCGTCAATAAAAAGCTGCTGCACGGCTCCGAAGCTCCAACAAGCTGGGCTGACTTGAAAACCGGCAAATACAAGGTTTCCATCGGTGACGTGAGCACCGCCGCCCAGGCCGCCAACGGCGTGCTCGCGGCAGCCCTGGCCAACGGTGGCGACGAGAAGAACATCCAGCCTGCGCTGCTGATGTTTGCCGACATCGCCAAGCAAGGCCGCCTGTCGCTGGCCAACCCGACCATCGCCACCATGGAAAAAGGCGAAGTCGAAGTGGGCGTGGTCTGGGACTTCAACGGCCTGAGCTACAAAGCCAAGATGGCCAACCCGGATGACTACGTGGTGCTGATCCCATCGGACGGCTCGGTGATTTCCGGCTACACCACCATCATCAACAAATACGCCAAGCACCCGAACGCCGCCAAGCTGACCCGTGAGTACATCTTCAGCGACGCCGGCCAGACCAACCTGGCGCGCGGCAACGCCCGTCCGATCCGTGCCGAGCACTTGACCTTGCCGGCTGACGTGCAGGCCAAGCTGCTGCCGAACGAGCAATACAAGAAAGTCACGCCGATCAAGGATGCCGATGCTTGGGAGAAGACCTCCAAGGCACTGCCGCAGAAGTGGCAGGAAGAAGTCATCATCAATATGCAGTAAGGCTTCAACCCACATTGGCTCTCCACTGGAGATCCAATGTGGAAGCGGCTTGTGTGGG